>NZ_NMWU01000033.1 GCF_002860355.1 Bifidobacterium margollesii
AGATCGTAGTTGCAGTACGTCATCATGGTGTCGAGCTCCTCCTCGACGGCCACCTTCTCCAGCAGGTCGAGGTCGTAGCCGGTCACGCCGATGAAGCCGATCATGCCCTGCTCCTTGTAGTCGCGCAGCACGGGCAGCGCCTCGTCGATCACCTGATGGATGTCGCCCCACTCGATGTCGTGACACTCGACCACGTCGATGTAGTCGAGGCCGAGGCGCTCCATGCTCTCCGGAACGCTGCGCTTGATGCGCTCGGTGGAGAAGTCCCACTTGCCGGGCTCGTAGCGGCCGCACTTGGTGGTGATGATGTAGGAGGAACGGTCGATGCCCTTGAGGCCCACGCCGATGTTCTTCTCGGACTGGGTGCGGCCGTACCACGGCGACGTGTCGATGAGGTTCATGCCGTTCTCGAAGGCCACCTGGATGGTCTCGTTGACGAGATCCTGGTTGACCTCGCCGTACTCGCCGCCGAGCGGGGCGCCGCCGACGCTGAGGATCGGGACTTCAAGACCGGTGTTGCCGAGCTTCCTGGTTTCCATGTGAGTAACTCCTTTGTTATTGATGGTGATTGGTCGGTTGGTCTGATGATTGATTGGTCGAGATCGCCCGATCGTCAGATCCGGAATCCCGCGTTGGCCGGGCGGACATGCGGTCCGGCCGCGATCGTCCACGTACCGGCACGGCGCTCCTCGGCGATGGCCTGTTCGTCCACGCTGTAGCCGAGGCCGGGCTCGTCGCCGAGCACGATGCCGCCGTCTTCGATGGTCTGATCGCTGGTGATGCCGATCGGCGGGGTGAGCGCCTGGATCTCGATGATCATGTGGTTCGGCATCGACGCGGCGGCCGCGGCCACCGGGTTCGCGTTGTATCCCACCGGACTGTACGGCAGATGGTTCGCGAACGCATAGTTGGCCACGCGCAGGGCGTGGGTGATGCCCCAGCAGCTGCCGGTCTGCACCACGTCGACGGCCTTCGCGTCGATCAGCGGCTTGAACTGCTCCAGACCGGTCAGGTTCTCGCCAGAGGCCACCGGGGTGGTCACATGCTCGCGCACATGACGCAGACCGTCGGCGTCCCAGCGGCGGGCCGGTTCCTCGATCCACGCGAGGTCGATCTCGCGTTCGATCCGCTTGATCCGGCGCACGGCCTGCACGCTGCTCCACGATTCGTTGACGTCGAAGAAGATCTCGGCCTTGCCGCCGCCGTTGCCGCCCTTGCCGCCGCCGAAGACCTCCTCGGCCAGGTGCAGTCGGCGCAGATCGGCGTCCATGTCGGCGCCGCCCTTCACCTTGACGGCGTGGAATCCGCGGTCGGCCCATTCGCCCCACAGGGCGGGCAGATCGGCTTCAGGGACCGGGCCGTCGAGGCAGGAGGCGTATCCGGGAACGAACCGGTCGCGCGCGCCGAGCGTGCGCCACAACGGTTCGCCGGCCATCTTCGCCTTGAGATCCCACAGGGCCATGTCGAGCACGCCGATCGCGCCGAACACCTCGCCGGCGTGACCGCTTTTGAACACCCGGCCGAGCATCCGATCGTACAGTGCGGTCACCGCGCGCGGATCCTCGCCTTCGACGGCGGGGAACACGCGTTCGATGCCGTTGTGTCCGCCGAGGCCGATGCCTTCGAGGCCTTCGTCGGTCTCCACGATCAGGATCGGAACCTCGGTGACGCCGGATTCGATGGAACCGTTGACGTCGCCGATCGGGTGACCCCAGTTATGCACGGTGTGAATGGATCGGTAGCCTGTGATCTTCATGATGTGCCTGCCTTTGCTGTGCCGTTGGTTGGTTGTTCGTCCGTCCGTCATCCTCTGTCGGATCGGGGACGGGGACCCTGCGTGCCGGAGAAGACGGGGGTGATGCCCTGCACACGCCATGCCGACTCGTCGTGCAGCGTCACCGATCCGTCGGGGTTGAACGAGACGGCGGGGTCGGCGATCGCCGAATGCACGTCGTTGCCCTTGGCCGTCCACGCCTCGCCCTGCGGGGTGGTGCATGTCCAGCGGTCGGAACCGTCGGCGTCCTTGGCGATGACGCCGTCCGCGGCGATCATCGCCTGTTCGCCGTCCGAATCGTCCCAGATCATGTTGGCGTCCGAGATCAGGTTGATGTCGGCCGCGCTGCCCGATCCGGGACTGCCGGCGAACGCCGGGGTGCCGGCGCCGACGATGACGTTGTGCATCACCACCGCTGCGGTGTGGCCCTCCGGCACGGCCAGCGACATCTGGCCGGTGCCGCCGTGGGCGAGCAGATTGCCGGTGATGACGTTGTTCAGGCCGGTCTTGATGTGCAGGCATTCGCTGGAGACGTGGTGGATCACATTGCCGCTGAACTCGATCCCCGAGGTGGACGGGTCGACCAGAATGCCCCAGCCGCCGAACTGCGCGGCGCGGACGTCGTGGATCAGGTTGCCGCGCACCACGGTTCCCGGGGAGACGCCGAGCGTGTAGATCGCGCCGAACCAGTCGAGCTTCGGACCGCCCAGATGGTGGATGTGATTGCCTTCGATGCGGTTGAACGTGCTGTGGTTCTCGCCGTAGTCCCAACGCCAGCCGCAGGCGATGGCGCTGGAATGGAAGCGGCTGATCTCGTTGCAGGCCACCGTGTTGTGCGATCCGTGACGCATGAGCACGGCCACGGCGTGCGGGTAGACCTTGCCGCCGTCGGAGATCTCGCAGTCGCTGATCTCGTTGCAGGTGTTGAAGCCGGGGTCGCGCGGATTCGGATCGCCGCCGCAGGCCAGTGCGCCGGCGCCGAGGTCATGCATCGTGCAGCCGGAGATCAGCGTGCCGCGTACGCCGCGGTCGAGGCGGATCGCATAGCCGGCGACGTGTTCGATGACGCAGTCGACGAAGGTGCAGTCCTCGGCGAAGGTCAGGCCGATACAGCCGGGTACGGTGGAGGCGGCCTGCGGATCGGAGGCGTAGAGCACGTTCGGGTCGAGCACCGGATCCTCGCGCATCTGGAACGGCGGTCGTGCGGCCGGGGCCTGGGACCAGTCGGCGTAGGCGAATCCGACGTTTTCGAAGCGGATGTCGTGGGCGATGGCAGCCGCGTTACCGGTGATGGTGACGAGCTGGCCGACTCGGGGAATCACGGCGGTGAAGTCGTCGATGGAGTCGTTCTCCCCCGGCGCGTACAGCACCACGCTGCGACCGTATCCGTTGGGCCGGGCGTCGGTGGCGAGCTGGCCTTCACGGTCGAGCAGCCATTCGCCGGCGTGTTTGCCGAGTTCCTCGGCCACGCCGTCGAGGTAGAAGCGGGCCATCGCGTCGCCGTCGCCGTCCTTGAGGCACAGCATGGTCTGATAGTCGGAGGTGACTGCGATGTCGGTATCGGCGGCGTTCTGCGCGGTGATGTTCTGTACGGCGTCGTTTTGTGCGGTGTCGTCGTTCGCGGCAGTGCCGTTCGCGGCGATGGTCTTGATCGGCAGACGCTCCTCGATCCAGAAATGCGGGATCACGGCCTCCATGCCGGGCCAGGCCTTGATATTGGCCAGTTCTTCGGCGTATTCGGAGTCCGCAGCGTTGAAGGTGAAGGCGCTGGCGCCGCTGAACAACGTGGAGTTGAGATCGGCGTTGACGTCGAGGCCCCGCTGCTCGGATACGCGAAGATATCCCTCGTGCGGCAGTCGCGGACGGGGTACGCGGTCGCCGTTCACGTACAGCGTGCGGCCGGCTTCGGGACTGGCTGCAGCCACCCAGACGGGATTGCCGTCGATGCTGTCTTCATGCCAGTCGCGAATGGTTTCGCCGCCGGTGACCCGTACGGTTTCCGGGGTGGCGGCGCCGTCGTCGCCCCGCCAGGCGGCGAAGGTGATGCCGCTGTCGGCGGGACCGAGCTCCAGCGTATGGCCGAGTTCGTAGTCGCCGCCGTGCATCCACACGGTGACGGGCTGGGTGCGGACGCGCAGTCTGCGGACGATGGCGAGAGCCGCGTCCAGCGTGCGGGTCGGGTAGTCCTTGCTGCCGTCGCCGTACGGGGATCCTGCGGGGCTGACATGCACCTCAAGTCGATAGGAACCCATATCGAACCCCCCTAGAGTTCGCGGAACTACGTTGTCCGTGTTATCCGTATTCGTCCGTATTGCCGGTCGGTGCTACCCGCCGGCTTGCGGTAGTCTGTTCGTCGGTTGTCTGTTCGGCGGCCACGTTTCCGGCCGTATCGGAGCGGACGGCCACAGGATGCGGCCTGGCGATTGACTGTCGGGAGAACCTTCCGGAGGGAAGATTTCCCATGATGTTTTTTCTCTTATGATGCTTTTTATGCTTCATCGTTGAACCATCGGTGATCTTTATTAAACCGTTATTCTTTCCAGATGTCAAACTTCCGACACGCCACGGCTACGCAAGGGTCTACGCAGCCGGCCGTCACGTCAGGCGGCATCGGAAAGGCGTCCGGGCTGCGAACCACAGCAACCGAGTGACTGCCTTCGATGCGGAGACCCGCCATGTTGCGATCGACCATATTGTGACCGACCGCGTCGCGGCCACATCCCCATATCACGTTCTTCGCATCGGAATCGGCGTGTCGGAAGTTTGACATTACCGTCCGATCGGGTTTAAATGATACTACCGTTTGGTTCAACGATGAAGCAAAACAGGAATCATCTAGAACTTAACCGGACTCGTTCGAGTTCCTCAAAGACCTGACAACAACAACCCAACTACAAGGAAAGAAGCAATCATGATTGATTTCAATGACAAGAAGCAGATCGCCAAGGCGATCCAGTACACCAACGTCAACCCGAACCTCACCCGCGAGCAGGTCGTCAAGCACATCGAGACCTGCGCCGAGTACGGGTTCGACGCCGCGATGATCGCCCCCTGCTACTGCGACCTGGCCGCCGAGATCCTCAAGGGCACCGGCGTGTCCGTGGCCACGACCCTGAACTTCCCGCAGGCCAACGACACCCTGCCCATGAAGATCGCCGCCCTGCGCGAGCTGGCCAAGACCGGCGCCCAGGAGTTCGACTTCCCGCCGAACCCCGGCCTGCTGGTCGGCGGTGAGATCGACGCCTACGCCGAGGAGCTCAACACCATCGTGCGCATCGCCCACGAGGAGGGCCTGCGTTGCAAGGCCATGCTGGAGTTCGGCTTCCTCAACGACGAGCAGAAGAAGCAGGCCTCCGAGATCGCCGTGGCCTCCGGCATCGACTGGATCAAGAACTCCTCCGGCTGGGGCGTGGGCGGCTGCGCCGCGACCGTGGACGACGTGAGGATCCTCGCCGCCGCCGCCAATGACGTCACCCGCGTCAAGGTCTCCGGCAAGGTCAACTCCCTGGAGAAGATGAAGGCCCTGTTCGAGGCCGGCGCCGAGCTCGTGGGCACCAGCTCCGCCACCCAGATCGTCGACGGCCTGGTCGGCGACGAAAACGCCTACTAAAGCGTTCCCTCCCCCTGTACCGAACTCGTACATCTCCTCTTCTCTCTAACAGGTCCCCCGCAACCGACGCGGGGGACCTCGTCATCCATACCCATCCACCCTTCCACCTCTCCAATCCCCCATCCATTCGCGTGGCGCGTTCGACGCATCGATTCCGGATATACGGGATCCACGCTTACGGGATCCGCGGTACACGGCATTCCGGTATTGCCGCGAAGTCCCATTCGCGCATCCGGAACGGCATCAGCCGGCATATCGGACGGCGAGACGACACCCCAACCTCCGCACCGCCGCGATCCCACCCACAACACCCGCCACACTTCCGTCTTCCGTCAGCAAAGGAGCTGATTTGTTATGAAACTCGGTATCATCGGTTCGTACGCCAAGGCCCTGGTGATGACCGCGGACCGCATCCCCCAGCCCGGCGAGACCCTCATCGGCCGCGACTACCGCGAGACCTACGGCGGCAAGGGCAGCGACATGGCCGTCCAGGCCGCCCGCCTCGACGCCGACGTGACCTACGTGGGCGTGGTCGGCGACGACAACTTCGGCCGCGAGTTCCGCCGCCTGCTCGCCGACGAGGGCATCGCCGACGACGGCGTGCGCGTCACCGGCTCGCAGCCCACCGGTGTGGGCCTCATCGTCAAGGACAAGGACGCCCGCAACGTCATCGTCGTCGACATGGGCGCCAACGGCGAGTTCTCCCCCGCCGACATCGACGCGAACATCGATGCCCTTGCCGGCTGCGACGTGGCCCTCGCCCAGCTCGAGATCCCGCTGGAGACCGCCCTGTACGCCATGAAGCGCTGCAAGGAGAAGGGCGTGACCACCGTGCTCAACCCAGCTCCCGCCGTGCCGCTGACCGACGTGGATCTGTCCGACGTGGACATCATTACCCCGAACGAGACCGAGGCGCGCGTATGCGTCGGACTCGCCCCCGACGACCCTATCAGCAACGAAGAGATCGCAGCCAAGCTGATGGACCGAGGCGCCGGCGCCGTGGTCATGACCCTGGGCGACAAGGGCGCGGCCGTGTTCAGCCGCGACGGGTCGGTCGAGGTCCCGCCGTTCAAGGTGGACGTGGTCGACTCCAACGGGGCCGGCGACAGCTTCAACGCGGGCCTGTGCGTCGCGATCGGCGAGCAGGGCGGGCGGCGCGACCTCGCGGCTGCGGCCCGGTTCGCGTCCGCCGTGGGCGCGCTGTGCTGCACCGAATGGGAGACCATCCCCTCCTACCACACCCGCAAACAGGTCGACGACTTCATCGCCCACAAAGACTGACCGGTTGATCTCCATACGGAAATCAGTCCGTTCGAGACTCCAGCAGCCAATACTCGATGTTTCACGACTCTGTTTCACGATGATGTTTCACGTGAAACATCGAGTGTTTCACGGCGGTTGTTTCACGGCCAACGCCCCGCAGTCGCCTTGCCGTCGCCTTCGCACAGACCGATCACCGCCATCCGTGCCGATCGTCACATCCGCCACCATCTCCCCACTGTCTCAACACCAAACCGACAATCCAAACCAAACCAGCGGTTACACCGTATATCGCAACCGCCATTCACAAAGGAGTGAATCATGCAGCCCAACAAGATCCTCAACGCCAAGCTCGCCGGGGCCCTCGCCACCCTGGGCCACACCGACGTCGTGCTCGTCACCGACGCCGGATTCCCCATCCCCAAGGACGCGAACATCGTCGACCTGGGCCTGACCGCCGGCACCGTCGACGTGCTCGAGATCCTGCGCGTCCTGCGTGCGCACATGTTCGTCGAGGAGGTGCGCTTCGCCCCCGAGGTCAAGACCGAGTACCCCGCGCTCTACAAGGACGTGCAGGAGATCTACACCGGCTCGGGAGCCGAGTTCATCCCCGCGCCCCACGAGGAGCTCATCGCCGAGTGGGCACCCAAGGCCAAGGTCGTGATCCGCTCCGGGTCCCTGACCGCGTGGGCCAACTTCGCGCTCGTTGCGTCGACCGACCCGTACGCCTGGTTCCGCGACGACGAGCCCGTCGAGCCCCTGCCCCTGTACAAGGAACGCCGCCGCCGCATCGAAGCCAACGAAGTCCCCGACTTCAAGACCGTCTAACCGGCAGCGGATCTGATCCAGATTTCGAGAGACCGTTCCCTTCCTTCCTTCTTCCGATCTCTCGACCAGCCCTTCCCACCCGGAAGGGCTTTTCCATGCCCGAGCCATTGCGCAACGGCATGCGCAACCCGTATAAGTACTTGAAACCATATTCGGGCAAGGATCCGGTGCTGGATGACGGAGATGTGTTCGAAGCATTCGCACCGTCACCCGGTACAGGTATCGTCACGCGGAACACCCGCACCGAGTGACACCACGACTAAACCATTGAAATTCCAACGTTTTGACGGGTGCGTCACATGGCATACCCGAACCGAGTGACGCAAGACGAACCGAGTGACGCGATCCCGTTTCGACATGCACCCGCGACCGGAACACAACCGCTCCCCTCACTTCCGACACGCAATGGTATGAATGCCATGAACAAGTTCAAACGAAATTCCGGAGTCCACGTCACCATGTTCGCCCCCGCTGGGCTGGACCCGTTGAGGGGAACGGCGGCGCCGTCCCCAAGGTCCGGACGAGTCGACGGGCGAGCTGGTGGGGTGCGGTTCACGTCCAAGCCACCTCATCCGACGGCCTCCGGCCGCCACCTTCCCCTCAAAGGGGAAGGCAGAAACACCTAAAGCTCACGACGCCGGCAAGTCAGGATCCTGCCCTATCTAGCGGGTCGAATCGCGCTCCACGAGGCGGAAACCGGTGGTGTAGAGACCGGGCTTCTCCTTGTCGCCGTCGATGCGTCGCAGCAGGCAATCCACAGCCATCTGCGCGTACTGCCACGCAAACGGATCGATCGTGGTGAGCGACGGGGTGCAGTGACCGGAATCGCGGGTGTTGTCGAACCCGATCATCTGCATGTCGTCCGGCACCGACATATGCCGCAGTTTCAATACGGAAAGCGCACCGAACGCAATGATGTCGTTGGCGCAGAACACGCCGTCCACCTTGATACCGCGATCCAGCAGAGCGGTCATCGCCTCTTCGCCGGACTCGCGATCCATGAAGTCGCAGGGCACCACCAGATCCCAGTCAAGATCGATGCCCTTCTCCCGCAGAGCTCGAATGTATCCGCGGAATCGAAGGCTCATATTGCCTTCATGCTTGACGAGCAGCTCCTCCAGCTTCGCACTGTCCCGCACACCCGCCTTGCCGAACAGATCCGGCGGCGTGCCAAGGAATGCCACACGCCTGCACCCATGATCCAGCAGCCACGTCGTCGCGTATTCGGCACCGTCGGCATCGGGCATGGAAACGGAATCCGCCTGCGCGAACGCCGGGAAATCGCCGGTCAGCACCACCGGATACGACTGCCGGAGCACTGCACCGCGCTTTTTCAGCGGACGGTCGGTGAGGAAAATCCACCCATCCGCATTGACGTGATAGGTTTCGTCGATCAGCCCATCCAGACCTTCGTCCATATTGCCGTAGGTGCTGATCACCACGCCGTATCCCTTGCCGCGCGCATAGCTGGAGACCTCGTCGCAGAACAGGCCGAAGAACGGATTGGCGAATCCCGGTACGGCGAGACCGAGCAGCTTGGTGGCACCGGACCGCAACGCCTGCGCGGATTTGTTGATGCGGTATCCGAGTCGGTTGATGACCTCCTCCACCCGTTTACGGGTTTCGTCGCTCATACGTCCGGTACGGTTGATCACATTCGATACCGTCTTGGTCGACACACCCGCCTCCGCGGCGACGTCAGCAATCGTCACGCTTTTAACCATGATTCATCCCTCTCGATTGACGCCATGGGGGGGGGGGACATACGCGAATACAGATGCGCAAGCACGGCATCCACCCTTGATAACTCTCCACATTGTATTCTCGAACTATTTCTGTAACGTTCGAAAATGCTTGATTTCAGCGTTTTCTGGCTGTTGAAGACTTCAGACGCACCCTGTGGCATCATCGCCCCCTTTCCGCTATTCGCACTGCCGCAGACACCTCAACCAGCGCTGCGGCAATAACGATCGGCTTGACCGTTATCGGCACAACGCACGCAACACGTCCCACGGCACACGGCACATCTGCGACCCGGCCGACGGATTGACAACCGCACGCCAACCGGATAGATTGGTAACCACGATTTGATTCAACGATGAAGCATAGCAAGAACCATCTATGAATCAGATTACACCATTCACACCGGGAATCAAACGGCGCGGCACTGACGCCAAACCAACATTCCCACTCGAACCAACCACAATCGAACACCATACCCATTTATCGAACAAAGGAGTTTCACCCATGAAGGCGATCGTTGCCACCCCCGACAAAAAAGCCGCAATCGTGGAGAAGGAGCTGCGTCCGCTGGGATACGGCGAGGCGCTGCTCGACATGGAATGCTGCGGCGTATGCCACACCGACATGCATGTGAAGGATCAGGACTTCGGCGATGTCTCCGGCGTGACCCTCGGGCATGAGGGCATCGGCCGCGTGGTCGAAGTCGGCGAAGGAGTCACCTCGCTCAAGGTCGGCGACCGTGCCAGCGTGGCGTGGTTCTTCGAAGGCTGCGGCCACTGCGAATACTGCATCACCGGTCGCGAAAGCCTGTGTCGCACGGTGAAGAACGCCGGCTTCTCCGTTGACGGCGCCATGGCCCAGCAGTGCATCGTCACCGCCGACTACGCGGTGAAGGTTCCCGAGGGACTCCCCTCCGACGCCGCCAGCAGCATCACCTGCGCCGGCGTGACCACCTATTCCGCGGTCAAGGCCTCCGGCATCAAGCCGGGCGAATGGCTGCTGGTCATCGGTCTCGGCGGCTTGGGCAATCTGGCGCTGCAGTATGCCAAGAACGTGTTCGGCGCGAAGGTGATCGCCGCCGACGTGAACGATCGCCAGCTGGAATTCGCCAAGGAGCTGGGCGCCGATCTGGTGGTGAACCCTGCCGAAACCGATCTGGGCGCGTTCGCCGCCGAGCAGGTGGGCGGCGTACATGCGGCCGTGGTGACCGCCGTGGCAGCGGCCGCCTACAACAACGCAGCCAAGGCATTGCGTGCGGGAGGCCGCCTCACCGCAGTCGCCGTTCCGGAAGGCACGCTGGATCTCGACATCCCCAGCACCGTGCTCAACGGCATTCAGGTGACCGGTTCCCTCGTCGGCACCCGCAAGGATCTGGCCGAGGCCTTCCAGTTCGGCCTTGAAGGCAAGGTCGTGCCGCGTTGCCAGATGCGCCGGCCGGAGGAGATCAACGACATCTTCGACGAGATGAACGACGGCAAGATCCGCGGCCGCATGGTGCTCGATCTCACGCGGTTCTGATATTTCGATCGTTCCGGATAGCTTGATCGTTTGTTGCTGTTTCGGATAGCTCGGTCGTTTCGGATATCGAAACCTGGCCCGATATCCGAAACGATCGATGGATTAAGGTGCGTTTCACACACAATGCGCCTTAGTCCATCGAGAGCTGAAGCACCAAGCAGCCAAAACCGCATGATTGCAAGGATCCCGCAATCACAGAATCCAGTTTCCGATGGACTAGGGATGCAAATCAAAGCTTTTACCGCCTAGTACTTCGGTAAGCCACCTCGGTAAGCCACCTCGGGAAGCCACCTCGGGAAGCCACTATTCCACGCAATCTCAATCGGCCGGGAACCAGACGACGCTGGTTTGCGTCACTCGGTACACCTTGCGTCACTCGGCTCGGGTGTTCCATGTGACGCACCTGTCAGAACGTTGGAATTTCAAGGGTTTGGTCATGGCGTCACTCGGTACACCTAGTCCGAGTGACGCCACCTAGCCCAAGTCACGCCACATGCGGGGCGCGCAAACTCGGGGGGTCTCCTCCGACAAGGAACCCAAGCCTTCCCTCGAAGGGGAAGGTGGCCGGCTTTGCCAGCCGAACGAGGTGAGTATTCCGCCCTGAGCTGCGCCCAAACCACCTCATCAGTCAGCCTACGGCTGCCAGCTTCCCCTCCGAGGGGAAGCCCCCGTACCGACAAGTCCCCTCCAAGAGGAAGCCCCGTACCGACCCCTCTGCCGAAGCCCCCGTACCGGGCAGGTTCCCTCCGCCGCCGGCCAGTCTCCCCTCCGAAGGGAAGTCTGACAAGGCGGCGGGTTGGCGGGTTCCAGTGGACGGGGAATTGCCTACCACAGTTCTTTCGCTTGAGACCGATCCTGGGCACGGCTCACATGCCCAGGGCTGCAATATAGCGACTCTTCGTACGTATATCGGGAGCAGCGGAACGACGCCGCGAGCGCTACTCCACCGTGAACACGGCGCGCCTGAGGTCTTCGCGGCGGGACGAGTGGCCGATCAGCAGCTCGAACTCGCCGGGCTCGACGAGGCGGTTGACCTCGGCATCCACGATCGTGCAGTCGGAGACCGGAATCTCGATCTCCACGCGCTTGGTCTCGCCGGGCGCAATCGAAACGCGCTTGAACGCCTTGAGCTCACGATCCGTCCAGCTCACCGAAGTCACGATATCGCCGATGTACGCCTGCACCACTTCGGTGCCGGGACGTTCACCGGTGTTCGTCACCGCCACGGTGGCACGAACCACGTCGTCGGCGCCGAACGGCTGGTCACCGTTCTCGATCTCCACGTCGCCGTATTCGAAGGTGGTGTAGGCCAGACCCTCGCCGAACGCGAATGCCGGATCCTGCGTCAGATCGGCGTAACGGTTGCCATGCTGTCCGCGGATCTGGTTGTAGTACATCGGCAGCTGGCCGGCGTGACGCGGGAAGGTGATCGGCAGACGACCGCTCGGCTCGGTGACGCCCAGAATGATCTCGGCGATGGCCTGGCCGCCCTTCATGCCCGGGCTCGGCGCCCACAGCAGCGCGGACGCGGCCGGGAAGGAGTCGGCACGCTTGATCACGCCGTTCACGGCCCGCTCCCCCAGCACACAGTCCGGCAGCACCTGCGGCTTGGAGCTCATCAGCACCACGACCAGCGGCTTGCCGGTTTCGGCGGCCACGTTCGCCAGCGCCTCCAGCAGCGCGTTCTGGCCGCCGAGCAGTTCCAACGTTCCGGTGGAGCAGGTTTCGCCGATCAGCTGGATCACATCGCCGACCACGGCCACCACCAGATCGGATTCACGGGCCGCGGCCACCGCCTCGTCGAGCAGATCCTGATCGACCGGCGCGGGCACTCCGACCTTCGGTCGCGGCTGGCCGTCCGGGTAGGTCTCGCCTTCCGGATCGGGAACGAGATCCACGATGTTCGCGCCACGGGAGTAGGTGACCTCCCAGTCGGCGGGAGCCAGATCGCGGAATCCGTCGAGCACGGTGGTGATCGTCTCGCGGGGATGACCGTCCGGCATCCAGTTCACCTGACCGGAGTTGCCTGCCCAATCACCCAGCTGGGTCTGCGCGTCGTCGGCCAGCGGGCCGATCACGGCGATCTTCTTCTTGACGCCGGCCGCGGAACCGGCGGCTGCATCCGCGGCACCAGTAGTAGCGGCACCGGCAGCCGGGATCTCGAACGGCAGCGAACCGTCGTTGCGCAACAGGGCCACGGATTCGCGGGTGAGATCAAGATTCACCTGCGCGTGCTCGGCGGAACCGATCACGGCCTTGATACGTTCGGGATCGGGCAGACGCGGATCCTCGAACAGGCCGAGGCGGAACTTCAGCGCCAGGATGCGGGAGACGGCCGAGTCGAGCAGCGACTCCTCCAGCAGACCGGTCTTCACTGCCTCGATCGCACCTTCGTAGAACTGCGGGGTGGTCATGACCAGATCGTTGCCGGCCTTCACCGCGGCCGCGGCTGCATGCACGTAGTCCGGCTGCACCTTCTGCTCCCACACCGAACGACCGACGTTGTCCCAGTCGGTGATCAGCGTGCCGTTGTAGCCCCACGCGCCGCGCAGCATGTCGGAGAGCAGCCACTTGTTGAAGGTCACCGGCACGCCTTCGATGGACTCGTAGCCGAGCATGAACGTGCCGCAGCCTTCCTTGGCCACTCGTTCGAACGGCTGGAGGAACCAGCTGGCCAGCTTGCGGTGGGAGAGATCGGCTTCGGAAGCGTCGCGCCCTCCCTGGGTTTCGGAGTATCCGGCGAAATGCTTGGCGGTGGCGAGGATCGCATCCTTGCCCAGCGGCTCGCCGGCCTTGGCGCCGCCCTGATACCCCTTGACCATCGCGGAGGCCATTTCGCCGATCAGATGCTGATCCTCGCCGAAGGTCTCGCCCACGCGACCCCATCGGGTGTCGCGCGCGATGCACAGCACCGGGGAGAACGTCCAATGCACGCCGGTGGTGGAGACCTCCTCGGCGGTGGCACGGGCGGCGGCCTGCACTTTTTCGGAGTCCCAGGACACGGCCATGCCGAGCTGTTCGGGGAAGATCGTGGCTCCCGGCCAGAACGAATAGCCGTGGATGCAGTCGTCGCCGATCACCAGCGGAATGCCGAGGCGGGTTTTGGTGTTCACGGTTTCCACCGCGCGGGGCAGATCATCGGGGCTGGTGTGCAGAATCGATCCGACGTGTTTGTCGACGATCAGCTCGTCGAGATTGCCCATACGGGCGTCGAGCTGCATCATCTGACCGACCTTTTCCTCCAAAGTCATGCGGCCCAGCAGGTCGGCGATACGGTCGGAGACCGGCAGATCGGGATTCTTGTAGGGCAGAGTGGTATCGGCCATGGTTCTTACCTTCCTCATTGAACGCCATCGGGATTGTCTCCCGTTGGCAACGGCTTCTATCTACCTTCCATTAGATAATATCACCGATACAGCGAAAAGAAACCCCGTCGCCCAAATTTATGCGAATATCTTTTGGTGATATCGCCGGGCGGCGGGGATGACGGTCAGCCTACTTCGCGGCCTTGGCGTATTCGTCGATCAGGAAGGCGGTGACGGCCTTGCCCGGCTCGCCGAGCAGCGTGGTCAGACTGTTGATCGGCATGGAATTGATGAACAGGTTCATCATGTCGTTGTCGGGCAGCTTGGCCAGTTCGCCGGACTCCCCCTTGGCCTTCATCGCCTCGACGATCGGCCCGCCGATCGGATCCTCACGCCACTCGCTGAAGGTGCTCCACTCGTCCAGCGGCAGGGACTTGCCGTCGCCGTCCAGCGTGACGGACGCCGTGCCGGCGATGTCACGCGAGGAGGTGCCGACCTCGACGGTGTACTCCCCCGCCTCAACATGCCAGCCGTCGAACTTCTCGGACCAGTAGGCGAACGCGCGCTCGTCCAGATCGATCGTGACCTCGGCGGTCTCCCCGGCCTTGAGGAACACCTTCCTGAAGCCCTTGAGCTCGTGGGCCGGACGGGCCACGGCGGCCTTGCCGGGAGCGACATACACCTGCACGACCTCGGCGCCGTCCACATCGGAGGTGTTGGTCACCTTGGCGGTTACGGAGGCGGTGTTCGCACCGGTCTTGCTCACTACCACGTCGGAGATCTCGAAGCTCGCATAGGAAAGGCCGAAGCCGAACGGGTAATCCACGGCCTTGCCGTAGGTGTCGTAGTAGCGGTAGCCGACGAACACACCCTCGCCGTAGTCGACGTGGCCTTCCTCGCCGGGCCAGTTGAGCATGGTCGGATCGTCGTCGATGCTCAGCGGAATGGACTGGGCCAGTTTGCCGGAGGGGCTCACCTTGCCGAAGATCACGTCGGCCAGAGCCGGGCCGCCGGCCTGACCGAGCAGCCAGGATTCCAGAATGCCCTTGGCGTTGTTAGCCCACGGCGCCACGGAGACGACCGAGCCGTTCGACAGCACCACGACGACGTTCGCGTTCTCGGCGGCCACGGCCTTGAGCAGTTCGATCTGCTTGGCCGGCATATCGATGTTCTCGCGGTCGAAGCCTTCGGATTCGGCGGCTTCGGGCAGGCCGAGGAACATCAGCACCACGTCGGCGCCCTTGGCGGCGTCCACGGCCTCGGCAGTGAGGGCCGGGTCCTGCGGTTCGAGGTCGAGCGTGAAGCCGGGGGCGAACCTGGCGTCGATGCCGCGAGCGGTGAGCGTGTCGAGGAATCCGGTCATCTTCGTGGGGGTGATGTGCGATGAGCCGCCGCCCTGATAGCGCGGGGTGCGGGCGAACTCGCCGATCACCGCGACCTTGGCGTCCTCGGCCAGCGGCAGCACGGCATCCTCGTTCTTCAGCAGCACCATGGATTCCAGCGCGGCCTTACGGGCGATCTCATCGTGGGCCTCCACGTCGAAGCGATAGCCTTCGATGCTCATGGCGGCGCGGGCCTTGTCGATCAGATCGATCATGCCCTGGGCCATGCGGTCGAGCTGCTCGGGGGCGATGCGGCCGTCTCGGGCGGCGTAGACGATCCTGTCGTCGGTGAAGCTCGGGGGCATTTCGAGGTTCAGGCCGGCGTTCAGGGAGGCGACGCGATCGTGCGCGGCGCCCCAGTCGCTCATCACGATGCCCTTGAAGCCCCAGTCGCCGCGCAGCACGTCGGTGAGCAGCCAGTGGTTCTGGGCGGCATGCACACCGTTGATCTTGTTATAGGAGCACATGATCGTCCACGGCTGGGCGTTGCGAACGATGTACTCGAACGCCGGGAAGTAGATTTCACGCAGGGCGCGCTGGGAGACGCGGGCGTCCACGCGCAGGCGGTCGGTCTCCTGGCTGTTCACGGCGAAATGCTTGAGCGAGGTGCCCACGCCCTTGGACTGGATGCCGTTGACCAGTCCGGCGGCCTCATGCCCGGCCAGCAGCGGGTCTTCGGACCAGTATTCGAAGCAGCGTCCGCCCAGCGGATTGCGCTTGATGTTCACGCCGGGGCCGAGAATGACGGCGACCTTCTCCTGAATGCATTCCTCGGCCATGGCCTCGCCCACCTGATGGGTGAGCTCCGGGTTCCATGAGCTGGAAAGTCCGGCGGCCGGCGGGAAGCAGGTGGCGGGAACTGAATCGTTGAGATCGGTGGAGCCGGTATCGCTGGCGAGGGACTTGCGTAGACCATGGGGACCGTCGGTGATCATGTAACCGGGGATGCCCTTGGACTCAATGCCCTGAAGATGCCAGGCGTCGCCGCCCGATGTGAGGCTGGCCTTTTCTTCCAGTGTGAGATCGTTGACGGAGGGGTAGGTGTTCTCGCTCATGCTGTCCTCATTCCTTGCGCGTTCACGGTCACCGGTGGCCGCAATGCCACGATGACGACTTCCCGGTTCGGTCGGCCTCCCGGTTCGGATTTCCCTATTTCATCTGCGAAATCTTAAGATCACTATCTCGAGACCAACGTCCTGAGACCAACCGGTCGGTTGGTAAATAATCTACCATGCATTCGATTTCGACACGCTAGCTGACGGATCGGATGCTCGTTTGGCACCGGCCCGGCTCGGTCAAGCAGTACGCCCCCGTCTGCACGACCAGTTCGCGTAGTATCCGCCGAACGGGCCGAACGCTCGTCCGGCGGTTACCCCGGCGGTCACCCCGTGCCCTCCGAACGTGATCAGGCAGCTACCAACCGAAAGGTATGACTACAATGGTGAGGCATATTTTTGTTGTTTCGCATCTGTCAATGGAACGAAAGGCACGCAAAAACCATCATGGCAGCGAACAAGCGCACAGACGACGGCAAGAGCCAAGAAGACGGCCGCTCCCCCGCAATCCAGGAGCCTGAGGAACAGATCGACCGACGCACACGAATTCTCAATGCGGCGGTGGAATACTTCGGCACATTGGGATACTACGGTACATCCCTGCAGAAGATCGCCACCAGTGCCGGACTCACCAAGGCCGGAGTACTGCACTACGTGGGCAGCAAGGAAGGGTTGCTGCGGCTGGTGCTGACGGAGATGTACGATCAGGAGACCAACGAGCTGCTGCGGCAGTGCGCGGCGAAGCCACGGCCGTCGATCGCCGAGATGTTCCGCGCCACCGTGGAGATCAACGTCAAACGGCCTAATCTGGTGCACATGTTCTCGACGCTGAGCGCAGAGGCACTCGACCCGAACCATCCCGCGCACGACTATTTCGCGGATCGCGAGCGCAACGGCGTGGAGCAGGCGAGGAAGGTGAACTGGGCGGTGCCCGATGGCGTCGATCCAGCCGAGGTGCTGTTGGCCGGATTCAGCATGATGGATGGCGTGCAGCTTCGCTGGCTGCGCAAACCGGGGCAGGATTTCATCGCCATGTGGGCGATGTGCGAGCGCGCGCTGTTCCCCATGCCCCTGTGGGAGGGGTATCGCTGAGGATTTCCGTTCACTCTTTGAAGGCCCCCTGCAAAGAGTGAACGAAAAAAGCGCTCAAAACCGCAGTTACCATAGGGAAACTATCCATATGGCGCCAAATTCAATTCACTCTTTTGGAGGCCCTCGCAAAGAGTGAATTGAGCCAAACGTTCCGATGCTAGACTTTCATGTGGTAAAGCGTTAAACCAAATGCAAAGGAGCATAGTATGACCACCGAAGAGCTCATCAGCAAGGCCATCGAAGCGCGGGAGCGCTCCTACTCCCCCTATTCCCACTTCTGCGTGGGCGCAGCGCTGGAGGCCGCCGACGGCACGGTGTATACGGGCTGCAATATCGAGAACATGGGCTTCGCCCCCACCATCTGCGCCGAGCGCACAGCCTGCGCCAAGGCCGTTTCCGAAGGACATCACGAGTTCACGCGCATTGTGGTGGTCGGCTCGGCCAAGGGCCCGCTGACCGCTTATTGTTCGCCGTGCGGCATGTGTCGCGAGTTCCTCTGTGAGTTCTGCGAGCGGGATTTCCAGATCATCCTCGCCAAGAGCCCGACCGAGTACAAGACCTACACCCTTGACGAGCTCTATCCGCTTACGGAGAAGCCGGTCTTCGACGGCGAGGATGACCCCTTCAAGGGCGCGTTCGGCGGCAAGGAGTAGCCGCGGGCGAGATGTGAACCAGAGACGATGGAGCAGATAGAGACGATGGAGCAGGCATTCGCTCCCCGTATCGTCATTCGGCACCATGCCGATGACGTTTGACCACCCCCAGTCGGCTTACGCCAAACCCGCCCACCGACAAGCCAGACACCATTTCGCACAGCGTTCGACCACCCCCAGTCGGCTTACGCCAAACCCGCCCACCGACAAGCCAGACACCATTTCGCACAGCGTTTGACCACCCCCAGTCGGCTTACGCCGACAGCCCCCGCCAGCGGGGGCTGTGCAAGTGGCCGAGTCAGGGGCAGCACGAAGGTGGATCGAAGGAGCCTCTCCCTATACGGCACACCCCAGCACCTCAGCGTCTGCGGTACGCCTACAACCGCCCCTACGGCGATTCCCGCCTACAGCACGAAGGTGTTGAAGGATCGCGGGTCAAGGGTGACGCTCACGCTGCGTTCCGGGTTCTCCGGGTCGGCGAACGCGAACGGCATCTCGTAGTCGAGTGCGTTCTGCGCGACCACGACGACCGAGCCATCCGGATTGCGGAAGGCGATGGCCATCGAGTTGAAGTGGCCGGACGTACCGAGCACCTTCGCACCGGGACGCACGTACTTCGAGAAGTGCCGCATCACGTAGTATTCCGGATTGCGTCGGATCTCGTGCGTGTCGGCCGTGATGGTGAACAGGGAGTTCTGCCACCAGCCCCAGGTGGAATCCTGATCGTCGAGGATCATGTTCCAGTAGGTGTAGGCCGTGGCGCCGTTGCGCAGATAGTGGTTGATCAGGTGGAAGATGTATTCGGCGTACTCCCAGCTGTTCTCGCCGTTGCCGCATTCGGATTCGGACTGGATCAGTTCGATCTCCGGCCATGATTCATGGGTGCGGGAGATGGCGTCGCGCCCGGCCCACTGGTAAGCGATGCCCTTGATGTACCTGCGCGCGTTCTCGTCGAAGAGGATGTTGTCCACGTAGCGGTTGTAGTTGTCGAGCTTCATGCCGTAGCCGCCGGTGAAGGCCATGTCCTCCGGGCCGTTGAGCGTGCCCAGCCAGATGTCGGTGTCGAGTCCGGCCTCCTCGAAAGCTGGTCCGAGGTAGTCGCGGATGAAGGTCTTCATGAGGTCGGAGGTCCACAGGCAGCTGGGGAACTTCTGGTCGGCGAACACCTCGTTCTGCACATGCAGCTGCGTGACTTCGATGCCGTGCTCGGCGTAGGCCTGCACGTATTTGACGAAGTACTTCGCGTAGGCGGTCATGTTCTCGGGGGTATCGACCAGACGCCCGTAGTTGTAGGCCTTCGGCTTCTTCATCCAGGTGGGCGGCGACCACGGGCTGGAGAACAGCTGCATGTTCGGCTGCCACTGCTGGGCGCTGTGGATGTAGGGGATCAGCGTCTCCTCGTCATGTGCAACGGAGAAGTGCTCCATTTCGTAGTCGCCGTCGGTCTCGTTGTAGCTGTACCAGTGGTCGGAGAAGTCATTGGCGCCGACGGGGGCACGGTTGAACGTGAAGTTCATCTCGTCGGGACTGAACAGCTCCTTGATGATCTGCGCGCGTTCCTCGTCGGTCACGGTCTGCAGCGGCAGCCAGCCGAGTTCGTTGAAGCAGCCGCCGAAGCCGCGCAGGGCCTGATACTCCTCGCCGTCGAGCTGCAGGTCGGGCGAGGAGACCGCACCGGTGGCTTTGATGTCCGAGGTGCGATCGACCAGCTTGTCGGTTTGCGTCGTTGCGATCCACGTGGCCATTGTTTGCTCCTTTTCGCGATGTGAGTTAGGGGGGGGGGAGGTGTATGAAAGTGCAGTTGCGTGGTGTGGGAAGCCGGCAAGAGCGGGGAGGGAAGACGCTCCCGCCGGCGGGACCGGAAGTCCGGAGGGATCAGGGCCGAGTATCAGATCGGGTATTGGCCCGGTATTACTTGACGCCCTTGATGATCTGAATGAAGAAGCAGCCGATGATGGCCAGCGCGATGGAGACCGGGAAGGCGAAGGAGTAGCCCAGGTTCACCACGATGGCGGACATCAGGATCGGACCGCACATCTGACCGAGGGTGGTGGCGAGGTTCAGGATGCCCAGATCCTTGCCGGCCTCCTCCTTGTTCGGCAGCACGTCGACGAGCAGGGCCTGGTCGACCGCGGAGTAGACCGCGTAGCCCAGACCGGCGATGCCGGCGAAGAGGTACATGCCCATCGAGGAGGGGAAGATCCACGGCATGGCGATGCCGATGGCGAAAAGCACGGAGGCCACGATGACCGGGACCTTACGGCGGCCGATGAAGTCGGAGAGCGGTCCGGAGATGAACGATCCGATCAGGGAGACGACCATGATGATGGAGGAGACCACGGAGATGGTGACGGCGGACTGCTTGACGCTCTGGCCGATGTAGTTCTGGATGATGTACAGCTGGTAGACGTTGATCATCTGATAGCTGATGAGCATGCAGAAGCGGCCGACGAACGCCTTGTAGAAGTCGTGGGCGGTGGAGAACTTCGGCGGGCGGAAGCTCATCAGCACGTCCTTGAAGGAGCCTTCGTCCTTGGGGAGGAAGTCGGCGGGAGCTTCCTTCGGCATGATGATGACGGCCACGACGCCGCCGAGGAACATCAGCACGCCGGCCACGGCGAATCCGGGGATCAGGTTGGTGATGAACAGGGCGCCGATCATGGTGCCGATCGGGGCGCCGATGGTGGAGCCGGCGCCATAGAAGGCGGACATCGTGCCGCGCACGCCGGAGGGGACGCGGTCGGAGAGGATGGCGACCAGCGGAGCGATCATGCAGTTCAGGCCGAACATGCAGGCGCAGTAGTAGATGGTGAGCAGTACGGCGTTATGCGTGGTGCCGGTGAGGAACAGCGTCACGCCGCCGAGCAGGGCGCCGAATACGATCCACGGGGTACGGCGGCCGAAGCGGGAGCGGGAGCGATCGGAGAAGTTGCCGAACATCAGGTTGGAGACCAGCGACGCCACTGCGGTGAATGCGTTGACGATGCCGACCAGCGCCTCGGGGTCCGCGCCTTCGATGGCCTTGTAGTGCTCGGGGAGCAGCACTGCGGAAACGATGCCGAGGCCGCTCATCCACAGGATGCCGAACACCAGGAAGCCCGCGCCGAAACGGAACAGCGTGGTTTTGGAGAGCGGCTTGCCCGTGGCGGGGGAGAGCGTGGGATCCTTGGAGGCAGCCTCGATTGCCGCGTAATGCGCGGCGAGGCGTTCTTCCTTCGAAAGGGTTGCAGTTGCCATTGATGTTCTTCCTTCCAATTCAGTCTTCTTCGACCTGACTAGCAACCGGATACCTACTGCTTTGTGAGCTATATACCGGTCATTAGATAACTTTATGATAAAACCAACCGTTCGGTTTGTCAAAAGCGCAAATAATCACAGCGTCATTTCGGGCGTGTTGTCGAAACCCTTGAAAATATAGGGCAATGAGAGGGCTCTCATTATCTATTGTTGACCATCCGTCAGCCAATCAGCACCATCACCGGCATAAATCTTACAGAACACTAACTCGATATCGATCATTCCCCAATACAAAAACGGATCCCGATTGGAAGGACGAATCGGGATCCGGGTTCTTCATACGGATTCAGGTCCGCGGGCCGGACAGTCACCTCGGACGGGAGTCACCGCGGATCGGAATCACGTCAGCCGAACGATCGGCTCAGCCGGCGATCACCACCAGATTCCACGGTCCGATGGTCATGGCGTTGCCGACTTCGATCTTGGTGCCAGCGGCCGGTCCGACGGTCAGATCGTCGACGGCGGTGCCCTCGGTGACGATGCTTCTGCCGCCCACCACGACCTCGCCGGCAACCGGGCTGGAGATCGACACGGACTCGGGGGAGTAGTTGAGCAGATAGGTCACGGTCTCACCGCGTTCGTTCACGCCCTGCCGCACGGTGACCTGACCGGCGAGCCTGCGACCCACCGACTCGATTCCGGCATGATCCACGGCCTCGCGCAGCACGGCCTTCATCACAGTGGGATCGAGCAGCGTGCCGATCCACTCGGCCGAACCGGAACCGAACCCATGACGGGTGACAGCCGCGTAATCCTTCCACGCATAGTGATCGTAGGAGGCCAGCACCTCGGTGCCATCGGCGGGCTTGAGCAGTTCGATCAGCACGTCGGACTGCGCCCCGGAGATGTCCTCCCCGGCCGACGCGGCGGAATCCGCGAGCCCCTCGGCAAACGAAAGCCCCACGTTCTTCGGACGGGTGAACTGGTTGTAGGTGAGGCCGAACACGTCGGTGAGCATGTGCGGGGCGCGGTCGTGCCACACGGTCACCTCGTCGTCCGTGACGAACGAGCGCAACGTGGAGACCAGATGGCCGCCTGCCTCCACGAATCCGCGCAGGGCGGCCAGCGTGGATTCCGGTACGCAGTACAGCGCCGGCGTCACGATCATGCCGTACTGGGCGAGCTTGCGGGCCGGGGCGTCGACGGGGATGAAGTCGCATTCCACGTTGAGCTCGAACAGCGCGTCGTACACGCGGCGCACGACGTCGTTGTAGTTCGGCCCGGTGCCGGTGGGGAATCCGCTGTCGATGCGGAACCATTCCAAGGCGCTCAGCGACTCGTTGTTCACCATGATCGCCACGCGGTTGCGCTTCTTCAGATGACGCAGCCGTCCGCCGATTTCGGGAGCCGCCACCTCGCGGCCGAACACGCCCGCCTCCTCATACGTGGGATTCGGTTCCAGATCGTGGGAGAGAAGGCCCTTCCAGTACGTTTCGAAGGCGTTGTGGATCGAATGCCAGTGCCAGTACATCACACCGTCGGCACCCCCGGCAAGGTGGGAGTAGGCCTGCAACCGCAGCTGACCCGGGAACGGCAGCCACCCGTGCTGACCCTGCGCCTCGGTTTCCAGCACGATGTAGTTGGCGCCATCCTTGATCGATCGGGTCATGTCGCCGCCGAACGCGATCTCCTTGCCGGTGAGATCATCCTCGGTGGGATGGTAGATGTCGATTCCGGCGATGTCGACCGCGGCCTGCGCCTCGAAATGATTCACGGCCGGCTGCACGCCGTAGGAGTATCCGCGCCATTCGAAATCGAAGTTCTGGGTCACGAACTGATCGTCGAGCGCGTATTCGCGGACGATGTCGGCCTGCCAGGCGAGGAATTCGGCGACCTGGGTGCGGCGGAACCGGTCGAATTCGCCGCGCAGCGACTGGTTGATCGACCCGGTGACGTCGGGGAAGTCCTCCCAGGAGTTGATGCGGTTCGACCAGTAGTCGAGGCCGAAATGATTGTTGAGCTCGGTGAGATCGTCGTCGAATTTCTCCCGCAGATACTTGACGAACAGCGTCTGCATATCGGGGGAGCAGGAATCGTAGTACTTGGTTTCGTTGTCCACCTGATATCCGATGACCGAAGGGTGGTTGGCCACATGGGAGATCAGTCGGCGGATCACACGCTCACCGTAGAATCGGTAGGCGGGATTGACGATGTCCATGATCTGCCGGGCGCCGTACTTGCCAGGGCCGTTGGGGGTGACGGCCAGCACGTCCGGATGCATCTTCACCAGCCATGTGGGCACGGCATAGGTGGGGGTGCCCACGATCACCGCGATGCCGGCCCTGTCGGCGGCATCAAGGGCGCGGTCCACATGGGTGAAGTCGAATTCGCCGGGCTGGGGCTCACAGGTGCTCCACGTCGATTCGGCGATGCGGATCACGTTGATGCCGGCCTTCTTCATCAGCTGCATGTCGGTGTCGATGCGGTCGAGGGACTTCGGCATGTATTCGTCGTAGTAGGCGGCGCCGAACAGAATGCGATCAACGGTGTTCTTGCCCATCAGCTCTCCTTCGAGTCGTTCGTCTGACTGTCGATGATCGGTTGGTCGATAATCGACGAGTCGATCAGAGGAAATCAAATAACAGTTAGATAGTTAGATAATAAAATACAATTGCCATATCTGTCAATACGGCGACGCGTCGGAAAGTACAGTGTGCCGAGACTAAAATCCTTGATAATTCAAGGATTTTGAAGGGTTAAGGATGCGCGAATCCGTAAATTTCCAAATAGATTATTTGTTAGATAATAATTGGTGACCGCGCTTTGCCCCGCTTATCGATGCCTTGCCCCAACCACCTCATCCGACCGGCTCCGCCGGCCACCTTCCCCGCAAGAGCGGACGGCCCACGGCCGCGGGCTTCCCCTGTGAGGGGAAGCTGTCGAGTGCAACGAGACTGATGAGGTGGATTCAGGAAGACACCATTGCCAACTCCATCTCATCAGTCAGCCTACGGCTGCCAGCTTCCCCTACAAGGGGAAGCCAAGAAAAGGGCTCCCTACCGATATCCGTCCCACGTCGGCGAGGGGAACAGAATCCGCTCGGCGTGCGCCCACAGGTCGAGCATCGATTCGTCGGGATTGGTGAGCGCCTGCTCCTGCACGCCGTCCATTGCGAAGAACACCGTGACGAACAGGTCATGCTTGGCTTCCGGATCCCGATATTGCGGCGGTAGATTCCACGGTTTGGCCATCATGTCGTCGAGCACCTTGCGATGCCGATGCGCGTACAGTTCGTGCGCCGGATGAGTCGGGTCGGCGGCCTCGATGGCCAGCCGCATGAACAGATTCACCATCTGCGGGCGCTTGGCGTTGCTTTCCACGAGCCGCCGCATCGAGGCCGGATAATTCAGCAGCCCCTCCACCGTAGAATGCACGTCGGTCGAATCGTGGGAGGTCGCCGGCTCAGCGCCGCCACCCTCCGCGACACCCCCTTTACTACCGGAATCTCCATCGTTCGCGGAGCCCGCCGCACCTGCACGTTCGGCGATGACGTATTCGGGCACGATGCCGGAGGCGTCGTAGTATCGGGCGATCACCAGTGTCAGCAGTTCCTCGCGGGTCTTGATGTAGTGGGCAAGACCGGGAACGGTGAGACCAACCGCATCGGCCAGGGTCTGCATCGAGAATCCATAGGATCCGTATCGGGCGATCAGATCGGCCGCGGCCTCGGCGATCTGCGCACGACGAGCCTCGGGGGACAGTCTCCGGCGACGATTGATCGGCCGGAACATCGATTTGCTGATTGCCATTGGATATCCCCCTTACTGTTCATCCAAGAAGACTACCACCGACGCCCCTCACCTGCGAAACCGTTGGATTTCAACAAGACACGCCGTGTTCTTATTTTATATTTTAAAGATATAAGATAAGACCACGAAAAGCCAAGGAACGGCTTTTCACCGCAACACGATCGTCGCCGATCCTTCCTTCCCGGCGACCGATCGTCTACTCCGGCCCGGCAATGCTGCGCGGCCGCAGTGACCGAAAGAAGAGATACAAAGGAGATCACCATGTCTCAGGCACAACCGTCCGTTCCCGCGACGGCGCTTTCCAAGGTTCACAAGATGCGATTCTGCATCGCATTCTTCATCTTCTCGTTCTGCTGGATGCTCGCCCTTCAGGTCGTCGCGGCGGTGCTGCTGCCCCAGCGACTCACCGACATCGCCCCCGACAGCAAGGAAGCCATCTTCGGCGTGCTCAACTCCGCCACCGCACTGGCCTCGCTGATCTCCAACCTCATCGTCGGCAACCTCTCCGACCGCACCCGCTCGATCTTCGGCCGCCGTACCCCGTGGATCGCCTCCGGCGGCATCATCGCCGGCATCTCGCTGTTCCTCATCGGCATCCTGCCCGACGGCACCACCATCGGCATCAGCTACTGCGTCTCCATGGTCGGCCTGAACATGATGATCGCCCCGATCATCGCTTCCCTCTCCGACCGCGTACCCGAAGACATGCGCGGCACCATGAGCGCCTTCATCTCCGCCGGAACCCTGTTCGGCTCCGCCCTCGGGCAGATCGTCGGCGCGCAGTTCATCACCATGCAGCTGCCCGGCTTCATCGTCGCCGGCGTCGTGATGGGCATCTCCGGCGTCGCCGCCGTGATCTGCTGGCCGAAGGAGAAGTCCAGCAAGGACATGGCCCCCGTCGAAGCCGACTTCGGCAGCCTGATCGCCTCCTTCCGCCCGCCGATCAAGGGCGCCCGCGACTTCTGGCTGGCGTTCGTCGGCCGCTCCCTGCTGCTGTTCAGCTACTACATGATCCTCAACTACCAGCTGTACATCCTGCAGGACTACATCGGCCAGTCCACCGAGGACTCCGCCGTCACGATCTCCACCATGAGCATCGTGCTGATGGTCGTCTCCCTGATCTCCGCCCTCTCCGCCGGGCCGATCTCCGACAAGATCGGCCGCCGCAAGGTGCCCGTGGTCATCGCCAGCCTGCTGCTCGCCGTCGGCTACGCCCTGCCGTGGCTCATGCACAGCCCGATGGGCATGATCCTCTTCTCCGCCATCGGCGGCTTCGGCTACGGCATGTACGGCTCCGTCGATCAGGCCCTGAACGTCGACGTGCTGCCGAACGAGGAGGAGGCCGGCAAGGATCTGGGTATCCTGAACATCGCCACCACCCTCGGCCAGATGGTCGGCCCGATCGTCACCTCCGCCATCGTGGTCAACACCGGCTCCTATGGTATGGTGTTCCCCACCGCCATCGTGATGGTCGTCATCGCCTGCATCTTCATCATGCTGATCAAGAAGGTGAAGTAAGGAGCTTCCATGAGCATCGTCATCGATCCGAATCGCGTTATCGGCCGCATCGACCCCAAGCTGCACGGGCAGTTCATCGAATTCCTCGGCGAATGCATCGACGAGGGACTGTGGGTCGGCGAGGACTCCCCGATCGAAAACGAGGGCGGCTACCGCAAGGCCACGCTCGACGCCCTTCGCGCGCTGGAGCCGCCGCTGATCCGCTGGCCCGGCGGCTGCTACGCCGACACCTACCACTGGCGTGACGGCGTTGGCCCGCAGTCCAAGCGGAAGACCACGTTCAACGAGAACTTCGCCACCTATGAGCTCGACGACCACAGCTTCGGCACCGATGAGTTCCTGCGGCTGTGCGAGATGCTCGGCGCCGAACCGTGGATCAACATCAACATGCTCTCCGGCACCGTGGCCGAAATGAAGGACTGGATGGAGTACTGCAACCGCGAGCAGCCCACCGATCTGGCCCGTCAGCGCGCTGCGAACGGCCACGAAAAGCCCTACGGCGTGAAGTACTGGGGCATCGGCAACGAGGTATGGGCAGGCGGCGGCACCATGACCCCGTCCACCTACATGGACGAGTATCGCCGCTTCGCCTCGGCCATGCCGAAGTTCACCACCGACGTGTTCGCCCCCTCGCCGATGTACGCCATCGCCTGCGGACCGGACGGCAACAAGCCGCGCGAACGCGTGGCATGGACGGAGGAGTTCTTCCGCAAGCTGGCCGAGTATCGTCAGCCGCCGATCAACGGCTACGATCTGCATTTCTACAACTGGAATGTGGACAACGACGCCGACACCCCCACCGAGTTCGACGAGGCGGGATGGAACACGGTGATCGAGGGATGCCTCGAGCTGGAGGACATTCTGCGCGACCAGTGGCGGCTCATGAACGACGGACTGGCGCTGATCCACGAGCCGGAGGTGGCCATGGACTCCAGGCTGGAGCATGTGGACCTGATCATCGGCGAGTGGGGCAACTGGCATAAGCCGGCGTTCTTCGCCCGACCGGCCCTGAAGCAGCAGGTGACCATGCGCGACGCGATCACCACCGCGCTCACGCTCGACCTGCTGCAGCGCAACTGCGACAAGGTTTCGATGGCCTGCAACGCCCAGACCATCAACGTGCTCAACTCGCTGGTGCTCACGTTCGGAGACGAAACCGTGCTCACGCCGAACTACGACGTGTTCATGATGTACAAGGCCCATCGCAATGCCGTGGCGCTTGACGTGCCGCGGCAGGATTCCGCCGACGAGCAGGTGTACGTGTTCGCGTCGAAGTCCGACGACGGGAAGCTGACCGTGAACCTGACCAACGCGCATATGAACGATGCCGCCGAGGTCTCGCTGCGGTTCCCCTCCGCCGCCGAGGTGGAGTCGATGACCACGCTGGCGTCCGATGACCCGCATGATTGCAACACCGCCGACCGGCCGGATCTCATCCGCGCCCGCCGAGTGGACGTCGAGGCCTCCGGCACGATCAAGGGTTCGGCCGACGGCACCGAGATCACCGTCTTGCTGCCCGCCGCTTCGGTGAGCACGCTGACGGTCGCACTCTGAATATCAGAGCATCTTGGGGCGGGGAGGGACGGCTTTGCGTCCACCCCGCCCCAGACTTCGTCGTGCACCTCATCCGACCGGCTCCGCCGGCCACCTTCCCCTTGTAGGGGAAGGCAAGAAAAGGATTTCCTTTACCGATACCCGTCCCACACCGGTGAGGGGAACAGCACCCGTTCGAACGCCAGCCATTCGTCGTAGTAGTCGATGGGCGGCTGGCGCAGCCATCGCAGCTGTATGCCATCCATCGCCTCGATCACCATGCGCACGATGGCCTGCATGTGCACGTCCCATTCCACGCCGGGCGGGAGCTTCCACGGATACTTCGAATAGTGCAGCCACACCTCCATAGGCCTGTTCAGGAAGTATTCGTTCAGCGGATGCTCCGGATTGAACGCCTCGGCCTCCAGCACCATATACAGCTGCACCATCTGCCGACGCTGCGCGTTATGCCGCACCAGGAACCGCAGATACGCCGGGAACAGCGGCGCCTCCGGATCGCTGCCCGGCAGACCGGATCTGAGAAAATCGTCCGGCGTGCCGCTCGTATCGTAGATGTCGGTGATCAGCAACGACAGCAGACCGTCCTTGTTGCCGATGTAATGCAGCAGACCGGGCTGGCTCATCCCCACTTCGTCGGCCACGTCCTTGAGCGAAATGCCATTGAACCCTCGTTCGCTGATCAGTCGGGCCGCCGCCTCGGTGATCTCCCGCCTACGCTCATCCGGCATTTTGCGAATCTTCTTCTTCCCCGTAAGTGCCATACGGAACATTGTATATATACCGATCGTTCCATAATCGACGTCCCGGTCGTTTGCCGTACCTGCCACTCCGATCGGCGCACGTCACCGATTTTTTGTCCACTCTTTTTCGACGGCATAAAAGAGTGAACTGATTGTTGTGCGTTTTTCCGCTTACGTGTGCGACTCGCCGATTTCAGAGCCGTTTGATGTTCGATGTTGAGCGCTTTCAATTCACTCTTTTTACCCGGGTTCTAAATAGAAGCGCAACACCTGTCTAAGGTTGGAAGTGTTCAAGTCCACAACCGAAGAGAAAGTGCTGCGCCCATGACGAAAGTGTATTCCCACCTGTCGGCCGAGGAACGAGTCCGGATCGACGAACTGAGGAACCGAGAGGGGCTCGGCGTGCGCCAGATCGCCCTGAGGATCGGCCGGGACAAGTCCACGGTCAGCCGCGAGCTGAGGCGCGGCCTGTGGTTCGCGTCCAACGAGAACGACTCCTACCGTCCGTACAGGCCGAAACGCCTGAAGACGGGCGCATGGACCGCGCGCCCGTTCTACTCGGCCCTGACCGCGCAGCGCAAGGCCGA
>NZ_NMWU01000034.1 GCF_002860355.1 Bifidobacterium margollesii
CTACGCCAAACCCCAGAAGGCGCTGGACCTCAGGCAGTACCTGCCGCGCGGCAAGCGGCACCGCACGCGTTCGAAGGGCAGGAGGGCGAAGGGGGCGCGCATCCCGATGCGCGTGCCGATCGCCGACCGGCCCAAGAGCGTGGACTCGCGCCGCGGGTTCGGTCACTTCGAGTCCGACACCGTCGTCGGCGCGTCCCCGTCGAAACGGTGCATCGACACGCAGGCCGAACGCAAGAGCCGCAAGCTGTTCGCCCGGTTCATCCCCGACAAGAGCGCGCTGGCGACCGCGCGCGCCGAATACGACATCTACAGCCGGATCCCCGCGCCCGCGCGCATCGACCGCACGTGGGACAACGGCACGGAGTCCTCCTGCCACCTGCTCGTGGACGAGGCGCTGGGCATGCTCACCTACTATGCGGACCCGTACTCCTCGTGGCAGCGGGGCACGAACGAGAACCGCAACGGCAGGATCCGGCGCTACCTGCCCAAGGGGACCAGCTTCGACGACCTGTCGGATGCGGACCTGCAGGCCATCGTCGACGAGATCAACGACACCCCGTTGAAGGTCCTGGGCTGGGAAACGCCCAACGAGGTTTGGTACCGCGAGCTCGGCAAGGTAATGTCAAAGACAAGCCACCCAGAGACGAGTGTTGCACTTACAAATTGAATCCGGGGTTGAGCAGCATGGTCCGGGGATCGTGTATAGTGGATATTCGGCTCCTACGCGGCGTCATGCCGCCCAATCCCCCCAGGGCAGGAATGCAGCAAGGGTAAGTGGTCTCTGTCGGGTGCGTAGGGGTCTTTTCTTCTTTTCTCTTTTTCCTGTTATGTTGTGTATTCTGCCTGTTGCGCATTCTGTTTCGGCATCATTGATGATCGTGATCGATATTGATGTCAGTGATCGATGGCCTGCGGCTCTCTGGAACTGTTGATATTGCCTTGTTGCTGATGGACGATCGTGCATATTGCCGTAAATGCTGCCTTCGTCCATCGTCCGGCAAGGTCCTCCATTGCGAAAACCGCATGATTGCAACGATTCTGAAGTCGCAATGTCTGATGTTCGATGGATAACGGTGCGAATTGGGCGAATTCGCGCCTTTGTCCATCATTCGGGTCCTCCCATCGTGCGGGTTCGGCGACAGCGGACGATTGTCGCCATCCGGAGCATCCGTGGGGTATTCGGCTGCGGTTCTTGATCGATATGGTTGCGTATTACGCGAACCCTTATGCGTCTGTGTGTGTTCAATTGAAAGTGAGCCGCCGCTTCCGCATCACGTGGGCCGTTATTTCACGTTACGTGGGCCGTTTCGTGTCACGGGGGCCGGGCGGCCCGTGTGATGTCCCCCGGCCCGCGTGATAGTGCATGCGGCACAATTCGCATGACAGGGCTGAATATGACGACTCTTTTCGTTTGACATGCGGGGTGCGCGGAGGGATGCGGCGTCGGGACTGTTGCGAACCGTTTCGAAGGCGAACGGGACACACTGAGAATGACGAAGGATCATCCAGGATCGTCCGCGGACCATTGCCGAGGTTCATTGCCGTGATCCTTGGCTTCGTGTTGCGGTGAAAACGCCCGCGAACGTGCCGGAAACCGGGAGATATCGTTCCTTTTTCGTAGCGCGGCCTTAAAGTCGTGTCTATGAACGACAAGAAGCGTCAGAATCTGCATCTTGAGCCGGTCGAGCCGGTCGATATGCCGCCGGCCCGGCCCGGTTCCGTTCGTCTGCGGTTTGATGACGTGCCGGGAACTGCCGCTCCGGAAGCATCGTCTGCTCCGATGGTGCAGTCCGATCCGACCTCGCAGCAGCGGCCCGCTCCGGTACAGCGGCCCGATCCGGCGGCACCGCAGCAGTCCGCTCCGGCGGCACAGCCTGAACCGACACTGCCGACCGAACCGGTGATGCGCCCGCTGCCCGTGGTGCCGTCGCTTTCCGAGGAACTGGACGCATTGACCGCGAACCGTTGGCAGGCGGACGACGCCGACCGCAATGACGGCGGTGTTCCGCAGAGCCTGCGCGATCCGCTGGCTGCCCGCCCGCGATGGTCGAGCGTCACGCTGTGCGTGGTGCTGCCGATCCTGATGGTGCTGATCGCCATGGCCGTGTGGAGCATGGCCGTACGCACGCTGACCGGCCAGCAGTACGACAACCTGGCGTATGAGAGCTTCTCCGGCATGGTGTCGGCGGCGGTGTCGGCAGGTTCCTCGGCGTTCGCGGGATTCCTCACCGCGCTGGGCGGCGACATTGCGCTCGGCCCGGTCAAGTTGTCCGTGGTGGCGGTTCCCGATGCGGTGTTCGGTCTCACCGCGCTGGTTACGGTCGTTGTACGCAAGCGCTGGCGCCTGCTGGCCCAGATGATCGGATTCGCGGCCGTGGCCGTCATCGCCGCCGAACTGTTGAAAAACCTGCTGCCGCGTCAGACGCTTGACATGTCGTCACTGAAGACCGCCGGCAATTCCGCGCCATCCGGTCACGTCGCCGTGGCTGCAGTGGTGGCGCTTGCACTGCTGTGCGTGGTGCCGCGCGTACTGCGGGCCGTCACTGCGATCATCGGCGCCTGCTACGTCACGCTGGTGGGCGTGTCGATGATCGCCGACGGGTGGCACAGGCCCGCCGACGTGGTGATGGCGCTGCTGCTCGTCGGTGCCGTCGCGCTGCTGGCGCTGGCCTTCACCGGCGGCTCCGGCATGGACGAGCCGGGCACGCGCGTCTCCTCGGTGAGCGTGCAGGTGGTGGGTACGGTGATGATCGTCGGCGGCCTGATGGCCTGCGGCTACGCGGCGTATCTGATCTGGCAGCTGGCGCCCGGCCTGGCCTACAGCGCCAAGTGGGCGGCTTCGGCGTCCAGCGTTTCGGCTGTGGTGATGATCGCCGGCGTCGCCTCGCTGGTCTTCGGGCTGGCGCTCGCCATGCGGCACGTCACCGCGTCGCCGCTGTCGAAACTCGGTCTCGTCGGCGCGCCGCCGGCCCCGCCGAAACGTCGATGATCGGACGGTGGGCAGACGGCATGGTTAAGATGGCGTGCAGAAATCTAAGGAGGAGTTGACTATGGCTACCGGCACCAAGCTCGTCATCGTCGAGTCGCCTACCAAGGCGAAGAAGATCGGCGGATATCTTGGCAAGGGGTATGAGGTGATGGCCTCGGTGGGCCACATCCGCGATCTCGCGCAGCCCAGTCAGGTGCCGGCCGGGCACAAGGAGAAGTTCGGCAAGTTCGGCGTGGACGTCAATGACGGGTTCAAGCCGTACTACATCGTCAACGACAACAAGAAGTCGACCGTCGCGGAACTCAAGTCCGCGTTGAAGAAGGCCGACGAGCTCTACCTCGCCACCGATGAGGATCGCGAGGGTGAGGCCATCGCGTGGCATCTGGTGCAGACGCTCAAGCCCAAGGTGCCGGTCAAGCGCATGGTGTTCCACGAGATCACCCCGGAGGCCATCAAAAAATCGCTGACCGCCACGCGAGATGTGGATGGTCATATGGTGGACGCGCAGGAGACCCGCCGCGTGCTCGACCGTCTCTACGGCTATGAGCTCTCTCCGGTGCTCTGGCGCAAGGTGGGCCCTGGTCTTTCCGCTGGTCGCGTGCAGTCCGTGGCCACCCGGCTGATCGTCGAACGCGAGCGGGAGCGCATGGCGTTCGTCCGCACGCCGTACTGGGATGTGATCGCCACGCTGGTGGCCGCGTCCGGCGATCTGGATGCCGGATTCGACTCCCGCCTCGTCTCGCTTGGCGGACATCGTCTCGCCGGTTCCAAGGACTTCGGCGCGGACGGCAAGCTCACCGAGGCCGCCGTGAAGGATTCGCCGGTGGTGATGGACGAGGCGCTGTCGAACGCTGTGGCCGAGGCCGTGCGTTCCGTGCCGTTCGTGGTCCGGTCGCTGGAGACCAAGCCGTATCGTCGTCGTCCGCAGCCGCCGTTCACCACGTCCACGCTGCAGCAGACGGCGGGCAACCGTCTGGGCATGAGCTCGCGCGCCACCATGCGTGCGGCTCAGGGGCTGTATGAGAACGGTTACATCACGTATATGCGTACCGATTCGGTCACGCTGTCGCAGGAGGCCATCGCCGCGGCCCGCGCCGAGGTCGGCAGGCGGTTCGGCGAGCGGTTCCTTTCCGAAACCCCGAAGCAGTATGTGACCAAGACCGCCGGTGCGCAGGAGGCCCACGAATGCATCCGCCCGGCCGGCTCCACGTTCCGCTCCCCGGAGGAGCTGGCGACGAAGGTGCCGCCGGATCAGCTGAAGCTGTACACGCTGATCTGGCGTCGCACGCTCGCCTCGCAGATGGCCGACGCCACCGGTTCCACGGCGACGGTCCGACTGGCGGCCGATGCCGGCGAGCATGGCGAGGCGATGTTCCAGGCATCCGGCACGGTGATCGAGTTCCCCGGATTCATGCAGGTGTATGGCGGTGTGAAGTCCGGCAAGACGGATCAGCCCGGTAAGGGCGACAAGTCCGGCAAGGGCGGCTCCGGCTCCTCGGAGGGTGAGTCGCTGCCGCCGATGCGGCAGGGCGACGAGCTTTCCGCGGTGGAGGTGACTCCGGACGGTCATGAGACGCAGCCGCCGGCCCGGTACACCGAGGCCTCGCTGGTCCGTACCTTGGAGGCCAAGGAGATCGGCCGACCGTCGACGTACGCGAGCATCATCTCCACGATCATCGACCGTGGGTACGTGTATGAGAAGGGTCGTGCGCTGATCCCCTCGTGGCTGGCGTTTTCGGTGATCAAACTGTTGGAGACCAACTTCCCGCAGTACGTTGATTATCAGTTCACCGCGCAGATGGAGAACGGACTCGACCAGATCGCCCGCGGCCATGAGACCGGCCGCGAATGGCTTACCCACTTCTATTTCGGCACCGGCGAGGGCACGGTGAGCTCTCCCGAGGAGGCGCATGCCGGACTGCAGCAGCAGGTGGCCCAGCTGGGAGACATCGACGCCCGCGAGATCAACACGATCGACATCGGCGACGGCGTTCACGTTCGCGTAGGACGATACGGCCCGTATCTGGAGGATACGAAGGAGCTTGATGCGGACGGCAATCCGAAGCACGCTTCGATTCCCGACACCATCGCGCCGGACGAGCTGACGGTGGACGTGGCGCATGATCTGATCCGCAACAACTCCGGTGGCCCCCGCGTGCTGGGTACCGATCCGAAGACCGGTGGCACGGTGGAGCTGCGCAATGGTCGGTTCGGCCCGTACGTGGCGCTGATCACCCCTGAGATTCAGGCGCAGATGGATGCCGAGCATGCCGCGGAGAAGGCCGCCGCCGAAGCCGCGAAGAAGGCCGAGGAGGCCGGACAGCCCGCGCCGCGCAAGCGTTCGGCCCGCAAGCGTTCGGCGGCGGATCGGCCGAAGATGGCGTCGCTGTTCAAGACGATGACCCCTGAATCGCTGACGTTGGACGATGCGCTTCGACTGCTGAGCTTGCCGCGTACCGTCGGCACGCTGGAGGGGACGAACGCCGAAACCGGGGCTCCTGAGGAGTTCACCGTTCAGGCCAACAATGGGCGGTATGGTCCGTATCTGACCAAGACCGGTGCGGACGGCAAGTCCGAAACCCGATCGCTGGGCAGCGAGGACGAGATCTTCACCGTGGATCTGGCGCATGCCAAGGAGTTGTTCGACCAGCCGAAGTATGGGCGCGGTCGTGGGCGCGGGGCAGCCAAGCCGCCGCTGCGCGAACTGGGACCGGATCCGGAGACGGGCAAGGCGGTGACGATCAAGGACGGTCGGTTCGGTGCGTACATCACCGACGGCGAGACGAACCGGACGCTGCCGAGGCAGTACTCCCCGGAGTCGATCGACCCGGCCGATGCGTTCCGTCTGCTGGCCGAGAAGCGTGCCGCCGGGCCTTCGACCCGCGGTCGGGGTCGTGGTGGTCGTGGCGGAGCGAAGGGCAAGGCGGCGAAACCCGCCAAGGCCACGCCGAAGGTCAGTGCCGTGGAGGCCAAGCGTGCCGAACGCCGTGCCGAGGTGAGGAAGCTCGCCGACAAGGGCTGGGCGAATACGCGCATCGCCGAGAAGATCGGCTCCACAGCGGCCACGGTGAAGGGCGATATCGAATGGCTTACCGCGAACGAGGGGTATGAGCGCCCCGCCGTGGTTCCGGCCAAGCCCGCATCGAGGACTTCCAGGTCGAAGAAGAAGTAGTCGGGGCGCGGTTCAACGGTTACTTGGCGGATCCGTTCATGAGGAAGGCGAAAAACCGTTCCTCATGAACGGTTTCGCCAATTAGGCGTGTGATCCGATCGCCGAATCTCAAAGTTGGGACGGGCCGATACGGTAGAGGGCATGGCTGGATTGTTTGTTTCGTTCGAAGGCGTTGACGGCGTCGGCAAGACCACTCAGGTGGAGCGGCTTCGGCAGTATCTCGAATCGCGTGACCGCACGGTGCTGGTCACACGGGAGCCGGGCGGCACGCCGCTTGGCGCCGCCTTGCGTCGTCTGCTGCTGCACAATATCGCCGAGGACGCCGCCGACATCGCTCCGCGTGCCGAGGCGCTGATCTTCGCGGCCGACCGAGCCCAGCATGTGGCCGAAACCATCCGTCCGGCGCTGGATCGTGGCGAGATCGTGATCACCGACCGGTATCTTGACTCCTCTCTGGCGTATCAGGCCGGCGGGCGGGAGCTCACTGCCGCTGAGATCCGTGATCTCAGCCTGTGGGCCACAAACGGTCTGCTGCCCGTGCGCACCTATCTGCTCGACATGGATCCGGCCGCGTCCCACACCCGGCTCCAGCATGACGCGGACCGCATGGAGTCGGCCGGCGACGATTTCCAATCACGTACCCGGCAGGCGTTCCTCGACCTCGCCGCCGCCGAGCCGAACCGATTCCGCGTGATCGACGCCGCGCAGACCATCGATCGGGTATGGGAGCGGATTCGCGAGGATATCGATGCGTTGCTGGCCGTAACGGTCGGATCGGATGAATCCGCGAAACCGTCCGGTTCGGCCGATCCGGTCGAATTATCTGATCCGGTCGGAACATCCGAACCGGCCGAGGGGGATTCCCGATGAGCGTGTGGGATGCCATCGTCGGCCAGCGGCCGACCGTCGAACTGCTGTCGCGCGTCGCGCAGTCGCCAGCCCGGATCGCACAGTCCTGGCTGATCTGCGGCCCTCCCGGTTCCGGGCGCTCCAATACGGCCCGCGCGTTCGCGGCCGCGCTCGAATGCCCGAATCACGGCTGCGGCGAATGCTCCGTCTGTCGGCATATCCTTGCCAATACGCACCCCGACGTCACCGTGCTCGCCACCGACAAGGTGACCATCGGCATCGCCGAAGTGCGCGGGCTGATCGAAACCTCCGAGCAGATGCCCGCATCCGCTCCGTGGCGGATCATCATCATCGAGGACGTCGACCGCATGCTGGAGCGCACCACCAACGTGCTGCTCAAGGAGATCGAGGAGCCGGCCGAGCACACGATCTGGCTGCTGTGCGCACCCAGTGCGCAGGACGTGCTGCCGACCATCCGATCCCGCACCCGCGTCGTGAACCTTGCGGTCCCGGGAGCCAAGGCCGTCACCGAATTCCTCATGACCACGGTGAACCCCACGCTGCCCGAAGACCAGCGGTTCACCGAGCATGTGGCGGCGCGCGCCGCGAGACTCTCCGAAGGGCATATCGGCATTGCGAGACTGTATGCCGTCAACGAACGGGTGATGACCGACCGTGACACGCTCGTCGTGGGCGTGCTGAACCTTGCCAGGGCCTCCGACGCCGTGCTGCTCGCCGATCATCTGATCTCCGATGCCAACGCGCAGGCCGCGGAGGAGGTGGAGCGGCAGGTTGCGCGCGACCGGGCCGAGTTCCGACGCGTCAACGGACTGGGGGAGAAGGACAAGATCCCCCCGAAGATTCGCAGCGCCTACAATGCTCTCGGCAAGAAGGACGAGGTGAGGCGCAGAACCACGCGTCGCAGCCGCGATGTGCTCGACCGTGCGTTGAACTCCATCGCCAGCGTGTACCGTGACGTGGCCGTATTGCAGAACAACGCCGAAGACATGGTGGGGCTGGTCAACCGGGAGAACCGTACCGCGATCGCGGATCTCGCGTCCCGTCTGACCCGTGAAGCCGCCATAGAGCGAGCCGAGGCGGTCGGCGTGGCACGGCGAAGACTGATCGGCAACGGCAATCCGCTGCTCGTGTTCGAGTCGCTGTTCTGCACGTTGATCGCGTGAGGAATCGTTGCGCGCTGCCGCGTGTGCGGGGGCAAATGAATCGTGTGATCGAATAATCGTGCGAAATGTGGAATTATTCGTGCGAAATCAGAGTTATTCGAATAAACTGAAGTTGTGCTTGCTGTGACGCGACGAACATCGATGTCGATGCGCGGCAGGTTCCGAGTGGTTTCAAGATGCGGGAGTGCGAATGTCTGCAAAGCAGCGTGAATTGGCGGTCAAACTACAGAAGCGCATTGCATCGGGGGAATTCTCGGAAAAGGGGAAGCTCCCCACCGAGGATCAGCTTATCGAGCAGTATGGGGTGTCGCGGTATTGCGTGCGCGGCGCCATCGCCATGCTTGCCGCCGCCGGCGAGGTGTTTCCGATGCGGGGCAGTGGCGTGTTCGTGCGTGAGGACCGTGCCGGCAACTACATGCCGATCGGTACGTCGTACGGCATCGCCGCGGATTTCCCTGATCGCAAGGTATCGTCGTTTGTGCAGGAACTGGCGTTGATTCGAGCGGATGCCGAGCTGGCGCATCGTATGCGGTGCGCCGAGGGCGATCAGGTGTGGCGCGTGGTGCGTTTGCGCAGCGTGGACGATCAGCCGATCAGCTATGAGACGGCTTGGTATCTCAAGGAATTCGTGCCGTATCTCAATGAGGAGATCGCCCGTGGATCGCTGTATTCCTATATGCGCAATGATCTGGGACTGTCGTTTGGTTTCGACGACAAGGTGATCCATATGGATTGGCTGACGGCCGAAGCCGCGCGGCTGCTGGGGCTGAACGAGGGTGATCCGGCCATCTGCATCGAGGATGATGCGTTCCTGTCCAACGGCAGGCTGTTCAATGCTTCGAAGAATGTGTATCACTACAAGAACGCGAGGTTCTATTCGATGGCCGCCATGCGGTAGGTGTTTCGCGGGAGGCGCCGGCCTGCGGCGGTGCGGTGGTGCGACAGTGTGGCAGTACGGTGGTGTGGCAGTGCGACAGTGCGGTGGCGATAGATGAGGGATGTTCGACGGGATCCGTGCGGCGAAGATGCCGCACGGCGGACGTTCCGCGATGGGGGTGACCTTGCGGCACCGAGCAGCTGCGCGAGGCGGAGCAGACGTATGCGACGGCGGACGTTCCGCGATGGGGGTGACCTTGCGGCGGGGTGCGGCGAGCGATGGCGCGACCATTGAATTGTTTTGGAAATAAGTTCGAATAACTAATACTGCTCGGCGTGTCTCGGGGTGTGCGTGTGAGGGCTCACAACGGTGTCGTTGCTGGGTTGATTCGAGGTAAATGCATGCTGTTGCCGGAATTTGACGCGATATAGAGGGCGATGTACACTGAGACACAGTTATTCGAATAACATTTCGAGTTGCGAATAACAAAACGTTGTGGTCCGCGGGCGAAGTAGCCTGCGGTCTTCCAAGGAAGGAAAGATTGATGAAGGAGAAAATGCAAGCCATCGGCGATGCGATGCTCAATGGCTTCATGAAGTTCGCCAGCCTCAAGGCGCTGGTGGCCTTGAAGGACGGCTTCATCCTGACGATGCCGGCCACGCTGATCGGCTCCCTGTTCCTGCTGATCGCCAACATCCCGGTCACCGGCTATGCCGACTGGATGGCCGGTATCTTCGGTGACGAATGGAACGTCGGTCTCAATCAGGTCAGCGCCGCAACATTCAACATTCTGGCCATCATCGTTGCCGTCGGCATCGGTTACGCCTACGCCCGCAACGAGAAGTGCGACGGTATTTCCTCCGGTCTGCTGTCGCTGGTCGCGTTCTTCATCGTGTCTCCGTCATCGATGGTGATGTCGCTCGACAAGGACACCATGGCCGCCGCCACCGATACCACCAAGAATGCCGTCGACGTCACCGTCAGTGGTGTGTTCAACCAGACCTGGACCGGCTCCAACGGCATCATCTCCGCCATTATCATGGGCCTGCTCGTCGGCTGGACCTACACCGCCTGCATCAAGCACAACGTCAAGATCAAGATGCCCGATGCCGTGCCTGCCGGCGTGAGCAACGCCTTCTCCGCACTGATCCCCGGTCTGATCGTCATCACCGGCCCCGGATTCAATTTGTAAGTGCAACACTCGTCTCTGGGTGGCTTGTCTTTGACATTACCTTGCCGAGCTCGCGGTACCAAACCTCGTTGGGCGTTTCCCAGCCCAGGACCTTCAACGGGGTGTCGTTGATCTCGTCGACGATGGCCTGCAGGTCCGCATCCGACAGGTCGTCGAAGCTGGTCCCCTTGGGCAGGTAGCGCCGGATCCTGCCGTTGCGGTTCTCGTTCGTGCCCCGCTGCCACGAGGAGTACGGGTCCGCATAGTAGGTGAGCATGCCCAGCGCCTCGTCCACGAGCAGGTGGCAGGAGGACTCCGTGCCGTTGTCCCACGTGCGGTCGATGCGCGCGGGCGCGGGGATCCGGCTGTAGATGTCGTATTCGGCGCGCGCGGTCGCCAGCGCGCTCTTGTCGGGGATGAACCGGGCGAACAGCTTGCGGCTCTTGCGTTCGGCCTGCGTGTCGATGCACCGTTTCGACGGGGACGCGCCGACGACGGTGTCGGACTCGAAGGGACCGAACCCGCGGCGCGAGTCCACGCTCTTGGGCCGGTCGGCGAGCGGCAC
>NZ_NMWU01000035.1 GCF_002860355.1 Bifidobacterium margollesii
CCTTCGCCCTCCTGCCCTTCGAACGCGTGCGGTGCCGCTTGCCGCGCGGCAGGTACTGCCTGAGGTCCAGCGCCTTCTGGGGTTTGGCGTAGATCCACTGGTAGAGGCACTCGTGGCTTATCCGCATGCGCGGGTCGTCGGGCCATTCGATTTTGAGCCGTCCCTCGATCAGCTCCGGCGTCCATCCCTTGCGCAGCGCGTCCATCACCCAGGAGAGCAGCGGGTCGTACGCCATGCGCAGGGGCTTGCGCGACCTGCGGGCGCGGGTCTCGGCCTTGCGCTGCGCGGTCAGGGCCGAGTAGAACGGGCGCGCGGTCCATGCGCCCGTCTTCAGGCGTTTCGGCCTGTACGGACGGTAGGAGTCGTTCTCGTTGGACGCGAACCACAGGCCGCGCCTCAGCTCGCGGCTGACCGTGGACTTGTCCCGGCCGATCCTCAGGGCGATCTGGCGCACGCCGAGCCCCTCTCGGTTCCTCAGTTCGTCGATCCGGACTCGTTCCTCGGCCGACAGGTGGGAATACACTTTCGTCATGGGCGCAGCACTTTCTCTTCGGTTGTGGACTTGAACACTTCCAACCTTAGACAGGTGTTGCGCTTCTATTTAGAACCCGGGGGACGCTACGGGTTCCTCTTGGATATGGTTGCGGATGAATCGGTGGATGAGCAGGTTAACCAATCGACTGACGTCTCGAATGAAACGAAGTGACCATGTAGAGGGCTATCTCAGGCCATCCGCTTTGCTTGTCCGAGTTCCTTGGACGAAGGACGCAATGTGATGAGCTGATAGGCCTTCTGCGCTCCGGTTTCGGCATGTAGGAGCCGTTATAGGTCACCATGGGACATGGCCGGAATGTGTGCCCGGCGGTCCGATCGTCTGGCCGTCATTGTGGCCTATGATCATGCCCTTGCCGGCGGGAGCGGAATGTCGGTGCCATGCCGTCCCTGATTGTTCGGCCTTATCGATTGTCCTCATCAGTCGGCCATTGGCTTCCGACCTCCCTACGGAGGAGGGGCGGGTTCCCGCGCAACCGATCGACCATTCGACAGACGGGATCGAAAGCATGGAGCCGAACGCATAGAATGGGCGGCATGGGACACGCGAGACATCCTTCTGTGCATTCCGATTCCCGAGGCCGCGGCGGTCGACGGGTCGCTATCGTCGTCATCACGCTGATTCTGCTGCTGGCGGTCGGATCGACCGGTGCCATGGTCCTATGGCGCGGGCGATCATCCGGGACCCCGGACGGTTCCGCCGCTGCATCGGCCGGATCATCGATTACGGTGGCGAACATCCGATCCTCGTCGGACTACAACCATAACGGGATCGACGACTATACGGATCTCGTGCGGGGCGCCCGCGCCGAGGCCAAGGTACATCCCATTTACGACGACGGCTACTATCAGGGCGGATACCCGCCCGAAGGCCGGGGCGCGTGCACTGACCTCGTGGAGCATGCATTCCGCGCCGCAGGCTTTGATCTCAAGGCCATGGTGGACGCGGACATCGTCGCTCACCACGAACACTATCCCGGTCTTACCCGGCCCGATCCCAATATCGACTTCCGCCGGTCCGGCGTGCTGGACGGTTTCTTCGGTGCCTACGCCGTACGGCTCACCAATGACGTACGGCCGGGGGATGCGGCGAACCTTGCCCAGTGGCAACATGGTGACATTGTGATCTTCGACCACACCAAGCACATCGCCGTGGTTTCCGATCGCCGCGACGCGCAGGGCGTGCCATACTTGATCCACAACAACCGTCAGCGCGGCGACATGGAGGAGGATTACCTGATCCGCACCCATCGTCGTACGATCACCTCGCACTACCGGTTCGACTCGAGTAGAGTCTCCGCGGACGTCCTCAGAACCTGGCACGGATGACGGCTGATCCGCCATCGAATGAACACAGCATGTCCGGATGGTGACGGAACCGTGCGATGTCCCAGTGGGGACTATCCTTATTGAGGGTTTCGCGGCGACCTCGATCATGGCAACATGGCAACCATGGATCATGGCGATACGGTCACAGACCGCGACCGCAACGAAACAGGCCGGAACACGGTATGTCAGACTGAGGCAGGTGATGCACGATGATGAGGACTTTCAGCACCATCAATGGTCAGATCGAACAGATCGAGAAACCCACGCCCGGATCGTGGATATGCCTCAGCGAGCCCACCGACGTCGAGCTGGCCACCGTCTCCGAGGCCTGCAACATCGATCTGGCCGATCTGCGCGCCCCGCTGGATGACGAGGAGCGATCCCGTGTGGATGTCGAGGACAACTACACGATGATCATCGTGGACATCCCCACCGTGGAGGAGCGGGGAGGCCGCGACTGGTACGAGACCATCCCGTTGTCGATCATCGTCGTCGATGACATCATCATCACCGTGTGCATGCAGGACACCCCGGTGCTGCACCCGTTCATGGAGGGTACGATCCGCGGGTTCAACACCTTCATGAAGTCCCGGTTCATCCTGCAGATCCTGTATCGCAACGCCACGATGTACCTGCGGTATCTGCGCATCATCGACCGCGAAAGCGACAAGCTGGAACTCAAGCTGCGCCATTCGATGCAGAACCGGGAGATCCTCATGCTGCTCGAACTGAGCAAGACGTTGGTCTACTTCACCACATCGCTCAAATCGAACGAGATCGTCATGGAGAAGCTCAACACCCTGAGCCGTATCCGTCAGTATCCCGATGATCAGGACCTGCTTGAGGACGTGATCATCGAGAACAAGCAGGCCATCGAGATGGCGAACATCTACAGCGGCGTTCTCGCGAACATGACGGACGCCTTCGCCTCCGTGGTATCCAACAACCTGAACAATGTGATGAGGGTGTTCACGATCATCTCCATCACCCTGTCCATTCCCACGCTGATCTTCTCGATGTACGGCATGAACTTCGCCGAAGGCCAGCTGGGCATGCCGCTGACCGACAAACCGTGGGGCTTCGCGGCGATCATCATCCTCTCGCTGATCGTCTCCGCGCTGGTGACCTGGTTCCTCACCCGCTCCCGTATGTTCAAATAGCGCAGGCGGATCTCGTGCATCGCGCATTCGGTGATTCGGGCATGCCGAGGCACGCCCGTGGGCATCTTCGCCGGTTACTTGCGGTGGCTATGAGCGTGGCGTTGCTCCTGCCGCTGGCCGCATGCGGTCAGAACGATCCGCTGGGCGCCAGCGAGGTGGTGGGCCCCAGACTGACGATCGGCGTGGCCACCGACCAGCCGACGATGGGATACCGCAAGGGCGACAGCTACACCGGTCTGAACGTCGAGGTCGCCCGCTATGTGGCGGACCGGCTTGGATACGCCGACTGGCAGATCGTGTGGGAGAACGCCACCGAATCGGAAGGCGGCCGCATGCTGCGCGACGGCACCGTGGACATGATCGTGGGCGTGTTCGTCGACGATGCCATGAACGCGGACTACGGTTTCGACTTCGCCGGACCGTATCTTTCCGAGCGGCAGGCGGTGATGGTGCGCAGGCAGGGCGGCCAGCCGATAGATTCGCTGGACGGTCTTGCCGGGCGCAAGACCTGCGTGGTGCGATCGAGCCGATCGGCGGTGCAGATGCGCAAGCGGTTCGGCGAGGAGGCTCGTCTCGTCGAGCAGCCGGGAGCCACACAATGCGTCACCGCGCTGCTCAGCGGCATGGTGGACGCCGTCGTGGCGCCCGGCGCCGTGCTCGCCGGACTGCACGGCGTGGAGAACACCGACACCACGCGAATCCTTCCGGAACGGTTCGGCGACGAAGGACACTATGGCGTGGCGCTGCCCTCCGGCAGCACCCAGCTGAAGCATCGGGTGGATCTCGCGCTGCGTCGGATGCGCGAGGACGGTTCGTGGAAGCGCTCCTATGAGCGGACGTTGGGAACGCTCGGATACGAAGCCGATCCGGATCAGCCGAACGGCTGAGCTGCAACGGGATCGAAATCCGGAGCAGGATGCGGTTCACTAACTGGAACGAAACGTCCGCGTGTCCAGATGAGTGGTGATAATGGCCCCTGTTACCTGAGTAAGTTAGGAGAAAAAGGAGCAGCATGGCCCAGGATGCTACCGATGCCAACGTGACCGCGAATCCGGAGGAACCCGCGTTCCGATACAACGCGCAGCTGGCACAGAGGATCGAAGAGGATTGGCAGAGGCGTTGGGACGACGAGGGTACCTTCTGGGCCGCCAACGTCGAAGGCGATCTGAAGGACGGTGAGGGCCGCAACGCCGAGGGCCGTCCGGCATACTTCGCCATGGACATGTTCCCGTACCCCTCCGGCAAGGGCCTGCATGTGGGTCATCCGCTCGGCTACCTCGCCTCCGACGTGGTGAGCCGCTACCATCGCATGAAGGGCGAGAACGTGCTGCACGCCATGGGCTACGATGCCTTCGGGCTGCCTGCCGAGCAGTACGCCGTGCAGACAGGCCAGCATCCGCGCGTCACCACCGAGCAGAACATCGCCAACATGTCCCGCCAGCTGCATCGCATGGGTCTGAGCTTCGACAACCGACGCACCTTCGCCACCATCGATCCCGGCTACGTGCGCTGGACCCAGTGGATCTTCTCGCGCATCTACGATTCCTGGTATGACGATGACGCCGTCAACCCCAGCGGTTCCAAGGGGTCGGCGAGGCCGATCGCCGAGCTTGTCGCCAAGTTCGAATCCGGGGAGAAGCCGATCCCCGGCCATGAAACCGATGGCGTGGCGTGGAAGGACCTCACCGAAGCCGAACGGCAGGACATCCTCAACGACTTCCGTCTCGCCTACATCTCCAAATCCCCGGTGAACTGGTGCCCGGGTCTCGGCACCGTGCTCGCCAACGAGGAGGTCACCGCCGAAGGCAAGTCCGAGCGCGGCAACTTCCCGGTCTTCCAGCGCGAGCTGCGTCAGTGGTCGATGCGCATCACCAAGTACGGCCACCGCCTCATCGAGGATCTCGACGGCATCGACTGGCCGGAGAAGGTCAAGCTCATGCAGCGCAACTGGATCGGCGAAAGCCACGGCGCATCTGTGCACTTCGCCGTGGAGACCCCCAATGGCGTCAAGGACATGGAGATCTACACCACCCGTCCGGACACGCTGTTCGGCACCACCTTCGCGGTCGTCTCACCGGAGCATCACCTGCTGGAGGACGTGCCCGCCGAATGGCCTGCCGAAACCCCCGACGGCTGGAAGGGCGGATACGCCAATCCCGTCGAGGCCGTGAAAGCCTATCGAATCGCAGCCGAGTCGAAGACCGCGAAGGACCGCGTCGACGAGAACGGCGAAAAGACCGGTCTGTTCACCGGTCTGTACGCCGTCAACCCGATCACCGGCGCGAAGCTCCCGCTGTTCACCGCCGACTATGTGCTGATGGACTACGGCACCGGAGCCATCATGGCCGTGCCGGGCGGCGACCAGCGAGACTACGATTTCGCCGTGAAATTCGGTCTGCCGGTGATCTACACCGTCAAGCCTCTGCCTGATTCCGACGACGATCTTGCGAACTATGAAGGCAAGGCTCCGTTCGTCTCCCACGACGGCATCGTGATCAACTCCTCCGTATCCGCCACCAAGGCCAAGGGGGATGCTCTCAGCCTCGACGGTCTGCGTGTGGACGACGCCATCGCCAAGGTCAACGAGTGGCTCGAATCCGCCGGCGTCGGCAAGGGCACGGTGAGCTACCGCCTGCGCGACTGGCTGTTCTCCCGACAGCGCTACTGGGGAGAGCCGTTCCCGATCGTCTACGGCGAGGATGGCGTACCGCATCTGCTGCCGGACTCCATGCTGCCGATCGGCCTGCCCGACGTGCCGGACTACCAGCCCCGCACCTTCGATCCCATGGACGCCGAATCCAATCCGGAAGCGCCGCTGAGCCGCAACGAGGACTGGGTGAAGGTGACGCTTGACCTCGGAGACGGTCCGAAGACCTACTACCGCGACACCAACACCATGCCGAACTGGGCCGGATCCTGCTGGTACTACATGCGCTACATCGATCCGACCGACACCGCGCATATGGTCGAAAAGAACGAATTCGACTACTGGATGGGCCCGAATCACAACCGGTATTCCGGTGACGAAGGCGGCGTCGATCTGTACATCGGCGGCGTCGAGCATGCCGTGCTGCACCTGCTGTACTCTCGCTTCTGGCACAAGATCCTCTTCGATCTGGGCTACGTGGATTCGGCCGAACCGTTCCACAAGCTGTTCAACCAGGGCATGATCCAGGCCTACGCCTACACCGACGACCGGGGCCAGTACGTGCCGGCCGACGAAGTGGTGGAGGGCCCGGCCGACGCCAACGGCGAACCCACGTTCACCTGGCACGGCGAGCATGCCAACCGCGAATTCGGCAAGATGGGCAAGAGCCTGAAGAACATCATCACGCCGGACTACATGTACGCCAACTACGGCGCCGACACGTTCCGTCTGTACGAGATGAGCATGGGTCCGCTTGACGAGTCCCGTCCGTGGAACACCCGCAACGTGGTCGGCGGCATGCGATTCCTGCAGCGTCTGTGGCGCAACGTCGTCGACGAGAACACCGGCGAGGTGCATGTCGGTGACGATGCGCTCGACGAGAAGACGCTCAAACTGCTCAACAACACCATCCACGACGTGACCGTGGAGATGGAGGGCATGCGTCCGAACACCGCCATCTCAAAGCTCATCGTGCTCAACAACCATCTCACCTCGCTGCCCGTGGTGCCGCGCGCCGCCGTCGAACCGCTGATCCTCATGCTTTCTCCGATCGCCCCGCATATCTGCGAGGAGCTGTGGAACCGTCTCGGCCATCCGAAGTCGCTCGCCCACGAGCCGTGGCCGGTGGCCGACGAACGCTACGTCGGCCAGGACAGCGTCACCGCCGTGGTGCAGGTGAAGGGCAAGGTGCGAGGCAAGCTTGAGGTGAGCCCCGACATCACGCCCGAGGAGCTGGAGAAGCTGGCGCTGGCGCTGCCGGGAGTGCAGAGCCGTCTCGGCGGCCAGCCTCCGCGCAAGGTGATCGTCAAGGCTCCGAAGATCGTCTCCGTGGTGCCCGCGAACTGAACCGTCATCCGATACGAGTCGGTGGTCTCTCGCGCATGAAGCGCTCTGATTCACTGCCGACTCGGATTCCCTAGCCGGACAGGCCCTTCATCCATCGTCAATGGTGGGTGAGGGGCCTGTCCCGTATGGGGACGGGCCACCTGAACGCCGGAGTCAATCCATGTCGGCTTTCAGTCGTGAACACCATGCACGGCTGTTGACAATGCCCGATTCATCCACATGCATACCGGAAAGCGGCCGGATCATCCACAGACACGCCGAATCCCGGGCACGTTCGACCACATCGTCGGATACGGATGCCGCCGGATATCCATCGCGTGCATAGTGGTGTCATGTCCAGATACCGCAAGCCCGCGAAACCGATGCCGGGGCGAACGCTACGACCTCCGCCTCCGCCGTCGAACCGGTGCGGAAACGGCGGTAAGACGACGCTTGGCGAGCTCTGCGGCGTCTCGCCCGACGATCACGGCGTCGACGACCTGCTGGAACGTCGGACCCTCAGGGACATGCCCCGCCTGCAACTGAGTCCGAAGCACAGTGCGATCGTGATACTGATCCTGACGCTGGCATTGTCGCTGAGCCTGACACTGCTGGTGCAGCAGACGATCGGCATGAACCGTGCCATCGGGGAATCCTCCGGAGTCATCGGGGAATCCTCCGGAACAGGCGACTGGTCGGCGACTTCCTCGGCGCCGTCCGCCGCTGCGCCTACGTCCTCGTCATCAGCCTCTGCTACGCCATCCTCCTCCGCGTCGGACTCCACGCAATCGGCGTCTCCGGCGCAATCCCCGTCGGGGTCGACGTCTCCGTCCGCATCATCACCATCCTCCGTCGGAGGGGCTTCGCTCATCGATCTCAATACGGCGACCGCCGAACAGCTGGAAAGCATCAAAGGCGTCGGTCCGGTGACGGCGCAAAGGATCCTCGATCACCGATCGAGCATAGGACGCTACTCCAGCGTCGATGATCTGCTGGACGTGACGGGTATCGGCGGCAAAACGCTGGAGAAGATCCGTCCCCACGTCACCGTCGGTGCCCCCTCCGAGGGAGGTGGACCATGAGCCGCCGCCCCGAGATCGGTAATGATCCGGCATGCCGCGCCTCCAAACGGAAACGCGCGACCGTGGGCCGGGAACGCCGTGCCGTGGAACGGGAAAATGGCAGCCGTGACTGGCGCATGATGCCGGTCGCGCTGGCCTCATGGACCGCGATGCTGATCGAACGGCGAACGTTCGAAGCGCTGGACGGCATGGATCGGCGGATCGACGCATCGGCATGCGCCCCCATGCTGATTCTCGCCGTTCTGACGGTCATGGCATGCTCGGTGCTGCCGAACGCGGTCGCGCGACGGCGAATACGATGCGGTCCCGCGGTCGCCGCGGCCATGCTGTGCGCCGCAACAGCCGGACTGTGCTCGGACATCGTCGGGGCCGGAGACTCCGTGACCGAAACGATGCGTGAGGGCGGAGGGCACGTTTCGATGGTGCTGCGAACGGTTTCCCCAACGACCCGCTCCCCGATGCGGGGATCCGACTGCCAGACGGATGCCAACGTCCAGTGGCTCGAAGTCCATCAGATCAGGTCGCCGTCATCCGCATCCGTCCGCATCTTCGCCGACGATGATCATTGCCGTTGGAACAGGGATGCCGTCTACCGCGTGGAGGGCACACTGTCGAAACCGAAGTACGGTACCGCCGATGCCTGGCTGACCATAGGGAATTCGCCTCGCGACGGCATGACGATGATCCGGAAGGCCGGCATCATACCATCGATGACGCAGACCATGCAGCGTGAATTCCTTGCCGTGACCCGCGGTCTCTCCGACCAGGGCAAGGTGCTCGTGCCGGGACTCACCATGGGCGTGCTCGGGCAGGAAGCCTACCTGAACGATGCCTATCCGATCGAAATCGCGGACGACATCGACACGAACTATGCCGAAACGCTGGAGGACGATTTCAAGGCGGCAGGCATCATGCACCTGATGGCGGTTTCCGGAGGCCATTTCGTGCTGATCGCCGCTGCGGTCATGCGGGCGGCATCCTTCGCCCTGCTGCCGCGATGGGCGAAGGCGTCCGGCGTCATCGGCGCCTATGGCATGCTGACGATATTGATGTTCCCCGCCGATTCCGTGCTCAGGGCGTTTGTCATGGGACTGTTCCCCGTGGCGGCCATGCTGTTCGGCCGTCGGTCGCAGGCCATGTCGGCGTTGAACTGGACGGTGATCCTGCTGCTGATGTTCGACCCGTCTCTGGCCGTGAGCTTCGGCTTCGCGCTGTCATGCGCTTCGGTGTACGGCATCGTGCTGCTCGTCGACCCAATGTCCCGGGCATTGTTGCGATACATGCCGAAGCCGCTTGCCTACGGTGTGGCAATGACGCTTGCGGCCCAATGCTTCACCCTGCCCATACAGGTGCTGATGTCGCCGAGCATCCCTATCTGGTCGGTGCCGGCGAACTGCTTCGCCGCGCCGGTGGTCGCCGTCTCCACCATTGCGGGGCTGGCGTCGCTGACGGTGTCCTGGGCGCTGCCGACCGTGGGATTCGCGCTCGCATGGCTGGCAAGCCTCGGCACCTGGCTGTTGGAGCGATGCGCCACGCTGTTCGGCGGCGATCATGCGCTGGCATGGCCGGAAGGCGTGCCTGGCATGATTCTGGTGTGCGCTGCCGAAACGGTGCTGGCGCTGACCTTCTGGGGCATTCCCCGACTGCTGCGTGTCGTCGCGACGGCATCAGGGCGCATGGCACCGGGAGAGTACCGTCCCGGGCCGGCCGAACGGGTTACGTGCTGGTGGCGGCAGACCTGCAAGATGCTGTTTCCCCGATGATCGCCACGGGATTGTCCACGTCGTCGGGAAGATGGGATGATATGGCAGCAGGAAAAGCAACAGCATCCGGGAGCTCCCCGGTGATCATCGTGTTCGGCGGTGACGGATTCCTCAACCGTCAGAAGGCTCGGGAGCTGTGTCATCAGGCCTGCGAGAGCAGGCCGGACGCTGAATTCATCGAACTTGACGCCTCCTCATGCGATGCCTATGCGTTCGACGAGGCGGTGAGCCCCTCGCTGCTTTCCGACATGGCGGTCGTCAGTCTGGCGAATCTTCAGGACGCCGATGATCGGTTGGGCGACGCGCTGACCGCCTACGCCAGGCAGGCTCGTCAGGCTCCGGCGCAATCCAGCGTGGTGATCTGCCGTCATGAAGGAGGGCAGAAGGGCAAACGCATCGTGGACGCCATGTTTCGCGCCGGCGCCGCCAAGGAGAAGGTGCCGGACCTGAAAAAATACGATGCGAAGATCGACTTCGTCTACGACCGGTTCGAGAGCGAGCATCGGCGGGTGGATCCGCTTGCCGTGCAGCAGCTGGTCGCCGTGCTGGGCGAGCGGACCGGCGAATTGTCGGCCATGTGCGCCCAGCTGTGCTTCGACTTCGACGACGATCCGATCACGATCGACCGGGTGAACCAGTATCTGACCTCCAATCCGCAGGTCACCGGCTTCACCGTGGCCGACAAGGCGATGGCGGGAGACACGGCAGGAGCCATCGTGGCCATGCGATCCGCCATCGAGCAGGGCATCGATCCCATCGCGATGATCGGTGCGCTTGCGATGAAGATGAGGACCTTGGCCAAGGCGTCCGCCGTCAAGACCGGCAAAATCTCGAAGGCCGAGGCGAAGGCCAACCCGTGGGTGTTGGATATGGCGGCCCGACAGCTGCCCGGATGGACTTCGCAGGGCCTCGGCCGCTGCATCCGCATGCTGGCGTGGGCCGACGAGCAGAGCAAGACCAATGGGGGAGACCCGGTGTACGCCCTCGAACGCAGCATCGAGGCCATCGCCGTCAAAGGACGTGCCTGATGGCCGAAGAGGGCGGATCATACGGAACCGGGCCGGTGTTCGCGCAGACCGGACCGACGTCGGGCAGCGTAAGGATGTAGGGAAGCGAAAGGACGGATCGATATGAACGGGTTGACCATGACTGCGGCCACCGCCGAGGACACGAGGGCCGTCGGCGAACGGATCGCCGGACTGCTGCACGGAGGCGATGTGCTGCTGCTGTCCGGCCCCCTCGGAGCGGGCAAGACCACCTTCGCCCAAGGGCTGGGAGCCGGACTCGGCATCGAGGAGCCCATCGTCTCGCCCACCTTCACCATTGCCCGCGAACTCGACGGCCGGTTCCATGACGGCGGGGCCGCCCATCTGATCCACGTCGACGCCTACCGGCTTGGCGGCAACGGATACGCGCCGGGCGAGGACGTCGTCTCCCGGTTGCTGGACGAACTGGAATCCCTCGGTCTGGACGAGGAACTGGAGGACCCCAGCGACGACACGGTCGTGCTGATGGAATGGGGCGAGCAAATGATCGCCGCACTGGCTCCGGAACGCCTGGAGATCCATATCGACCGGCCGATCGACCCCGTCGCCGCAGCAACGGACGATGATCGGGAGCTGACCGGCGACGGGACGAGGACGATCACCCTTATGCCCGTGGGATCGGACTGGACTCGACGGGTGTCGGGCTTACAATAACGGGGAGCAAAACCGACCGTTGGCGGCAAAACAGGCGGAGACAACGGACGGAGCCGGCAACAGAGCGGACAGAAGGGCAGGACTGGACAGGACTATGGTGTGTGAGGATCCGACCGCATTCCCGACCACATTGGTGATCGACACGTCGTACGGTTCCACGGTGAGCGTGGTCGGCGAGGAACCGATCCACGAGGCGGATTCCCGCCTGCATGTGGAACGGCTGCAACCGAACATCGCCACGGCGATCGAACGTGCGGGACTGAAGCCGGAGGACATCACGCGCATCGTGGTGGGTACCGGACCCGCACCGTTCACCGGACTGCGCGCCGGCATCGTCGCGGCCAAGGCGCTCGCCTTCGCCCTTAACGCGCAGCTGCTGGGACAGGACGTGCTGGAACCGCAGGCGGTCTGGCAGGCCGAACGTCGCCTGCGAGCCGATGGTGGTGTGACGTCGGAATACCGGCATTTCGTGCTCGCCGTCAACGATGCCCGGCGCCGTCAACTGTACTGCCGTCTGTACGAAAGCGTGATCGAACCGGCCGATACGTCCGGGCTGGCGAGGGTGGGACTGCCCCGTCCGGTCGGCGACATGGACATCGCGTATCCGAACGACATCGTGGAACGCGTAAACGCGGTCGTTGCCGACATGCTCGGGGAGGATGCCCGTCCGATTGTGGTCGATGTGGTGGGCCACGGCGTGGAGAAATATGCCTCCGCATGGCTGAATCTGATCCGCCGCGGGGACCTGATCGACGATTCCGTGCTGCATGGCGCCGGCGTTGAAGGGCCGATCCTATTCGCCCGCACTGCCGAACGCCATCATGCCGATGGCGACGAGTGCCCGTCCGAGCCGCTGTACCTGCGCAGACCCGATGTGTCGGTGCCGAATCCGCTGAAGCATGTGCTGAACCATGGTGGCGCCGATCGTGCCGGCTCGGATCGTGGCGTCGGAGAAGGAAAGGGTGGCCGATGATCCGCGTATTCACGGACAGTGACATCATGCGCATGGCCGAACTGGAAGCCGACCTGTTCGGCAGGGGCGCATGGAGCGAATCGATGATCCGGCAGGAGCTCGAGGCTCCGGCCCGCTCATACTTCGCCGAAGCGGAGAGCGAGGGCGCTCCGATGCGCGGCTACGCGGGATTCTGGTATGACGGGGACGATGCCGAGCTGATGACCATCGGAGTGGACCGTCGATATCAGCGGCGGGGCATCGCCGCCGCGCTGATGAGCAGGCTGATCGACGAGGCGCGGGACAAGGGTGCCCGAAGGATGCTGCTCGAAGTACGTGTGGACAACGAGCCGGCGCTCGCCCTGTACCGGAGCTTCGGCTTCGAGATGATGGGGCGGCGCAAACGGTATTATCAGCCGGAAGGCATCGACGCCTTCACCATGAGTCTGGAACTGAGCCCGAGAGTGGTGGGTTTCCACGGCTCGCACGATACGCATGATACGTGTGATGCCGTGGTTGAACATGAGAACCGTGAACAGAAGCACGGACGAGGAAACGGGGGAGACGAATCATGAGCGAACCGGTGGTGCTGGGCATCGAGTCCACCTGCGACGAGACCGCGGCGGCGATCGTACGCGGCCGTACGCTGCTGAGCAACGTGGTGGCCTCCTCCATGAACGAGCATGCCCGATATGGCGGCGTGATCCCCGAAATCGCATCGCGCGCCCATGCCGAGGCATTCGTGCCGGTGGTCTCCAAGGCCCTTGCGGACGCCGATATGGAACTGGCCGACGTCGATGCGATCGCGGTCTCCTCGGGGCCGGGACTCGCCGGGTGTCTGGCCGTCGGCGTCTCCGGCGCCAAGGCGTTGGCCTGGGCGGCGAACAAGCCGTTGTACGGCATCAACCATGTGATCGGGCACATCGCCGTCACCCAGCTGCAGTTCGGGCCGTTCCCTCCCGACACGCTGGCGCTGATCGTCTCCGGAGGGCACACATCGCTGCTGCATGTCGAGGACGTTGCACGACATGTCGACGTGGTCGGCACCACGCTTGATGACGCGGCCGGCGAATGCTTCGACAAGGTGGCCCGACTGCTTGGCTTCCCATATCCGGGAGGTCCGCACATCGACCGCCATGCGCAGCAGGGCGATCCGCATGCCATTCGGGTGCCGCAGGGACTGACGCAGGGCAAATCCGCGGCCAGACATCCGTACGACTTCAGCTTCTCCGGCGTGAAGACCGCCGTGGCTCGCTGGATCGAGGAGCAGCAGGCGGCCGGCCGTGAGATCCCCGTGAACGACGTGTGCGCGTCCCTGGCCGACTCGGTGGCCACCGTGCTGGCGCGCAAGGCCATGCGAGGCTGCGAACAGTATGATTCCTCCACGCTGATCGTCGGAGGGGGATTCTCCGCCAATTCGCAGCTTCGTGCCAAACTGCTGGAATTCGGAGCGAAGCATGGCGTCGAGGTGCGGATTCCCGAAATCAAGCTGTGCACCGACAACGGTGCCATGGTGGCGATGCTCGGCGTGAATCTGGTGGAGGCGGGAATCAGCCCGAGCTCCCCCGGTTTTCCCATCGACTCCGCCATGCCCATGACCCGCATCGTCGCCGCCTAGCTCGGATGCCCGTCCTCCAGCGTCTGCTGTTCGACGAGCACCTGCGTGAAGATCTCCACGGGTGTGACGTGCAGCGCGTCGCTGAGCTGCCAGATCTTGTCGAGCGTGGGAGATTTCTCCCCACGCTCGATCTGCCCCACATACGAACGGTCGATTTCGGCGAGAAGAGCCAGCCTCTCCTGCGAGATCCTACGATTCCGTCGCAGTTCCGAGATCGCCCTGCCGAATGCCCTGCGTCGTACGGTTTTCACATCGTCCACATCCATATGGGACATGATTCCCGAAACAGGACCCGCAGTCCACGGACTATAATCCGTATTTTGCTGATTTCTCCGAGCGAACCGGCCGGGCGCGTTTCCGCCAGACCGCCGAGCAAGGGTTGCGATGCCGACGATGCCGACGATTGCCTGACGGTACCGCCCGAGTGCTATTACTGGATTGCGGAAACCGAATCCTTGTTGCTCTTCCGAGGGATCGTCATGACGGACATCGAAGATGGACATATGCCCGGGCCGTTGTCTGCGGCATGGGAGCTGCTGCACCTGCCCTCGCTCGCCGTCACGTTCGCCGTCGGGTATCTCAACTACGGCCGCATGCCGGGCATGGTGGCCACTCATATGAACGCCACCGGACGAATCGACGCCTACACGCCGAAATCCATGACACTGGTATGGCTTCCGGTGGGAATACAGGCCATCATGGCGATCTGCATGGTTGCAGTGCACTGGATGGTGCTGCGATCCTTCCGTTCTGCGGACCTCGTCGCCTCGCCGACTGCTGCGCGGTCCTACGGACTATTCTTCAGGGCATGGAGCCTGTTCGTTCTGATCTGCGGTCTGACGGCGTCCACGATGCTGGGCGTCGGCATGGAGCTTGCGTTCACGGGATTGACCGACATCGGCATGTTCGCGACGATGATGATCGTCGTGGCGCTCGTCGCGATCGCCGGCGCAGTGGCCACCGGTTTGCTGTGCCGTCGGCGCGGATGGAGGCCGGTTCCGAACGTCCATGCCGTCGCGCAATATCCGGCTCGGGATGGAACGACGCCGGACATGGCCTCATCGCCGGCCGGCGACGACGCACCTCCCTATGAGGACGACCGGTATTGGAAGGGCGGCATCATCTACTGGAACCCCGATGATCCCGAGGTGTTCGTACCCGACCGGGCGGGGGATGGCTGGACCTTCAATGCGGCCAGACCGTCCATCTGGATATTCCTCATCGCCATCATCGTCGGACCCGTTGCGTTGGTCTGGTGGGGCAGTGCCACCTGAACCGAGGTGATCCACTCTTCCACGCCGTTGCTATATGGGCTACGATGGAAACGGTTGTGTCAGACATGAAGATAGGGGATGGCGATGATCGATCCGCAACCGTCCGTTCGTGAACACCGCATGCGAACCATGCATGCCAGACTGCTCGGTGCCGTCCCGCGCGTCCGAGCCGACGATCTCATGACCGAGGATCATCCGATACGTCGTTTCGACGCACCTCGAAGGCTCCGATTCAACCCATGGCTGCGTGCAGCGGCGTTTCTGGGGACGATGGTCGTCGCGACGTTCCTGATCGGCGGGGTCCTCCTACTGGCATTCGCCATGTTCACGTCGGGCGGAGGCGGCCTCGATTCACTAACGTCGATCAAGACCTCGGACCAGTCCTCTCCGGAGGCTCTGATTTCATTGTTCGGCGAAATAGCTGGAGCCATTGTCGCCTATCTCGTCGTGGTGATCGCCATGGAGGGGCGTCGTACCCCGGTGGAGCTCTCACCGTCGCGCGCCTTCGATCTGGTGCGCGGAGCGGTGGTCGCATTCGTCTGCATTGCGGTCTGCATCGGCATCATAGCCCTGTTCGGTGGATATCGGATCGTCAGTTTCAATGCCGCGTACAGTCCGTGGGCCGACCTGATCATGCTGGGTCTCACCGCCGGCGTCGTGGAGGAGATCACGATGCGCGGCATACTGCTGCGCCTGCTGGAGGAAGCGATCGGCTCATGGGGAGCCGTCGTGGTTTCCGCACTGGTGTTCGGTCTGTTGCACGTCTCCAACCCCGACGGTACGCTATGGGGCGGCATCGCCATAACGATCGAGGCCGGATTACTGTTCGGCGCCATCTATCTGGCCACGAGGTCGCTGTGGTGGTGCATCGGATTCCACTTCATGTGGAACGTCGCCGAAGGGCCGATCTTCGGTTCCATCGTCTCCGGCAGGGGAGGGGTGCAGCAATCGTGGCTGATCGCTCAATGGCAGGGGCCGGAACTGCTCACCGGAGGGTCGTTCGGTCTTGAGGCCAGCATCGTGCCGGTCGTATTGCTGGGGGCGCTGGCCATCGCCGTGCTGGTGCATCTGCAGCGGCTTGGTCGCATGATCGAACCGGTGTGGATTCAGTGCAGACGTCTTGCCAGCAATCTTGATCCTGCAGGTAATGCTGCGGCCTCGCAAGACGATGCGATTCAGAAGTAGGTGCTCCAGCCGAGCTTGGCGGCGAGGATCACGCCCGCCAGCACGGCGGCCGCGCGCATGATGTTCTCCGGGATTCGACGGACGATCGGCGGGGCGATGTAACTGCCGATGAAGCAACCGATACCCAAGGCGATGGCGAACGGCCAGTTCACCGACCCGCGGGCGATGAACATGATCGACGCGGTGACGTTCGCGCCGAATCCGACGATGATCTTCAGCGCATTGATTTCCACGAACGGGCCGATCCTGCCCAGATCCAGCATGGCGAGGGCCAGCGTGCCCGCTCCCGCACCGAAGTATCCGCTGTAGACGCTGACGAACACCATGCCGAACCACATCCACCACGGGTCTTTGCGGATATCGTCCCGTACCGCATCGCCGACGACCGGCATGGATGGATCGCCGGCACGGATCGACGTCTCCGCCGTGACGGCGTCGGCCTGCATGCGGTTATGGATTCTCCTGCGAGGGTTGAATGCGATGATCGCCGCGCTGAGCAGGATCAGCGGCGGCACGAGATACTCGAACACCTGCGGCGGCAGGTCGAGCAGCAGTATGCCGCCCGCGAAGCCTCCGGCTACGCCGATGATCGCATAGACGATCACACGGCCGCGGTGACCGGTGAGCTCCCGGCGGGCCGAGATGCAGCCGCCGATTCCCGTACCGAGCACGCCGACCGTGTTCGTGGTGTTCGCCAGCACCGGTGGCACGCCCAACGCCAGCATCGCCGGGTAGGAGACCAGCGACGAGGCGCCGACCGCATAACCGACGAAACCGGCGCCGACCCCGGCCAGCAGCATCCACAGCAGTGTGATGATCGACGCTCCCGCGATGGTCATGGCGAACACCTCCGTATGTCATCCGTATGTCATGCCCGATGATGATTCGCGCCGGACTGCGTTCCGTCGGGGCATGTATGGAACGAAACCGCTAACGTTTTCCTAACGCCGCAAGAGAGCATAACGATCGGTTTCCTCCGTGGCAATGGTCCGTCCGAACAGTGGAATCTTCCGAACAGTGGAATCTTCCGCACCGTGATATCTTCCGAGCAGTGGGGAATGCCGGTTCCGGCCTCCGGAGTCGGACGTCGCGCGGGAATTCGCTTGCGTGCCGGCGCCCTACGGTGCTAGCCTGTGAACGCATACGCGGAAACACTAGGGGTGCCTTGCGCTGAGATGGCTTGCCGCCAATCCCTTCGAACCTGATTTGGCTAACACCAACGTAGGAAAGTGGTTTTCGACGTCGGTCGCGTCTGGTAGTTCCAGTGTGCATGTTCGACAACCAACACCGTCACATCGGAAAAGAGCACAGATGACCGACACCGTTTCATTCTCCCAGCGACTCGTCAAGGCCGGCACACCGATCTTCAACGAAATTCTGAAGCATCCGTTCGTACAGGGTATCGCCAACGGCGATCTTCCCAAGGAGGCGCTGACCTTCTACGTGGGCCAGGACTTCAACTACCTCAACGCGTTCATCAAGGTGTATGCGGGGGCGATCCAGAAGTGCGAGAACCGCAAGCAGATGTCGTTCTTCGCCCAGCAGATCGGCTTCGTGCTCAACAGCGAGATCCACCCGCACCATAACTTCTGCGACGTGGCCGGCGTGGAATACGAGTCCCTGCAGCATGAGGCGCAGGCCCCGTTCACCTACCTGTACAACGAGCACATGTACAATGCGGCTCGCACCGGCGATCTCATCGACGTGGTGGCGGCGATGACCCCCTGCCCGTGGACGTACATCGAGATCGGCAACGAGCTGGTGCGGCAGGGGAAGAACTCCGAGAGCAACGTGTTCAAGCCGTGGATCGACTTCTACGCCAACTTCGACGACGAGGACGGCTCCGTGCTGCCGAGCATGTTCGCGATGCTCGACGCCGAGGCTCCGAAGTATCAGGAGGAGCATCTGGCCCGCACCGAGGAGATCTTCCTCAAGAGCTGCGAACTGGAGTGGGAGTTCTGGGATCAGGCGTGGAACCAGCGCGGATGGCGCTTCGTCGAGCCGAAGAACACGCTCTGACAGGTCCATCGACAGGTCCATCCCGTGGACCCTGTGTCATAATCGGGGCATGAGAATCGTATTGCAGCGTGTTTCGCAGGCCAGCGTGGACGTGGTCAACGAGCTGGGCACGCCGGACGTCACGTTCGAACCCCAGCAGATCGGCCACGGCTACGTGATCCTGGTCGGGGTTTCGGATTCGGACGGCGAACGGGAGATCGCATGGCTGGCGCACAAGGTGCTGTGCCTGCGTGTGTTCGAGGACGAGCATGGCCGGATGAACCGTTCCATTCAGGATGTGGGCGGCGAGATCCTCTCGATCTCCCAGTTCACCCTGTACGCCGACGTGCGTAGGGGCAACCGTCCGAGTTTCGTCGGCGCTGGTGAACCCGAGCATGCGAACCTCATGTGGATAGAATTCAACGAGGCGTTGCGTTCCGGGGGAGTGAAGGTGCGCGAAGGTCGGTTCGGCGCCCACATGCGCGTCGGCTTGGTCAACGACGGTCCCGTCACCATCGTGATCGACACCGAGCGCGACATGCCCCGCAGGGCCTAGCGATCCGATGTCCGTATGTTCCGATTATCGTTTCGATGTTTCGGATCGATACGGTTGCGAGCCCGCCCGGCCATGCGGTCCGCTACAGATCCCTTCTGCGAAATCCTCGCCACGCCGCCTTCACCGCGATGGTCAGAACGACCGCCGAGACCAGCGTTTCGATGCATTCCTGATAGGGAATCACGGCCTTCAGACCCATGTCGGTGAACCACATCGAACGGTTGAGCAGTGCGTGCATCGGCCCGGCCGAGATCAGGTGATAGACGCCCCACCATCCGTTTTGGGAGCATATGGCGGGCAGTGCCCCCGTGGCGAACATGGCGAGCCCCGTCACCGAGAACGCCGAGGCCATGCTCCGACACAGGGTTCCCGCCAGCGCCGCCGCCAGCATGGACACCAGCGTCAGCATAAACGACAGCGCCGTCGATGCGGCCAGATACCCGGCGAGCGTGAATCGCGTCCATGTGAGAAACGGTTGCTCCCCCAACTCGGTGGTCATTCGGTTGAACGGTCCCGAAACGTCCATGCCCCAGATGGGCGAGCCGGCGAACATCACCGCATACGGTGCGATCGCCGACAGGACGAACAGCAGGAAACCGCAGACGCCGATCATTGCCGCGGCGAGCGTTTTGGCGGGGACGATCCTACGCCCGAACCGTGCGGTCATGACGGTCGCCTCGGTTCGCATCAGGCGCTCGTATCCCAGCGCATACAGCATGGCGAGCACGGCGAAGGAGATCGCCTCCCACGTCACGCCGCCGAGTATCACACCGAACAGAGCGTTGTGGATCCGTTCGCTGCCCACGCCGAGATACAGATCCGCCGATCCGGCGGGGAGCCGTGCGCCGCCAGCGCGATCGGCGAGCGTCCGATACTTGCCGAGCATGATGTGCGAAAGCGTGGCGTATCCTTCGTCGTGCAGCAGATCGGCATACCGCGTTCCGATGCCGATGACCTCGCGTCCGGTCGGGACGTCGACATTCCCCTGCAGGGCCTGCAGCAGGCTTTTGCGTCGGGGGCTTTCCGGCAGCCGCCGCAGTCGTTGGTCGAATCCGCCGTCGATGCGTCTGCCGGCCGTGGAGACCACGCGGCCGACGAAATCGACGTCGCCGCGAATCGAGGCCGCATGCAGCGAGGCGAGCGCGATGTTCATGACGGCGCATATGACGAGGAATCCCCATATCATCGGCAGCATCGTGATCTTGTGCAGTTCGTCGCGTATGACCGGCCACATCGGAAGGCTCCGGTATTGGCTGTATCGGGGGCATCGGCCGGAACGGCGTCGTCTTCGCGTATTCGTCGTCATAGGTTTGCCGGCCATGTCATACGCCGTTCGGTTCTCGATGACGCAGCCGGATGCCGTCCACGACCCACAGCGCGCAGGCCGCCAGCAGTACGAGCGCGAACAGCATCGGCTCGTTGCCGGGCAGGGGGATCCAACGGTCCAGCGGGCCGGACAGCAGGAACAGGGCGGGGGCGAGCAGCAGCATCGTCGGCGCGATGCATATCACGGTCGGCGGCACTGCGCGAAGCAGCATGGCGATCACGCCGGAGGATCGCCTCGTCAGAAAGGTCACGAGCATCACCACGGCCAGCGAGAACAGCATCGCGACGGCGGCGCCGCCGATCAGATACGATCGCAGGTTCAGGTCGAACCAGATGAGCTGGACGGCCATGACGCTGATGGCGGGACAGGACATGAGCGTCCGGATCGGCCAGACGGCGGGAACGGCCATCATCAGGCAGACGCCGGCCGATGTGATCAGTGTGGTTGCGGATATGGCGGCCATCTGATCCCAGACCACACGTCTTCCGGTGCGGGAGGCGTATTGCAGGGCCAGCATCCGGCGCTGACGATCCCGCGGAATCAGCGGCAATGTCATGATCAGCGAGCAGATCGGCGGGGCGATGAACATCAGGGTCACGATGCTCGTCACCCCGCTCAGCACGTCGGATCCCAGATAGCCGTAGCGCTCGGTGTGGCCGAAGATCGCGTCGATGCGTTGCGTGACGCCGGACGGCAGCTGCGGCAGCCGCGGCGAACCGTTCAGCGGCCTGCCCTGATCGTCGTAGCTTCCCGGCTGCCTCCCTCCGCCGAACACGTCGGTGATGCTTCGGGCGAACGCCATGCGCAGCTGCAATGCCGCCATGTCGCGTGAACGGCGATCCGTTTCGGCCGTCCGGTCCAGCACCTGCTGCAGGAACGCGATGCGGGAGAGCGTGCGGCTCATGGTTTGATCCGCATTCACCGTCTGCAGCAGAGGGTCGCTGTACACGTCGTTGCCGGAGTCGTCGATCGTGACCTCCACCCTGCCGCCGCCGAATTCAGCCTCCTGGTACCGGTTGAACGAATCGTAGTCGCCGATGTTCGCGGCCCGGGCCTGCGGGATCGCGGCGAGTCCTTCGGAGAACAGTCGCTTCTGCCGGTTCAGCTCGCCGGCGAGTCCCTCCTTCGTCCGTCGGTCGAGATTCGGGCCGTATCGTTCGATCATGTCGGCGATGAAGGCGTTGTCCGCGGAATTGCCCAGGGAGTTCGCGGACTGCGGTGCGTCGTGGGTGAACGATGACGCCTGGCCGATGGCCTGCAGCATGAACAGCGTCGCGCACACCAGCATCACCAGCGTCGGCAGCGGGCGCCAGATCTTGCGCATTTCGGCGAAGAATACAGTAGGATTCATCGGTTTCTCTTTTCCGTGCTTGTTCGCGGCCGTGGCGGCCGGTCGCCCTGTGCGATCAGTCAATATGCGATCAATCAATGTGCGCTCAGTCGCCGTAGGCGATCAGGAAAGCGTCCTCCAGATTCGGCTGGACGGTCGTCGTCGCCGAGGCCAGTTCCGTCACCGAGGGGAACGCGGTGACGCCGGGCAGCCGTGTCGGCGAGTAGACGCGTTGCCGGGTGAACGCGCCGTACTGCACCTCGCTGAGCAGTCGGCATCCGTCGGGCAGCGGATCGGATGCCGGCATCTCGTAGATGTGCCCCATCAGCGTCGTGCAGATGTCGGTAGGCGTGCCGTTCGCGATGATGTGCCCGCCTCGGATCATGATGACGCTGCCGGCGATGGTTTCCAGATCGGAGACGATGTGCGTGGACAGAATCACTGTGCGCCGTACGGCGAGATCGTGGATGAGATTACGGAACCGCACGCGCTCCTTCGGATCCAGTCCGGCGGTCGGTTCGTCGAGAATCAGCAGCTGCGGGTCGTGGATGATCGCCTGCGCGATGCCGACCCGCTGAATCATGCCGCCGGAGAGCGAGCGCATCCTCCGATCGGCCATGGCAGTGAGACCCACCATCGCGAGCATCCGGTCGATGCGTTTGTCGACGCGGCTGCGCCGGATGCCCTGCAGCGCCGCGACGTAGCGCAGGAACTGCCGTGGCGTGTAGTTCGGGTAGTAGCCGAAGTCCTGCGGCAGGTAGCCGAGCAGACCCCGGTAGCGTTCGTCCATGGCGATGATGTCCTCGCCGTTCCATTGGATCGAACCGGTGGTGGGATACAGCAGCGTGGCGATCATCTTCATCAGCGTGGTCTTGCCGGCGCCGTTCGGCGCCAGCAGCCCGTATACGCCTTCGCCGAAGGTGAGATCGATGTCGTCGAGTACGGTTTGCTCGCGGAATCGCTTGGAGACATGGCGCAATGCCAGCATGGGTATGCCTTTCTCGTTGGTTGGCTGGTCGATGACAGACAGATGCCGGACGGAGGTCAGACGGAGGCCGGACGGGATTGGACGGTGGCGAGCGCGACTCGCGGGGCGAGCTCCATCGGACGCTCGTCGCAGTACCGTCGCAGCATGGACAGATAGATCATGGCGAACAGCGCCGAGACGCATAGGGTCAGCGTCGCGGGAAGTCGCGCCAGCAGGGGCTCCGCGGAGACGCGGAAGAGCGCCATGGCGATGGACGACGCCGCCCACAGAGCCGGCATCGGCATGAGCGACAGGGGTGATGGCAGGCGCAGATCGGCCAGCAGCTGTCCGGTTGCGAACAGGAACAGGGAGCTGAACGAAACCCCCAGCAATGTCGGGAACGAAACCCGCAGCGGGGATTGGAGCGACACCGTCGCGGCGAACAGGACCGTGCCGGCCGCCGAGATCAGGCTGAAGGCCATCATGCGCATCGCGCGCAGACGTCGGCTTGGCCAGCGATATGTGCGCAGCAGCTGATCCATGCGGGCCTCGCGTTCCTTCCACACGGTCAGCAGGTTCACCAGCCCGTACATCAGGGGCGAGATGATGAACGTCGGTACGTACAGCATCCGGCTCCGCCAATCGACCTCGGCGTCCACGATGGGGGAGAAGCCTCCGGATGCAAGACCGAACACGCCGCCCCACGCGACCAGCGAGACCATCGCCGCCAGCAGCATGCAGTCCCATAGGCCGAATAACACGTTGCGCCACGACAGCGTGCCGGTCACATCGGCCAGCAGGTCGATCAGCCGGGTGCGCGAGGGCAGTCCCCGCTCCACGATCAGCCGGATCCGCCGTCGGTCCGGACTGGCGTCGAACCGCATGCCGGCCGCGTCGTCGGCCAGGCTCATCAGCTTGGCCTCCAGGGCCTGCGATTCCTTCGAATCGTCCGCCATGTCATTCGTATTCATGTCATTCGTATTCATGTCATTCGTATTCATCGCCGAACTCCTTCCGTATACGGTTCAGCAGCCGGTAATGGCGGGCCTTCACCGCCGGCTCGGGCATGTCCATCGCCGAGGAGATCTCGGGGAAGCTCATTCGCTCGTAGATGCGCAGCCGCCAGATCACCTGAGTGCGTTCGTCCTCATCCGCGATCGTCGATTCGATGCGTTCCAGCAGATCGGCATCGGCCGCCTGCGAAGGCACGTTCTGGCTGGAACGCGGTTCGGACGACGCGCTGGCGTCCTCCACGGACAGCGGCGGAGCCGGCCGGGATCTTCGCCAGTCGATTACCCTGCAGGCCGCGATGCGATACAGCCAGGTGGCGAACGCGCCCTTGTCGGGATCGTACGAGGACAATGAGCGCAGCGCGGTGATGAACGACTCCTGCACGATGGCATGGGCCTCATCGGCGTCGCGCAACTGACGGGAGACGAAACGCAGCAGCGCGTCGTAGTAGGCACGAACCAGACGGTCGGCCGCGCGACGGGAACGCCGACGTACGACGGCATCGATCAGTGTGCGTGTGCCGCGCGCCGACAGTGGTCCGTCCCGCATGCGTCCGTCACCCCCGTCTTCCGTATGATGCTTCGTTTCCTGAATCTCGTCACTGGAATATACGGATGGACGCGATGAATCGTTGCGGAGGGATCCGGTTCCCGCCTTCCGGGTGTGTCGCATGTGGAGCCTTGCGGGATGCGGAACCGCGCGGCGTACGGGGCCTATGCGAAACTCGTGCCCGGAACCGTATGACGGAACGGCCGCCGGGCCCGGTCACAGGGAACGCCCGCGAAGGTGCAGGGTGATCACAGCGCGTACTGGTCGTCCTTCGTGAAGCAGGTGCGGTAGACCATCGCCATGATCAGTCCGTCGGCCAGCAGGGTGAGCGCGGCGATGGCGGCGAACACCACGAACTGGTATTTGCCCGCGTTGAGCGGGTCTCCGCCGGCGATCACCTGTCCGGCCATCATGCCCGGAATGGTGACGATGCCCGCCGAGGCGAGCGAGGCGTTGGTGGGCAGCAGTCCCAATCGGATCGACGAGACGATCGAAGGCCGGGCCGCCTCCCATGTGGTGGCGCCGAGCGCGAGCATGGTGTTCACCTCGTCCCGTCGATCCCGCATGCTTTCGTAGAACCGGCTCAGCCCCACGGCCAGCGCGGAGACGGTGTTGCCCAGCAGCATGCCGGTCAGCGGGATCACCAGCTGCGGCGAATACCAGGGCTGCGGGCGCACGATCAGTTCGGTGACCAGCGAGATCATCAGCATCATCGTGACGGTGAGGCTTAGGAACACCGGGCCGACCAGCCCCTTCGGCACGCCCTTCGCCCTCGACAGCGTGATCTGCACGGCGGCGATCAGCATCACCGCGATCAGCGAGAACGCCATCCATGGATTGTTCGCCCGGATCACGAAACCCATGATGAACCCCATGGCGCACAACTGTGCGAGCGCACGGCAGGCCGACCATAGCAGCGTCCGTCCGATGCCCATGCGCATCAGCCCGGAGATGCCGACGGCCACGGCCACCATCGCCAGCGCCACCAGCAGACCCCATACGTCGATCGCGTAATGTATGCCGCTCATGCCAACGTCCTTTCATGCAGACGACCGTCCGACAATTCCACGATCCTCGAAGCATGGCCGTCCGGAGGCCTATGCCGTATGCGCACCACCGCCATGCCACCGTTCGCCGCACAGGTCATGATCCGGGCTACCTTCTCCGCGTTCTCGTCATCCAGACCGGCGTCCACCTCATCGGCCAGCAGCACGCTCGGTTTCGTCATCAATGTACGGATCAGGCTCACTCGCGCGGCCTGCCCGCCGGAAAGCTCCTGAGGCGAACGGGTCAGCCCGATGTCCTCGCATCCCACGGCGTCCAGAGCCTTGCGAATATCTTCGTCGCCGGGATACGTGGGTGCTGCATCCCGGACGAGGGACAGGATCCTCGTCCTCCACGACGATGCCATGTCAGTCTGCCTTCGGCGTACGGTCAGTGTGAACGGCAGTCGGATCACTTCGGCTACGCTTCCGCCGATCAGCACCGGTTTCTGCGGTAGATACGCGATCTCCCTTCGCCACTGTTGCTTGGAGAATTCCGACGAATCGCGTCCGTTCAGCGTGTAGATGCCATGCGCATGCGGATTCAGTCCGGCGAACGCGGTGAGCAGCGACGTCTTGCCCGAACCGGATGGTCCCGTCAGATCCACGATCCGCCCGGCCCTGATCGAAAACGACGATCCCGAAAAAATCGTCCGTGTCCCGTCCGCGTCGTCCATTCCGCTTGCGGTACGGTCGGAATCCACCGTGCACGACACGTCCTTCGCCGAAAACACCATGCTCATGGCTCTCCACGTTACCTGCGCCCCACGGATTATGAGCATGTCGTGTTTCTTAGTGCCGTCTAAGTAATATCGCCCTTGGATATAAGTCGGGAACGCAACGGGACGGAAACGACGCGCGGGACGGAGGCGACCGATGACGGAGCATGAGATGGCTCGGAGACTGCTGCTGCCGGCGATCATGCTGATCGAGGATGATCCGGATCTCGGATCGATGATGAGCGAGATGCTCGACGTGGACTATCGGGTGGATTGGGCTCGGACCAGACGTCAGGCCGATGAGCTGATGAGAGCGGAAGGCTCCTCAGGATACGATGCATTGATCGTGGACCGCCGTCTGCCCGACGGAGACGGGCTCGACCTGATCCGATCCCTGCGTCGTGCAGGCGTGACCGTGCCGGCTCTGATGCTTACCGCGCTTTCAACGGTGGACGACATCGTCGAAGGGCTCGACGGCGGTGCGAACGACTATCTGACCAAACCGTTCCACATCACCGAACTTGAGGCCCGTCTGCGTGCCTTGCTGCGCGGATACCATGCGCAGAGCGCAAACATGATCATCGGGGACTGGCTGCTCAAATCCGACGCCATGCTCATCGAGGACCCGGACGGGCGAACGGTGCCCCTCACCGATACCGAAACCCATTCGCATCCGCACCCGCGTGGATGGTGAGAAAGACGGATTCGTGGTGCAGGGCAACGCGACAGGCATCTCCCGTTGCATCGTCGAGGTGGAATCCACCTCGCGGGACGGCACCACCATGTTGATCTCCCTGCCGCTTTCGCGATGACGGCTCCTCGTGATGATGGCTCCGAATACGAAAACGGCGGGAGAACGACGTCGATGAGACGGCGGGGATGAATCAGGCGACGACGTCGATGGGGGCGGAGAGTTCCGCGCCCGAGGCGTCCCTGCGCATATCCACGTCGGGCAGATCGATCGGAGCGCCGGAAGACGTCGAGGCGAACGGCGGCCAGACGCCCACCCATGCGCGGATCAACGTGTCCTGTCCTTTGAGGAAGCGTTGCGAGCGCACGCCGCCGGTTCCACGGCCCTTGGTCGGATACATCTCCAGAGGGGTGATCTTGGCGGCACCGTTCTCCGTGCCCTCCAGCGCCTCGGAATCTCCTGCGACGGTAAGCACCACCGCGCCGGACTGGGATGTCAGACCGTCCTCGGTCTCCTCATACGTCCATGCCACCTTTCCGGCGGGAATCACGGTGAACGCCGCCACATGGCATCCCGATGCGAGCCGGATGCCGGCCATGCCTGCGGAGTTGCGTCCCTGAGCGCGCACGTTGCCCGCGTCGAACGTCAGCAGCGAGGAATCCGTGGAGACGAACACCATTCGGTCGTCGTCGGCAGCCGGGGCCGCGAACACCACTTCGTCGCCATCCTTGAGATCGATGACCTGCCAGGAGTCCATCGTGGTGGGCGATTCCCTGTTCCATCGCTTGACCACGCCGTTTCGGGTGCCGATGGCCAGCGGCTTGACGTTTTCGCCGAGCTCGACGGCGGTGACGGCATGCTCGCCGGCGACGGGCTCGGTGCTTTCGGTCGAAACCAGCAGATCGTCCGCCCGCACACCCGAGGCAAGCGAGATCTCGTCGGCGGCGGGCAGCGTCGGCAGATCGCTGACATGAGCCAGCACGAACCGGCCTGCCGAAGTGAGCAGCGCATACTGCGAGGTGGTTCTCGTGAGGAAGATGCTGATGATCTGATCATCAGGCACCCGTCTGGTCGAGGCCGTGCGAGCCCGATAGGCATCAAGCGCGCTCTCCGGGGCCCGCGCGATGCGTCCGGAGGCGCTCATCACCACGGTGCAGGGTTCATCGGCGATGGTGAGCGCGGCGGTGTTGGAATCGCTGGCTTTGGCGGCTTCCTTGGCTGCGGCCTGAGCGTCGGCAACGGTGTTGGCGGTGCGGATCGCGGCCAAAGCGGTCTGCGTGTCGGCGGTGGGCGTGCCCGTCGCCGACACGCAGCCGAGAGCCTTCGCCTCGCTGACCACGGGGGTGAGCTTCCCCTCGCCGTCGGAGTCGAGCAGTACGGTCCGTCTCGGATCCCCCCATTGGGCCACGGCCTCATCCATCTCGCCGGTGACCACGCGATCAAGTTCCTCGTCCGAACCGAGGATCACGGTCAGCTCCTCGATGCGCTTACGCAGATCATCACGTTCGGCCTCAAGCTCGATGCGGCTCATCCGGGTGAGCCGGCGCAGACGAAGATCAAGAATGTACTGGGCCTGTACGTCGTCGAGGTCGAATACCGCCATCAGACGGGTCTTGGCGGTGTCGGCGTCCTCGGAGGAACGGATCACCTGAATGACCTCGTCGATGTCGATCATCGCCAGCAGCAGACCCTCCACCAGATGCAGACGTTCCTCGGCCTTGCGCTTGCGATGCTCGCTGCGACGGCGAACCACGGAACGACGATGGTCGATCCACACTTCGAGCAGCTGGCGCAGTCCCATCGTGTGCGGCCGGCCATTGACCAGCGCCACGTTGTTGATGGTGTAGGAGTCCTGCAGGGGGGTGTATCGGAACAGTTGGGCGAGCACGGCTTCGGGGCTGAACCCCGTCTTCACCTCGATCACGATGCGCGTGCCGTTATGCCGGTCGGTCAGGTCGATCGCGCCGGTGATGCCTTCGAGCTTCTTGCTCTTCACCCCTTCGGAGATGCGTTCCAGCACCTTCTCCGGACCCACCATGTACGGCAGTTCGGTCACGACGATGCCCTTCTTGCGGGCGGTGATGTTCTCCACATGGGTCACCGAACGGGTGACGAACGATCCTCGGCCGGTCTCATAGGCCTCGCGGATGCCGTCTCTGCCGATGATGATGCCTCCGCCGGGCAGATCGGGTCCGGGCACGAACCGCATGAGATCGTCCACGGAGGCGTCCGGATGGCTCATCAGATGCTTGGCCGCGGCCACCACTTCGCCCAGATTGTGCGTGATCATGTTGGTGGCCATGCCCACGGCGATGCCGGATGAGCCGTTGACCAGCAGATTCGGAATGGCGCTCGGCAGAACGGTCGGCTCCTGAAGCTTGTTGTCGTAGTTGCCCACGAAATCGACGGTCTCCTCGTCGATGTTCGCGTTCATGCCGAGAGCAGCCGGCGCAAGCCTGGCCTCGGTGTATCGGGAGGCCGCAGGGCCGTCGTCAAGCGAACCGAAGTTGCCGTGGCCATCTACCAGCGGCAGTCGCATCGCGAACGGCTGGGCGAGACGGACCATGGCCTCGTAGATCGCCGAATCGCCGTGCGGGTGCAGCTTGCCCATCACCTCGCCGACCACGCGGGCGGACTTCATGTACGGGCGATCCGGCGTCAGATTCATCTGACCCATCTGGTACACGATTCGGCGCTGCACGGGCTTCATGCCGTCTCGCGCGTCCGGCAGGGCGCGTGCGTAGATCACCGAATACGCGTATTCGAGGAACGACTTGCTCATCTCCTCGTTCAGCGGCGTATCGACGATATGCTCCTTCACCGTGCGCGGGTCGAAGGACGGCTGCGTCTTGTGCTTTCTTGCCAAATCGAATGCTCCTTATCGGGTGAATCGAATACCCATGATACCCAGTCGCCATACCGTGGACGTCGGGTTGCGTCACGGATTCGACTCGTCCCGGTGGTTGAATGGGAATCATGAGTGTTGAAGTGCCGGATTCCGAAGAACTGCTGCGGCTGCAATCCTTGGTGACCTATGACGCGCCGAACGGGCAGGGTCGCGGAGGCGTCCGACATCTCAGCTGCGTGCTGCCCGCGCTTTCCGCGGCCATCGGGCATCCGGTGCCCACCGCGATGCATGCGGATCCGGAGCGGCTGCGCGAGACACTGGGTCTGCCGACGGCGTCGAGCGCCATTGTGGTGATGGTCGATGGTCTGGGATTCTGGAATCTGGCGATGCGTCGCGGACATGCCCCGTATCTGCGCTCGCTGATCGACGAATCCGTGAACATGCATCCGATATCCACCTGCTATCCGAGCACCACCGTGGCGGCGATGAGCACGTTCGGCACGGGCACCTGTCCGGGACTCACCGGCATGACCGGATACACGCAGCTCAACACCGAAACCGGGCAGATGAGCCAGCTCATCCAGTTCAAGGAGGCGATCGCCCCCGAGCGGTTGCAGACCCAGCCGACGGTGTTCGAGCGGCTGCGGGATCAGGGTGTGAGGGTCACGTCTTCCGGACTGCCCAAGTTCGCGGCCTCGCCGTTGACGAGGGCGGCGTTCCGCGGGGCCGACTATGTGTCCAACGTACTGCCGAATGATCGGGTGATGGCCGCCTGCGATGCGGCAAGAACCCCGGGACTGACCTACCTGTACATTCGTGACGCCGATAAGACCGGACACAACTACGGTTGGAATTCGGACAAATGGATCGGGGCCTTCGAGCGCATCGATGCCCAGCTGGCCGCCGTTCGCCGCAATGCGCCGAAGGGCACGCTGATCGTCGTCACCGCCGATCATGGCATGATCGCCACCGATCCGGATCGCCGCATCGACATCGCGGCGGAGCCTCGGCTGGCTCAGGGCGTCGCCGCGGTCGGCGGCGAGCCTCGTGCGGTGATGCTCTATGCGCAGCCGGGGGAGGACCCGGAAGACATCGTCGAGCGCTGGCGGGATCGGCTGGGGGATCACGCCCTGGTGCGTACGCGACGACAGGCCATCGACGAGGGGGCTTACGGACAGGTGGAGCCGCGGGTGGAGCCGATGATCGGGGACGTGCTCGTCAGTGCGGCCGGCAGAACCACCATCGTGGATTCACGCATCCAGTCCGACAAGGCCACGAGACTGCCGTCGGTGCATGGCTCCCAGACGATGGTGGAGATGGACGTGCCGCTGCTGATCGACATGGCCTAGGGGAGGCTCCTGTTTGTTCTTTCGGTCGGCGTGCTATTCGCAGGCCCGCCGATCGCAGACGTGCTATTCGCCGAACAGGATCTCGTCCCAGCTGGGGACGGCGGAACGGCGGGTCTTCCTGTGCTTGTCGTCATGCTGCCGATCATTGCCGTCGGCCGGACCTTCCTTCGACGGGGACCCGGGCCGGTCGGTTTTGACCAGCGGCTCGGGATCGGGGTGCTGGGTGCCGGACGGACGACCCTTCGAACCGTACAGCCAATCGGCGTTCGGATGGGTTCGATCGTGTCCGTCGTCGGTGGCGGCCGGATTTCCCGTTGCACCATCCACGGGTGTTCCGCCGTCCGCTTCGCGGGCGGAATCCGTATTCGGACCCGTGGAATCGCCCGGAATGTCCATATTCTGGACTCCTGAAGGGGAAAACTGTGAAGCGGGTTCGGAGGTCGGGGTTGCGGCGTTCGAAATCATGGGGAACGGACCGAATTTGTTCTCCAGGAAATCGTCGTCGCCCATCAGCGTGGAGGCCTTGAGCAGCTTGGACGAGAGCGAGTTGAGCGGGGTCACCGAGTTGTCCCGCATATCCCACGCCCACTCCGCCTTGAGCATGCGTCCCGCGGCGGTGAACGAGGCATGGATGTGCCAGGGGTCGCGTCCGTGACGGGTGGCCTTCCATTGCAGGGAATCGGAGGTGAGTCGCGCGGAGGCCAGGGACGATTCGATCATGTCCGACACGTCCCGCCCTCGTGAGGCGCCCGGAGCGCGCGCCGAAAGAAACTGCTCGATGGCGTATTTTTTCTCGGTTTCCACGGGGCGTGCGAATCGACGCACCAGCACTTCGCTGACGTCGTACTGCTCCGACACCTCCTTGGTGGAGAACCCGGCTCGAATAAGCGATTGGATGGTCGAGATCGGGATCGTCGCGCTGGCCTGCGGGTCGGGAGCGCCTTCGTTCTCCTCGCGGATCTGACGGCTTTCGAGGATGCCCTGCTCCAGTCGATCGTCGACTCGCACGACGAACCGGCGGCCATCCGCGCTGAAGACCAGATCACCGCTTGAACTGACGTGCTCGAAATGCGCTACTTTGAGCGTTTCGTTCGACATACAGGCACCCGACTTCCTAAAAAGTTCACTGATACTTCTATTGTGCCCTACGTGTCGAATTTTGCGGGTATTTGAAATCGTGTATCCTATGGCGCAGAACAACGACATCACGGTCATGAGAAAGGGGCTCACCAAATGGCTCAGGATTACGATTCTCCGAGAAGCAAGGACGAGGACGAGGAGTCCATCGAGGCGCTGGGCAACAGCTCCCGGCAGAATCAGAACAGCGACATCGACGACGACGAGAACGCCATCGCCGAGGACTATGAGCTGCCGGGTGCCGATCTGAGCAACGAGGACTCGTCCGTCACCGTCATTCCGATGCAGGGAGACGAATTCGTCTGCTCGGAATGCTTCCTGGTGAAGCATCGCAGCCAGCTGGCCTACACCACGGCCGATGGTGATCCGGTGTGCGAGGAGTGCGCTGGCTGATATGGCGTACGACGAGGCATACGACGGTCCCGAGAACGTCGAGGTTCTGGTCCGGTCGCTGACCGGGGATCCGGTGGATCTGCACTACGCCCACGCCGGTGATGCCGGTGCCGATCTGCGCACCGCCATCGACGTGGTCCTCAAACCCTTCGAGAGGGCTCTGGTTCCCACCGGCGTGGCCATCGCACTGCCGCATGGCTATGTCGGATTGGTTCATCCGCGTTCGGGGCTGGCCGTCAAGCAGGGGGTCACCGTGCTCAACGCGCCGGGAACCATCGACGCAGGGTACCGGGGTGAGATCAAGGTTCCGCTGATCAATCTCGATCCGAGGAACACCGTCGAGTTCCATGTGGGTGACCGCATCGCCCAGCTGGTGATCCAACGATACGTCGAGGCGCGGTTCGTCGAGGCCGAACGGCTTCCCGGCTCCGATAGGGCCGAACGGGGATTCGGATCCACCGGGGTGGCGGACTGAGTCCGTTCCCTCGCGCATCCGGGGTTCCGGGGGAAGAAGCCGGTCCCCGGTCTTCAGGGGTAGAACATGCATGGCGCAACGCCGATGCGGATTCGCTGGCCCTACAATGGGCAACACGATCCGGTAGCGGTGCAGGAGAGGAGAACATCATGGCTGAACGTGAACACGGAGATGGCAAGCCGCAGGACATCTCCGCGCATATGCTCGGCTGCGAGATCAGTACCGATCCGCTGAACCCGTTGCAGCCCATCTGGCAGATGTGCGAGTTCCATCATCCCGACGAGGATCTTTCCATACTGCAGCGAGCCTATGATCGGGCTGTCACTCAGCATGCGCCGCAGCGGCGCAAGTCCGGGGAGCCGTACATCATTCATCCTTTGGCTGTGGCGCAGATTCTGGCTGATCTGGGCATGGGGCCGCTGGTGGTGGCGGCCGGCCTGCTGCATGATACCGTGGAGGACACCGACTACACGCTTGAGCAGTGCCGCAAGGAGTTCGGCGATACCGTTACCGGTCTGGTCGATGGCGTCACCAAGCTTTCCAAGATGGACTACGGCGATTCGGCGCAGGCCGAGACCATCCGCAAGATGGTGGTGGCCATGAGCCGCGACGTCCGTGTGCTGGTGGTCAAGCTCGCCGACCGTGTGCATAATGCCCGCACCTGGCGCTATGTGAAGACCCCGAGCGCCCAACGCAAGGCCAGGGAGACTCTCGACGTGTATGCGCCTCTGGCGAACAGGCTCGGCATGAACGCCATCAAGACCGAGCTGGAGGAGCTGAGCTTCAAGGTGCTCTATCCGAAGATCTACAACGAGATCGTGGTGCTGGTCGCGCGTCGGGCCGGACAGCGCGAGGTGTATCTCAAGCAGATCCTCGAAGAGGTCAATGCCGACCTGAAGAAGCAGAACGTCAAGGCCTATGTGACCGGACGGCCGAAGGACTATTTCTCGATCTATCAGAAGATGATCGTGCGAGGTCACGATTTCGAGAACATCTACGATCTGGTGGGCGTGCGCATCATCGTCGATTCGATCCGTGACTGCTATGCGGCCTTGGGCGCCGTTCACGCACGATGGAATCCGGTGCCGGGGCGGTTCAAGGACTACATCGCCATGCCGAAGCTCAACATGTATCAGTCGTTGCATACGACGGTCGTCGGTCCGGGCGGCAAGCCGGTGGAAATCCAGATCCGCACATGGGATATGCATCGTCGTGCCGAATTCGGCATCGCCGCGCATTGGAAGTACAAGGAGAACGGTCAGGCAGGCAGGGCCTTGAACTCTCCGGACAAGTCCGACCGGCAGCGTGAGCAGGGCGAGGAATATCGAGAGCTTTCCGAAGCCGACAATCTCAAGTGGATCCAGCAGCTGGCCGATTGGACCAGCGAGACCCCGGATTCCGATGAGTTCCTTGGCTCCCTCAAGCAGGATCTCGGTTCCGCCGAAGTGTATGTGTTCACGCCGAAGGGGAAGATCGTTTCGCTGCCGGCGGAGGCCACGCCGGTCGATTTCGCGTATGCGGTGCACACCGAGGTCGGTCACCGTACGATGGGCGCGCGCGTCAATGGACGTCTGGTGCCGCTTGACACCAAGCTTGACAACGGCGACACCGTGGAGATCCTCACTTCGAAATCCGATACGGCTGGTCCTTCCCGGGACTGGCTGAGCTTCGTGAAGAGCCCGAAGGCCCGCAACAAGATCCGTCAGTGGTTCAGCAAGGAGCGTCGTAGCGAGGCCATTGAGGAGGGGCGCGACGAACTGACGCGCGCGATGCGCAAGCGCAACATGCCCATCGCCACGCTGCTCACCCCGGAAGCTCTGATAGGCGTGGCTGAGGAGCTCAACTATCCCGATCCGAACGCCGTGTTCGCGGCGATCGGCGAGGGGCAGGTCTCCACGCAGAACGTGATATCCCGTCTGGTCAAGGACGTCGGTCCCGCCGAGGTGGACGACGAGGTGGAGCAGGAGGCTCTGCCGTTGCAGCGGGTGCGCAACGTGGACGCCGCGCCGGGAGTCGCGGTCAAGGGCGTGGACAACATTTGGGTCAAGCTTGCCAAATGCTGCATGCCGGTTCCCGGGGATGCGATCGTGGGCTTCATCACCCGTACGCAGGGTGTGTCGGTGCATCGAGCCGACTGCCAGAATCTGCTTGATCTGAAGAAGCATCAGAGCGACCGCATCGTGGACGTCTCGTGGACGAACGCGAACGGCACGTTCCTGGTCAAGATCCAGGTCGAGGCGCTTGACAGGCCTCATCTGCTGTCGGACGTGACGAAGATGTTGTCGGATCACGGGGTGAACATCATCTCCGGTTCCATCGCCACCGGCGAGGATCGTGTGGCCACCAGCCAGTTCGTCTTCGAGATGGCTGACCCACAGCACCTGACCACGCTGCTGGCCGCGGTTCGCAAGATCGACGGCGTATTCGACTGCTATCGCATCACCGGCGCCAAGGATTCGGCCGAGCCCAAGCTGCGGCACATGTAGGACGGGCATCGATCGATACGCCGGATGATCGACGTGCTTTGGGTGTGGTGTTTCGCTATGCTTCGATCAGATGTTGAGAATGCAGGTGATTGTGGTTGGCGGGTTCGTCGTATTGGCCGTTCTTCGGAATAGGTGGTAAATTGGTTTTACCAAAGATTCAACGATGAAGCGAACTGAGAATTAAGCAGGCATCATTGTATTTCTGCGGCCAATGCATGCAGTGGTTGTGCATTGGCCATGCCGAAGATGGGCCAAGGTTTTCTTGTTGCCGTCATCGTTGGATGAGGGATCGATCAATGCTGATCCGATCGAATACATCGCAGATGATAACAAAGGAGTTACTCACATGGAAACCAGGAAGCTCGGCAACACCGGTCTTGAAGTCCCGATCCTCAGCGTCGGCGGCGCCCCGCTCGGCGGCGAGTACGGCGAGGTCAACCAGGATCTCGTCAACGAGACCATCCAGGTGGCCTTCGAGAACGGCATGAACCTCATCGACACGTCGCCGTGGTACGGCCGCACCCAGTCCGAGAAGAACATCGGCGTAGGCCTCAAGGGCATCGACCGCTCCTCCTACATCATCACCACCAAGTGCGGCCGCTACGAGCCCGGCAAGTGGGACTTCTCCACCGAGCGCATCAAGCGCAGCGTTCCGGAGAGCATGGAGCGCCTCGGCCTCGACTACATCGACGTCATGCAATGCCATGACATCGAGTGCGGGGATTTGAGACAGATTCTTGATGAGGCTCTGCCGGTGCTGCGCGACTACAAGGCCCAGGGCATGATCGGCTTCATCGGCGTGACCGGCTACGATCTCGACCTGCTGGAGAAGGTGGCCGTCGAGGAGGATCTCGACACGGTGATGACGTACTGCCATTATGATCTGCAGAACCGCGGCCTGCTGTCGGTGTCGAAGCGCCTGGCCGAGAAGGGCATCGGCGTGTTCAGCGACTCCCCGCTTTCCATGGGCGCGCTCACCGCCAAGGGTGCTCCGGAATGGCATCCGGCGGATTCTGAATTCCTTGAGCGAGTCAAGGAATCGGTGAAACTGTGCCGGGAATCCGGCACCACGCTGGAGAGCATGGCCGTGCGCTTCTCGGTGAACAATCCGGAGGACAGCGGCATCTCCACCACCGTGGTCGGATGCGGCAAGCCGCAGGATGTGCTGCGCAACATTCCCGAGATCGGCGTGCAGCCCGATCCCGACCTGCTCAGGAGAATCGAGGAGATATTCGGCGATTGGATCGATAGGGACTATGAGCGTCTCGGCCCGGAATACAGCAAATTCGACTGATTATGGTTCAGTGCACTTGGATTGGTGTCTTTGTCGATCAACCGTATCATTGAGATGAACGATCACGAGCGATAAATGTGGGGCTTACGCCATGACGTAAGCCCCACATTCTCAGAATAGAATATCGATTGCCGACTACTTGATGGCGTTCAGCCACTGCTCCTTGGTGGCCTTTTCGGCTTCGAGCGCGGCCTTCTTCTTCGGATCGGTTTCGGCGGCGATCCTCTCGGCGAGCTCGGCGAGCTGCGCGTCCAGCTGACGCTCGAAGTCGGACTTGCGGGCATCGGTCTCCGGATCGGACTTCGTCCATTCGGCGTCCTCGACGGCCTTGATCTGCTTCTCCACGTCATCCAGACGGCTTTCGATGCGATGCACATCACCGCGCGGCACGTATCCGATCTGATCCCACTCGTCCTGAATCTTGCTCAGTGCCTGACGGGCCTCCTTGGCGGCCTTCACATCCTTGACGGGCAGCAGCGCCTCCGCCTTCTTGAGCAGCTCCTCCTTCTTGGCGAGATTTTCCTTCTCGTTGGAGCTGATCTGATCACGATCGGCCTGACGAGCATTGAAGAACGTGTCGGCGGCCTCGCGGAATTTCGCCCACAGCGCATCATCGTCATTGCGACCGGCGCGCCCCGCCTGCTTCCAACGGTCCATCAGCTCGTTGAACTTGCGGGAGGTGTCACCCCAATCGGTGGAGTCCTTGATCTCTTCGGCCTCCTTGATGATCGCCTCCTTGAGTCCCTTGGCCTGGGCGCGCTCGGCGTCCCGGTTCTGGGCCCACTTGCGGCGGGACTGGTTGAACGTGGTGCGGGCGGCGGAGAACCGCTTCCACAGAGCATCGGCCTGGGGCTTGTCGATGCGCACGCTGTTGCGCTGATGGGCCTGCCACTCGTCGAACAGCTCACGGAACTTGTCGGCGGTGGAACGCCAGTTCGTCTTGTCGCCCAGCGATGCGGCCAGCGCCTCGGCCTTCTCGACGATCACGGTACGTTCGGCCACGGCCTTGGCCACGGCCTCCTTACGGGCCGCCACCAGCTGCTCCTTCTTGGCCTCGCCCGCGGCCTTGAGGGATTCGAGCTGAGCCTTCAGCGCGGCGATGTCGCCCACCACGGCCGGGCTGGCGGTCTCCTGCTCCAGCAGCTTGATCGACTCGTCGATCTCATGGGCCTTGATGTTGGCGGAGTTCAGACGCGAGGCCAGGAAATCGAGCTTGGCCTTCAGATCGAGATAACGGGTGGCATACAGACGCAGCGCGCCGCTCTTGTCGGCTTCAGCGAACTGTCCCACCTCGCGTTCGCCCTCGCCCTCCTTGACGAACACGGTGCCGTCCTCGGCAACACGACCGAAGGCCTCCGCACCGGCGAGATCCTCTTCGGAATAGCTGCTCTTGGGGGCGGCGGCCTTGGCCGGCCTCTTGGCGAACGCCGCCGGCGACGGGGCGTGGGGCTTCGGTGTCGGAACGGGCTTTGGCGTGGATGCGGTCTGAGCCGTGCTCGTGACCTCGGTTGCCGTGGTTTCGTTCTCGGGTGTGGTTGCAGTCTCGTCCGACATGGCCTGCTCCTTATGTAGTGCGTAAGAGAGAGGGAAAAAATCGAAAATGGCACGGTTTTTTCCACAACAAGACTTATTATATGGACTCGTGGCAAAAGGCGCATCATTATCAGGTTTCCCGGAGTGGCTTCCCGAAGAACGGGTCGTCGAGCAGCAGGCTATCGACACGCTCCGCAGGATTTTCGAACTCAACGGATTCCTCGGCATCGAGACTCGTGCCGTGGAGCAAGGCTCTTCCCTGCTGAAGAAGGGCGAAACCAGCAAGGAGATCTACCTGCTGTCCCGTCTGCAGGAGGTGGGACAGGAGAACGACACTCCGGTGGAGGATCGTCTCGGACTGCACTTCGACCTCACCGTGCCGCTGAGCCGGTATGTGGTGGAGCACTCCGGCGACGTGGCGTTCCCGTTCAAGCGCTGGCAGATCCAGAAGGTGTGGCGAGGGGAGCGGCCGCAGGAAGGCCGGTTCCGCGAATTCATCCAGGCTGATATCGACGTCGTGGGCAACGGCGAGCTGCCCGAGCACTATGAGGTGGAGCTGCCTCTGGTCATGGTCTCCGCGCTGGAGGCGCTGCGGGCCTTCGGTCTGCCGAAGGCCACGGTCCACGCGAACAACCGCAAGCTTTCCGAGGGATTCTATCGTGGCCTCGGCCTGACCGACATCGAAGGCGTGCTGCGGGAGATCGACAAGCTCGACAAGATCGGTGCCGACGAGGTCACCAAGCTGCTGGTGTCCGAATGCGGCGCCAGCGAGCAGCAGGCGTCCGCGTGCCTCGATCTGGCGTCCATGAGCGCGGCGACCGGCGCCGAACTCGCCGAACGGTTCGACGCGCTGTGCGCCCGGTATGGCATCGCCAAGGAGAGCGACGCCTACGGACTGGCCTCGCAGGGCCTGAACACGCTGGCGATGATCGTGGACGAATCCGCGCGCATCCGTCCCGGCGCGGTGATCGCGGATCTCAAGATCGCCCGTGGACTGGACTATTACACCGGTTCCGTCTACGAGACGTTCCTCGATGGCGCTGCCTCGCTGGGTTCCATCTGCTCCGGCGGTCGCTACGACAATCTCGCCACTCAGGGCAAGAGGAAGTACCCCGGCGTGGGCCTGTCGATCGGCCTGTCGCGATTGGTGTCGTACATGCTGCACACCGCCGGCGCCAAGGCCAGTCGCCAGTCGCCCGCCGCCGTGCTCGTGGCCGTGTGGAACGAGGACGGTCGCATGCAGGCCAACCGCATCGCCGCATCCCTGCGCGAGCGGGGCATCGCCACCGATGTGGCGCCCACCGCGGCCAAGCTGGGCAAGCAGATCAAGTATGCGGACAAGCTCGGCATCCCCTACGTGTGGTTCCCCGGTCAGGAGGGTGAGGGCGACGAGGTGAAGAACATCGTCACCGGAGACCAGACCCCCGCCGATGCCACGTCGTGGGAGCCGGATACCGTGTATGCACGGCAGACCGTGGTCGTCGAGTAGTTCTGCGACTGAAAAGACCGAAAACCGACCGAAGAAATAGACCGAAGCAAAAGGAAGAGAACAGATGAGCCAGACGGCTTTCAGAACACATCATGCCACCGAGGTGACCGAGGCCCTGGTGGGCCAGAAGGTCACGCTTGCCGGTTGGGTTGATCGTCGCCGCGATCACGGTGGCGTCGCCTTCATCGATCTGCGAGACAACACCGGTCTCGTGCAGATCGTGATCTACGACGAGGAGGTCGCCCGCCCGCTGCGCAGCGAATTCGTGATTCAGGTCACCGGTGAGGTTCGTCTGCGTCCGGAAGGCAACGAGAACGATCATCTCGCCACCGGTCGGATCGAGGTCGTGGTGGAGGATCTCAAGGTGCTGGCCAAGGCCGACGCGCTGCCGTTCCAGGTGTCCACCGCGCTGGAGAACGAATCCGAGAACAAGCTCCCCGGCGAGGATGTGCGACTCAAGTACCGTTACCTCGATCTGCGTCGTCCGTCCATGCAGCGCAATCTCAAGCTGCGTTCCGACATGACCCGCGCCGCCCGTCACGCGCTTGAGGAGATGGACTTCACCGAGGTCGAGACCCCGACGTTCATCAAGTCCACCCCGGAGGGCGCACGCGACTTCGTGGTGCCGGCCCGATTGGTGCCCGGCTCCTGGTACGCCCTGCCGCAGTCGCCCCAGCTGCTCAAGCAGCTGCTCATGGTCTCCGGCGTCGAACGCTACTACCAGCTTGCCCGCTGCTACCGTGACGAGGACTTCCGCGCGGATCGCCAGCCGGAATTCACCCAGCTTGACATGGAGATGGCCTTCGTTGATCAGGAGGACGTGATGGCCATGGCCGAGAAGGTCATCGCCGCCATCTGGAAGGCCGCCGGCTACGAGGTGCAGCTGCCGCTGCCGCGCATCAGCTGGCAGGACGCTATGGACAAGTACGGTTCCGACAAGCCGGATCTGCGGTTCGGCAATCCGCTCGTCGACCTCACCGAATACTTCAGGAACACCCCCTTCCGTGTGTTCCAGGCCCCGTATGTGGGCGCCGTCGTCTACTCCGGTGCCGCCGATCTGCCCCGTCGTCAGTTCGACGCCTGGCAGGATTGGGCGCGCCAGCGAGGCGCCAAGGGTCTGGCCTACGTGCAGTTCGAGGCCGACGGCACCCTCAAGGGTCCCGTCGCCAAGAACCTTTCCGAGGAGGAGCGCAACGGCCTGATGGAGGCCACCGGTGCCAAGCCGGGAGACGCCGTGTTCTTCGCCGCCGGGCACAAGGAAAGCTCCCAGCTGCTGCTGGGTGCCGTGCGAGTGGAGATCGCCGATCGTCAGGGTCTGCTCAAGCCCGATGACTTCGCCTTCACCTGGGTCGTCGACTTCCCGCTGTTTAAGCCCACCGACGATCCCGATGACGATGACGTCGCCGTCGGCCACTCCAAGTGGACCTCCATGCATCACCCCTTCACCATGCCGAGCGCCGATTGGATCGACAGGTTCGACAAGGATCCCGAGCATGCCATGTCCGATTCCTACGACATCGTCTGCAACGGCGAGGAGATGGGCGGTGGTTCCGTGCGTATCCACCGCGATGACATTCAGGATCGCGTGCTCAACGTTCTGGGCATCGACCCCGAAGAGGCCAAGGAGAAGTTCGGCTTCCTGCTCGATGCCTTCAAGTTCGGCGCTCCGCCGCACGCCGGCATCGCCCTCGGCTGGGATCGTACCGTGTCGATCCTCGCCGGTGCCGACTCCATCCGCGACGTCATCGCCTTCCCGAAGGCCGGTGGCGGCCGTGATCCGCTGACCGGAGCCCCGGCTCCGATCTCGGACGAGCAGCGCGCCGAAACCGGTGTGGACTACGATCCCGAAGAGGACGAGCAGCACTAGACGAACGCTCGAAAGGACGGGCGATGAATCCCGTCCGGTGCGAGGATCGATAACTCGATCAACATATGGGAAGACCTCCACGATCCGAACCGTGGAGGTCTTCCCATATCTCATGCCGCCGCCGTCGTCCGTCTCTCCGGCGGCGCTATCGGCTCCATCGGCGTGTCACCCCTCACTCCTCATGGATCAGATCCCAGATATGCTGCACGTACGACTGGAACCGTTCGGTGGCGATCATCTCCTGGGTGCGCGGACGCGGTAGATCGATGGCGATGTCCTCTCGCAGACGACCAGGTCGGGGAGTGAGCACCACCACGCGGTCGGCGGTGAATACGGCTTCCTCGATATCGTGGGTCACCATCATCACCGTCATGCGATTCGCCTCCCATACCTGGGTGAGCAGAATCTGCATCTCCTGACGGGTCAGTGCGTCCAGTGCCCCGAACGGTTCGTCCATGAGCAGCACCGACGGCCGGTACGACAGCGATCTCGCCAACGCCAAACGCTGCTTCATGCCTCCGGAGAGTTCGTTCGGATAGGCGTGCTCAAAGCCGGCGAGCTTCACATCGGCCAGATGCTTCCGAGCGATATCCATCCGCTCGGATTTCGACAGTCCGTCCTCTCCTCGCAAGGCGAATTCCACGTTGTCCTGACAGCTCAGCCATGGCAGCAGCGCCGGCTGCTGGAAGACGATGCCTCGATCGCGGCCGGGCCCATCGATCGGCCGCCCGGAGGCCAGCACCGATCCCTGCGTGGGTTCCAGCAGACCGCCGATGATCGACAGCAGCGTGCTCTTGCCGCATCCCGAGGCACCCACCACGGCCACGAACTCGTTCTCGTGGAAATCCAGATCGATGTGCTGCAGCACGTTCAACGAGCCGAACGACATCGATACGTCCCGCACGCTGATGCGAGGAGCATCGATGCCCGCCTTGCGGTCGTCGGATGCGCCGATCCGTGACGTACCATCGCTCATGGTCTTGCCTCCCAACGTTTGAAGGCGCGCTTGCCGATGGCTCGCATCACCTGATCGAAGAACAGTCCGAGAATGCCCAGCACCACCACGTAGCCGATGATCACGTCGGTGGCGAAATACCGCTGCGAAACGGTGATCCGGTATCCGAGGCCCGACGTGGCGGCCACCAGTTCGGCCACCACCAGCCACGTCCACGCCCATCCGAGGCTTACGCGCAACGCATCCCAGATGCGCGGCAGCGACGAGGGGAAGACGATTCGCATGATGATCCGGGACTTCTTCATGCCCAACGTCTCGCCGAAATCGATGAGGTTCTGCGGCACCTGCATCACCGCGTCGCAAACCAGCAGCACCAGTTGGAAGAACGTACCCATCCAGATGATCAGGAACTTCTGCAGATCGTCGGTGCCGGCCCAGATGATCGTCAGCGGCACGAACGCCACGACCGGCATGTAGCGGATGAAGTCCATCAACGGTTCGATGGCGCTGAGCACCCATTCGCTGACGCCCATCATCACGCCGAGCGGAACCGCCATCACCACGGCGATCAGATACCCCACGGTGATGCGGTACACGCTGGTGCCGATGTCGCTCCACAGCACGCCCTGCGTGGCCTGATCGACCAGCGCCTGCGCCACTGCGGATGGGGAGGGCAGGAACAGCGGGTCCACCATGCCGGTTTCGGTCACCGCAGCCCACAGCGCCAGCAGCACCACGAAGGTGGCCAGCGACGCGGCGATGCGCTGGCTGCGGCGCAACGGCGCGCGCAGACGGCGCGACTTCCTTCTCTTCGCTGACGGCATGGTCACTTGGCCGCCTTCTGCGCGAATTCGGCGTTCACATAGTCGTCGGGGTTCAGGGTGCTGCTGACGATCTTGGCCTTGATCGAGGCCTTGTTCACCGCTTCGAACGTGGATTTGAAGTCGCCGGTGAGCTTGCCGGCGTTGTCCTTGGCGGTGAAGTATTTCACGCCGGCGAACGCGGTCTTGAGGTCCTCCTTCTTGGAGCCGATCGCCGTGGCGATGATCTCCTGACCTTCATCGGTGCTCTCGTTGTAGAAGGCGATGGATTGATCCCAGGCCTTGAGCAGACTGGTCAGCTGATCGGGGTGGTTCCTGATGAAGTCGTTGCGGACCACCAGCACGTCGGAGATCAGACCTTCCTTCGCGCTCGGCGTGTACACCACCTTGAGGTTCGGGTCCTTCTGCTTGGCCTCGGTGATGTATGGCTCGTAGGTCACGGCGGCGGGCACCTTGCCGGCGATCACCGCGGTTCCCGCCGAGCTGGCGCTCATCGGCACCTTCTTGATGTCGTTCACGCTCAGCCCCTGCTCCTCCAGCGCGTAGTTGAGCAGCACGTCGGAGGTGCTGCCCTCCTCGTAGGCCACGGACTGCCCCTTGAGGTCGGCCACGCTGGAGACGCTGCCGTCGGAGATGATCGCGTCGGCGGTCTCCGAGGCGTCGAGCACCATCACCACGGAGACGTCCACCTTGTTCTCCAGCATCTGCAGCGCGCTCTGCGTACCCACGTTGCCCGCCTGGATCTTGCCGGCGGCGATGGCCGCGTTCATATCGGAATCGGTGTCGAAGTTCGTGATCGTGGCGTTGACGTTCTGGTCCTTGAAGTAGCCCTTCTTCTCGGCGATGTACCAGGGGGCGTATCCCAGCCAGGGCTCCACGCCGATCGAAACCGAGGCGTTCTCGTCCTTCGAGGACGACGATGAGCTTCCGCAGCCGGCCAGGGCGGTGGCGGAGATCAGTACGGCTGTGGCTGCGGCTGCGACGGAACGGAACTTGCGGGTTAGTGCGTTCATAGATGGGTCCTTATGTTCTCTCATGATCGATGCGCTGCGTGCGCAACGGCCCTCATGATAACCGCGGTCAGGTTAATTTGGTCGGTTTGTCCGTAGGATGGTCAACCAACCAAATTAACATTCCGGATCGAAGTGTGGTGATTTCGGCGTGAAATCAAGGTGTTTCGTGCTTTTCCGCACTGTTTCGGAACGGTACGTCGAACGATTTAATGACCCTGCGGTATCATGCACCGTATGTCTGAAATGAAGATCACCACCGAGGATGCGACGCATCCGCTTGTAGAAATGACCCACGTCGAAAAGCATTTCGGCGATCTCCATGTCCTCAAGGACATCAATCTCAAGGTGGCCAAGGGCGAGGTGCTCGTCGTCGTCGGCCCATCCGGCTCCGGCAAGTCCACCATGTGCCGCACCATCAATCGTCTGGAGACCATCGACTCCGGAGACATCCGCATCGACGGCAGACCGCTGCCTCAGGAAGGCAAGGAGCTGGCCCGTCTGCGCGCCGAGGTGGGCATGGTGTTCCAGTCCTTCAACCTGTTCGCCAACAAGACCATTCTGCAGAACGTGACCCTCGCCCCGATGAGGGTTCGCCACATGTCCCAGAAGGAGGCCGAGGATCAGGCCATGGATCTCCTCCGGCGTGTGGGCGTCGACACGCAGGCGTCCAAGATGCCCAGCCAGCTTTCCGGCGGCCAGCAGCAGCGTGTGGCGATCGCCCGGGCGCTGGCCATGCAGCCGAAGGTCATGCTGTTCGACGAGCCGACCTCCGCGCTTGATCCGGAAATGGTCAACGAGGTGCTTGACGTGATGATCGAACTGGCCCATGAGGGCATGACGATGATCTGCGTGACCCACGAGATGGGATTCGCGCGCCGTGCCGCCGATCGCATCGTGTTCATGGCCGACGGTCGGATTCTGGAGCAGGCCTCGCCCGACGAGTTCTTCGACAATCCGCAGACCGAGCGGGCCAAGGACTTCCTGTCCAAGATCCTCACCCACTGACCGCTCCGGTGTCGTGCAGCAGAGCGTCATCGTCGAGGGAAGTCGAGAAGAAAGACAATCTATGAAATCAATGAGTGCAACCATGCGTCGCATGTGGCGCAGGGCCGTCGCGGTGATATGCGCGTTGGCCTGCGTGTTCGCCGTCTCCGCCTGCGGCTCGTCCGACGAGGAGGGCAAGATCCGCATCGGCATCAAGTTCGACCAGCCCGGTCTGGGCTTCAAGAAGTCGGGAACCTACGTCGGATTCGATGTGGACGTGGCACGATACGTGGCGCAGGAGCTGGGATACTCCGAAGACCAGATCATCTGGAAGGAAGCCCCCTCCAAGCAGCGTGAGGCCATGCTGCAGAACGGCGACGTGGATATGATCCTCGCCTCGTATTCCATCACCGACACGCGCAAGAACGCAGTGTCGTTCGCAGGCCCCTATTTCGTCGCCGGCCAGGATCTGCTCGTACGCCGGGACGACGACTCCATCAAAGGGCCCGAGGACCTCAACGGCAAGCGCCTGTGCTCGGTGACCGGTTCCACATCGGCCACCACCGTGAAGGAGAAATTCGCCAACGAGGTGCAGCTCATGGAACAACCCGGCTACGCCGAATGCGCCACCGCGCTGTTCTCCGGCATCGTCGACGCCGTGACCACCGACGACATCATCCTCGCCGGCCTCGCCTCGGCCTCGCGCGGCAAGCTCAAGGTGGTCGGCAAGCCGTTCACCCAGGAGTACTACGGCGTGGGCATCAAGAAGGGCAATACGGAATTCGCCCGGAAGATCAACGCCGCCATCGCGAAGATGATCAAGGACGGTTCCTGGGAGCGTGCCGTGAAGGACAACACCAAGGGCACCGGATACACGCCGAATGCCGAATACAACCCGCCGAAACCGACGGAGGGGGAGTGACATGCAGAGCTTCATCGACCTGTTTTCCGAATATGACGTGCTCTCCGCGTTCCTGGTCAACATCGAACTGACCCTGTGGTCGACGCTGTTCTCGATGATCCTCGGCGTGATCCTAGTGATGATGCGCATCTCGCCGATCGGCTCCATGCGTGCCGTGGCCGGCGGATACGTGGAGTTCTTCAAGAACATGCCCCTCACCATCATCATGGTGTTCATGGTGCTCGGCGCCTACGCCCAGCTCAAACTCACGTTCTCCGACACCTTCGCCACGAACTTCTTCTGGCTCGCCGTCACCGGTCTGAGCCTGTACACCGCGGCGTTCGTCTGCGAATCGCTGCGAAGCGGCATCAACACCGTGCCGCTCGGGCAGGCCGAGGCCGCACGCGCCCTCGGGTTGGGATTCATGCAGTCCGCCACCGAGATCATCCTGCCGCAGGCGTTCCGCGGATCGGTGGCTCCGCTGGGCAACACGTTCATCGCACTGCTGAAGAACTCCACCGTCGCCGCGGCCGCGTCGGTCGCCACGGAAACGTCCTCGCTGATGAGCGAGATGATCGAATACCATCCCGACGTGATCGTCTCGATCTTCCTGATCTTCGCGTTCGGCTACGTGATCATGATCATCCCGATCGGCATGCTGACCACCTATCTGTCCAACAAACTGGCCGTGCGGAGGTGACGGCGACGATGAACAACACATCCTCATCCGTTCTGTTCGACCAGCCCGGTCCCCGTGGCCGTCGACGCATCAGGATCATCAATTGGATTGCCGCGCTGTTCTTCATCGTAGTGCTGGCACTGATCCTCATGCGACTGCACAATCCGCCGGACGGCGAGAATCAGCTCAGCTGGGAACTGTGGAAGCCGGCTTTGGAACGCGAAGCGTGGACGGACTTCTATCTTCCCGGCCTGTGGATGACCGTCAAGGCATCCGTACTGGCAGTCATCGGATCCGTGGCGTTCGGTCTGGTCTTCGGCGTGGGGCGTCTGCTGCCCAGCTTGATCGTCCGTACCGTCGCCGGCGCGATCGTCGAATTCTGCCGTGCGGTTCCCGTGCTGCTGCTCATGATCTTCTTCTGGCGGTGGTTCGCCTTCTCCGGCATGTCGGAGCCGTCCTATTGGGCCGTGGTGCTTGCTCTGGTGCTGTACAACGGTTCCGTGGTCGCCGAGCTCGTACGCTCCGGCGTGGGCAATCTGCCCGGCGGGCAGCGTGAGGCGGCCCTCGCCCTGGGCCTGACGCGCACCGAATCGCTGATGCAGATCGAGGTGCCCCAGGCCATCACCGCCATGCTGCCGGCCGCCGTGACCCAGCTGGTCGTCGTGCTCAAGGACACCGCTTTGGGATCGATCATCATGTACACCGATCTGTTGCAGGAGTCACGTCGACTCGGCTCGATGTACTTCAACATCCTGCAGACCCTGGTGGTCGCGGCGGTCGTCTACTTCTTCGCCTGCTGGCTGCTGTCCCGCTTGGCCGAATGGTTGCCCGAGCACATGCAGAAGCGCACCGCGGCCCCGGTGGAGCAGGAGCCCGTCGCCCCGATCGCGGCCGGCGACGCATCCAACGTGAACCAGATCGCCGTGGCCAAGGAGGTTGACGAGCGTCCTCTGCGCGGCACTCCGCGTAAGTACCATGTGCATCACCGTGGCACCAACGCGTCGATCCACAACTGGCGCAGGACCCGCTACGAGCAGGGGTACGACGCCACAAGGCCCGAATCACAGGTGGATCCGGAGACCGGCCGGCCGTTCTCCGAGGAGAACCGTGCCGAAGGCGAAGGGAACGACGCACGGTCGTGACCGCAGAATCCGGAAACCGGAAGGCCGGACCCAGGGGGAGGCGATCGCGCATGTTCGACGCGATCGCCTCCTCCTATGAGATGGTGGACGACCTCGCATCGCTTGGACAATGCCGTCTGTGGGCGCGCGCGGTGGCCAATGCGCTGGAAGGCCTCTGCGCCGAAGACCGAGCCGGGCTTGCCGGGACACGGGTGCTTGATGTGGCCTGCGGCACCGGTGTGTCGAGCCGCGCGCTGGCCGCACGCGGCGCCGAGGTCACCGGCTGCGACATCTCCGAGGGGATGCTTGCCGTCGCACGGCGGCGACGGAATCCGGTCCGGCGCGATGGCATCCGCTATGTGACCGCCGACGCCGAATGTCGGCTGCCGTTCCCCGATGAATGGTTCGACGCGGTATCCGTGTCGTACGGATTGCGCAACATGGGCGACCCCGAAGCGGCTCTGCGCCATATGCTGCGGGTGGTCCGTCCGGGTTCGCCCATCGTCGTGCTCGATTTCGACATGCCGGACGATCCGGTGCTGCGAACCCTGTACAGGGCGTATTCGTCGGTGGCTTTGCCGGCGCTGGGAGGACTGCTCACCGGGCAGACGGAGCCGTATCGGTATCTCAACCGTTCCATCGGCGAATGGGAGGGGCGCCGCGGCGTGGCCCGCATGATGCTGGCCGCCGGGTGGCGTGACGTGCGTACCGCCACGCTGTGTGGCGGCATCGCCTCCATCTGCACCGCCCGCCGAGCCGCGCTTACGATGCGCTAAGAATTCACCGCTTCGTAGATTTCATGCCAGATGCGGGTCCAGTATGGTACATCTGTTCACCATATGGTGAAACGGTGGGATTCGAGAAGAACACGCAATTCAGGGATCACGGAACGAATCGCATGGCCGTTTTCGACTGGCTGATCAGAATGGTCGCGGTTCTGGCGATGATCGCCCTGCTCGCCGGTCTTGCGGCGCATCGGGCGGTGGCCGAGGAAACGGCTCCGCAGAAGATCACCATCGCCGAGGTCACCGATTTTCACGGTCACATCGAACAGGCGCGGTGGGTGAACGATCAGCTCATCAAAGCCCGAGAATACAACCCCGGCGGCATGGTGGCGGTATCGGACGGTGATCTGGTGGGCGGCTCCCCGTATGAATCCTCGCGGGAGAAGGACCGTCCCACTCTGGATATCGCGAAGACCTGGGGGCTGACGGTTTCGGCGATGGGCAACCATGAGCTCGACCGGGGAGTGAGCGACTTCAACGGACGCATCGCAAGTCGAAGCAACGGCATCGATTGGCTGGCAGCCAACGTGCGCAAGACCGAACGGTTCTCCAACCTGAAGGACTACACGATCCGAGTCATCGCAGGCAAACGAGTGGCGTTCGTCGGCGCGGTCACCGATCGCCTGTCATCGGTGCTCTCGCACAGCGTGATGCGCAACGTGACTCTGGACGAGTCGGCGGTGGAATCGGTCAATCGGGTGGCGGACCGGCTTTCGGACGGCGACGAGCGCAACGGCGAGGCCGATGCGGTGGTTGCGCTGATCCACGACGACGCCGATCTGGTGGCGAAGGACCGCGTCGGACTGAACGCCAACGTCGATCTGGTCTATGCCGGACATACCCATGCGGTGAAGACGGATCGGAGGACGGCCTCAGGGGCTCCGATCATCGAGGCCGGATGCTTCGGCCGGTACGTGGCCGTGCAGGATCTGCTGATTTCAGGATCCGGACGGCAGGCGCAGGTCAGCGTGCGCAACAGCTTCGGTGGTGCGCTGATCGACGATTCCCCGGCCAACGACGATCCCGCGAAAGTCGTGAATGCGGCCCAGACCACCTACTCGTCAAGCGCCGCGGTCGACTCCATCGTCCGGAAAGCGGACGCCGAGGCGCGGCGAGCCGGCGACGTAGTGGTCTCCTCGGTGAAACAGCGATACGACAAGACCGAGGATGCGGGACAGACGGCGTTGAACACGCTGATCGCCAATGCGGCGCTCGACGGCGCCCGACGAACCACCGAAGGCGCGAACGCCCGGGTCGGATTCGTCAATCCAGGCAGCCTCCGCACACAGGCCCTTGACCTTGACGGCGACGGATTCGTCACCGTGCGTGAGGTGCACGACATGATGGCGCTGCAGTTCGACAACGCGGTGATCACACTCAACGGCATCCAGCTGAGGCAGGCCATCGCCCAGCAATGGCATCGCGACGAGCAGGGCCGATGGCGCAGCGGGCATCTCGGCATATCCTCCAACGTGACCTATCGGATGGATCTCACCGGGGATGATCCCCGCGTCGTCGATCTGCGGGTCGACGGCCGACCCATCGACGATGCGCAGTCGATCACGGTGGCCGGCAACACCTTCCTGCTCACCGGCGGCGACGGGTACACGGCGTTCGAACAAGGAACCGGGTACGCCGACACGGCAGTGCCCTATGCCCAGACCCTCATCACGTTCCTCAAAGCCCACGACTGACATCGACGTTGCATCGTCGCTCATATCGCATCGGCTATAGCCGTCCATAAGCAACGTCGATGATCGACCCGGCGGGTCGGCCGCCCATCCATCGGTATGCTGAACCATGCCATGGAAGGGCATGAGCGTCGGTGGAGTACCAGGCCGACGCCCACCGGCGGGACCGCGGAACAAAAGGGGGAATCATGACATTGCACATCGAGGACTGGCATGACGGGACTCTGCTGGCGCCACCGGTATTCGAAGCGCTGAAAACCCTCCCGGAACAGCTGATCATCGGCGTGACGAGAAACACCGACGAGGAATCGGACACCGACCTGTGGTGCCCGAAATACGGTATTCCGTTCTCGATCACCGGCAACGTGGTGGTGACCCACACCCACAAGACCCGCAAAGCCCCGCCCCAATTCGCCGCCGCCTTCGTCACCGCGGACACGCGTGCCGATCTCAACGGCAAGGTGAAGCACACCCTCGAAGTGAGCAAGGTGTCGTTCGCTCCCATCACGGCCGCAGTGGAGGCCACCGGCATGGAATCGGGAGGCATGTCGCCCATAGGCCTACCGGACGGCTGGCCGCTGCTGGTGGACGAACACATCCTCGGCATCGACGAACTCTATCTGGGCTCCGGAATCCGTCCGTCGAAGCTCGTGGTGAACGGCGCGATCTTCGAACATGTTCCGGGAGTCACCTTCGTGGAGGGGCTCGGCAAGCCCCGAGACTGATCCCGGTTTCCCGGTCGCCAAACTGACGGCCAGCCTCCGGGTATCCGTCCGAAACCGCGTCAGGGTGTTAAGCTCGGCAGCATACGCATGCGACGATGCATAGCAACCGGAACGCGGGAGGCATCCAATGACGGATCAGAACACAAACAAAACGACCAAGACCATCAACAAGACGCTCAGAACCGCGAAGGAAACGAACCGGGACCTTGAAAAGGCCATCAAACGACGCAAGTCGCTGCAGAAACGACTCGAACTCGCCGCCGAAACCTCGGACCTGCTCAGCTCCGTGTGGAGCCGCCATCCCTCTCGTCGACTGCGATTCGGCGATGGCGTGACCGCGCTCGCCGACGTGAAGGGATCCTCCACGCCGGGGTTCCACGCCACCGCCGAGGAGGGAGAGCGGTTCATCGAGCTGAGCTCCGAATCCATCGCACGGTATCAGGACCAGCTGTACGCTGACGGTACGGTCGGCTCCAAACGACGGCTGCTGGTCATTCTGCAGGGTATGGATGCCTCGGGCAAAGGCGGCATCGTTCGGCATGTGTTCCGGCAGGTCGATCCCATGGGCATCCACTACCACGGATTCGGCAGGCCCACCGATGAGGAGGCGTCCCATGACTTCCTGTGGCGCATCGAACGCGAACTTCCCGCCTACGGGTGGATTTCGATCTTCGACCGTTCCCACTACGAGGATGTGGTGATGCCCCATGTCTACGGCACGATGGATCGGCGTGTGTGGCAGGGCAGGTACGAGCGGATCCGGCGCTTCGAGAAGGAACTCGTCGACGACGAATGCGCGATCATCAAGATCTTTCTGGTGATCTCGAAGGAGGCCCAGCGCAAGCAGTTCCTGCAAAGACTCGACGACCCTACCAAGCATTGGAAATTCGACGTCTCCGATCTTGATGCCCGGGATCGTTGGGACGATTACATGAACGCCTGGCAGGAGGTGTTCGACAAGACCTCCACCGATGAGGCGCCATGGTATCTGGTGCCGGCCGACAACCGGTGGTACTCCCGCGCGGTGGTTTCGGAGCTCCTGCGGGTGACGCTCAAGGGCATGGGCCTTGATTGGCCGGAGGCACGGTTCGATCTCGAGGAGGCGCGTCGTCGTCTCGGATGAACGAGTGGACGCGGGCTCCTCCTCGGTCGTGGCTCCGCGACGTCAGTTCCGCCGCGGAGGCTAGAATGAGCGGGATTGATGCGTGCCCGCGGGAACTGATCATGGCGGGATCGATAGGAAACGAGGGGAGTGGACGATGGAGGAGCCTAACGGCGGTCTGGCCGCGCTGATACCCGGATACGGGGACGACGATCGCAATCTCGATGCGGACGACATCTTCGACCGGTTCTTCGGCTGGGTGGAATCACGGGGCATCACGCCTTGGCCGCATCAGGAGGAGGCCGTCATGAGCCTGCTCGCCGGCGATCATGTGATTCTCAGCACTCCCACCGGGTCGGGCAAGTCGCTGGTCGCCCTCGGCATGCATTTCGCGGCGCTATGCACCGGTCGACGCTCCTACTACACCGCTCCGATCAAAGCGCTGGTTTCCGAGAAGTTCTTCGATCTGGTGAACGTGCTGGGGCGAGACAACGTCGGCATGATCACCGGGGATACGCACATCAACACCGATGCGCCGGTGATCTGCTGTACGGCGGAGATCCTGGCCAGCCAGGCGTTGCGGGAAGGCGTTCGGGCGGATATCGGCTGCGTGGCGATGGACGAGTTCCACTATTACGGCGATTCCGAACGCGGCTGGGCATGGCAGGTGCCGCTGCTCACTCTCCCGCATACGCAGTTCCTGCTGATGAGCGCCACGTTGGGCGACACCACGCAGATCGTGAACACGCTGGAACGGCACACCGATTCGGATGTCGCGGTGGTGGACGACGCGAAGCGGCCGATTCCGCTGAGCTATGAATATACCGACAGGATTCTCGCGTCAACGGTGGAGCTGACCATGCGGCGTGGTGAATCGCCGATCTATGTGGTGCATTTCTCCCAGGACGCCGCCTTGGAGACGGCGCAGGCGCTTTCCAGCACCGGAGTGACCACCAAGGAGCAGCGCGCCGCCATCGCCGAGGCCATCAGAGGAACCCGGTTCACCACCGCGTTCGGCAAGATACTGCAGCGTCTGCTGCGTACCGGCGTGGGCGTGCATCATGCGGGTATGCTGCCCCGGTATCGGCGGTTGGTGGAGCAGCTCGCCCAGCAGGGGCTGCTGCCGGTGATCTGCGGCACCGACACGCTCGGCGTCGGCATCAACGTGCCGATCCACACCGTGGTGCTCACCCAGCTCACCAAGTTCGACGGATCCCGCATGAGAAGGCTTCGCGCCCGTGAGTTCCATCAGATCGCCGGCAGGGCGGGACGTTCCGGATTCGACACCGAAGGTCTGGTGATCGCCGAAGCGCCGGAATACGAGATCGAGAATGCTCGTGCCGTGGCCAAGGCGGGCAACGATCCGAAGAAACTCAAGAAAATCAAACGCAAGAAGCCGCCGGAGGGTTTCGTCACCTGGAACCAGAACACCTTCGACAAGCTCATCGACCAGCCTCCGGAGACGTTGACGCCCCATATGCGCATCACCCATTCGATGGTGCTGGCCGAGGTCTCCCAAGGTGGCGACGCGCGTGCGAGGGTGGACGATCTCATCGACGACTCGGCACAGAGCCCGCAGCAGAAGGAGAAGCTGCATGAACGGGCCGATGAGATCTTCCAGACCCTGATCGACACCGACGTCATCGAATACGAGGAGTACGACGACGGAGGTCGCGACTACTACACCACCGTGGATCTTCCCGAGGATTTCGCGCTCGACCAGCCGTTGAGCCCCTTCCTTCTGGCTGCGCTCGAACTGCTCGACCCGGAATCCGAAACCTATGCGCTCGACGTGATCTCGATGGTGGAATCCACGTTGGAGGATCCGAAACAGGTGCTTCGCGCCCAGGAGCGGCAGGCGAGAGATGCGGCCATGTCCGAAATGAAGGCCGATGGCCTCGACTATGAGGAACGCATGGATCGGCTGCAGGAGATCACCTACCCCAAGCCTTTGGCGGACGTGCTCGACGCGGCGTTCACCCAGTATCGCAAGGATGTGCCGTGGGCCAACGACTATTGGCTGAGCCCCAAATCCGTATTGCGCGACATGATCGAAACGGCCTCCGATTTCACCGGATACATCGCCCGATACAACATCGCCCGATCCGAAGGCACGTTGCTGCGCTATCTCTCCGATGCCTATCGCGCTCTTGAACGCACCGTACCGCCGGAGAAGTGCGACGATCAGCTGGACGACATCATCGCTTGGCTTCGCGTGGTGGTCCGCGGCGTCGATTCCTCCTTGGTGGACGAATGGGAGCATGCCGGAAACACGAATCCCGAGGCGGCTGCCACAGCCGCACCGCCGAAGACCGCCGACGAGATCGTGCAGGACAGAAGAGGGCTCACCGTGCTGGTGCGCAACGCCATGTTCCGGCGCGTGGAACTCATGGATCGCGAGGATACGAGAACGCTCGCCGCCATGGACGAGGATTGGGGCATGGGTCTGCGCGACTGGGAGGATACGCTCGACGAATACTACGACGAACATGAGTACATCAACACTGATGCCTCGGCCCGGTCCAAGGACTACTTCGTACTCGACACCTCCAAGGAGCGCAGCGACCGCGTGTGGTACGTGCGTCAGATCATCGGCGATTCCGACGGCGATCATGACTGGGCCATCACCGGTGCCGTGGATCTCAAGGCCACGCAGAACAGCGGCGAGGTGGTGTTCGACGATTATCGAGTGGGACCCGTCGAAGAGCTGTAGCGGGCAGGTTCACCGACAGTTCATCGCCCGGAACCCCATCGTTGCGCTATCGTATACGATAGTTCACCGTACGGGAGTAATCTCACGCCATTGACTATGGTTTCCCGCGCCCGGCCGTGCCGCCGGGCGCCGATGTCGAAAAGCTGGTGACATGCGGTATCCGTCCCCCATCCGTTCCATCGAACCGATCATCGCGACATTGACCGCGCTGACGATCCTGCTGCCGTTCGTCGCGCTGGTTCCCATCGCCCAGGCCTCCGGCGAACCGTCTCCGGTCCAATCCGAAGTCACGCCGCGCGCCGTCGCCGAACGGCTGCCCAATCCGGATCTGGTGAGCCTGCTCGGCAGCTACGAGCGCTACTACTGGCAGCCCCCCAAGGACGGATCGGGAGGCAAGGTGCTCGACGCCTCCACCATGGAACTTGATCAGCGCACGGCCGTGACAATCAATCACCTGGCCGCGCGCGATCGGACGGCCGACGGGCACAGCGAACAGCAGAAACGCGCCTTGGTGGATTCCGACCTGTACGGATGGCAGACCATGCCCGACTCGCTGGGGCCGGTACTCGGCCGCTACATGCGCGAGGGACTGCACGACGGCAGCCTCGCACTGGTGGACGACCTGTTCAAATTCGACATCATCAACACCTTCCGCGCCAAGAACGCTTCCAATCATCCGCGGCCATACCTCGACCGCTCCAATCACGGAGCCAACGATCTCGCCGGACTGAGCCCCACGCTCGACATCATCCAAGTGCAATCATGGGGCGACCACATCCCCGGATACGACAACCTGAAGAACAACAGCTCATTCCCCTCGGGACATACCACATTCGCCTACAGCTGGGGCGTGGCGCTCGCCGGCATGATCCCCGAGCTTGCGCCCCAGATCATGGCCCGAACATCGGAGGCCGGCAACAATCGCATCGTGCTGGGAGTCCATTATCCGCTCGACGTCATCGGCGGTCGCATCGCCGGCAGTGCGCAGAACGGCCAGTACTGGCACAACGAATTCGACACCAAGGTCAAGCCCGCGGCCGACCAGCTACGCGCATACCTCACCGACCGCTGCCGTGCCGACGGACATGGAGGGACCCTCGACGAATGCATCGAACGGCTCGACGCCGCAGGAAAGGGCGGATATCGCAACGACTTCACCGATCCCGTCAGCCGCACCCCGGTGCGCGACCGGCAAAGCGCCATCACGGCCTACGGCGCCCGAATGACCTACGGATTCGATCGAACGGAGACCAAGGACCAGCCCTTCATATCCCCGGATGGTGCGGCCGACATCCTGCGCATCGCCTACCCGCGGCTGCACGTCGATCAACGCAACGAGATCCTCAGACTGACCGCGATCGAATCGGGATACCCGCTCTCCGATTCCTCGAAGGGATGGCAGCGCATCGACTTCGCCAAGGCGCTCTGCGCCCAGGTCACGCTCAACCGTGACGGAGATGTGGTCAACGTGGTTCCGGGCGCAGATCGCCCCACCGTCATCGGCGTACAGTACGCCGACAACGGCATCCATCCGCAGTCCGACCGTTTGATCCGTGTCGATCCGGACAATACAGTCGGCTCGGACGACGACGCGATTCCCGCTGACCAGCGCGGTCGCATGATCGGCGTCTGCCTTGCGGTGATCGCACTGTGCGGGGTGATTCTGCTCATGCCGAGACCGCGTCGATCCTGACGATCCGACGATGCGCAGAGCCGATCATGCATGACATATCCGAATATCGAACACCTGTTCGAGATATGCGACTACACTGGGCTGCATGACCGAAGACCTGTTCACCGCCACCGACGCTCCCGAAGACCTGACCCGGCCACTGGCCGTTCGCATGAGGCCCTCCACCCTCGACGAAGTGGTCGGACAGGATCATGTGCTGGGCCCGGGATCCCCGTTGCGCAGACTCGCGTCCCCCGCATCCCGGGGGTCGCTCGCCGCACCCAGCTCGGTTATCCTCTTCGGCCCTCCCGGCGTCGGAAAGACCACGCTCGCCTACATCGTCGCCAAACAATCCGGCCGTGTATTCGAAGAGCTCTCCGCCGTCACATCCGGAGTCAAAGACGTGCGCGAAGTCCTCCGTCGTGCACACGACAGACTGGTGTCGCAAGGCAGGGAAACCGTTCTGTTCATCGACGAGGTGCATCGCTTCTCCAAATCCCAGCAGGACGCCCTGCTGCCCAGCGTCGAAAACCGTGACGTCACCTTCATCGCGGCCACCACCGAGAATCCCAGCTTCTCCGTCATCTCCCCGCTGATCAGCCGTTCGGTGGTCGTCAAACTCGAATCCCTAGGCGAACGGGACCTCGATACGCTGATCCGTCGGGCGATCGACGACAAGCGCGGACTGTCCGGTGAGGTGAAGGCCAGCGACGAGGCCATCGAAGAGATCATCCGCATGGCGGGCGGAGACGCCAGGAAATCGCTCACCATCCTGGAAGCCGCGGCCGGTGCCGTGACGGGTGACCGGAAACGGAAGAAGGGGGCCCGGAAGCCGATCATCACCCCGCAGATCGTGTCCCAGGTCATGGATGTGGCCACCGTGCGATACGACAAGGCTGGAGACGATCACTACGACGTGGCCAGCGCCTTCATCAAATCCATGCGAGGCTCAGATCCGGATGCGGCCCTGCACTATCTCGCCCGGATGCTCAGGGCGGGCGAGGACCCCCGGTTCATCGCGCGCCGCATCATGATCGCATCCGCCGAGGAGGTGGGCATGGCCGCGCCGCAGATCCTGCAGACCACCGTCGCCGCCGCCCAGGCGGTAGCGATGATCGGCATGCCCGAAGCGCGCATCATCCTCGCCGAAGCCGTGATCGCCGTTGCCACCGCCCCCAAATCCAATGCCAGCTACAACGCCATCAACGAGGCGCTCGCCGATGTCGATGCCGGCCGGATCGGTCAGGTGCCGTTGCATCTGCGCAACGCCCCCACGAAGCTGATGAAGCAGTGGGGCAACCATGAAGGGTACCGGTATGCCCATGATGCGCCCGGTGCTGTGGCTGCCCAGCAGTACATGCCTGATGAATTGGTCGGTCGTGAGTATTATCATCCCAATGATCGAGGTTATGAGCGGGAGATCGGCCCGAGACTGGAACGGATTCGCTCGATACTGCATGGCGCGGATACCATGGAGGACCGGCAGGATGGTGCGGTCGGCCCGTCAGGGTGCAGGCCGGAGGCCTCGGAAGACACGAGAGACAAGGGAGCGCTCCGATGAAGGATAAGACGACCATTCTGATCGTGGATGATGATCAGGCGTTGGGCGAGATGCTGTCCATCGTGCTGGAATCCGAGGGGTTCTCCACGGTGGTATGCTATGACGGCCTGCGTGCGGTGGAGATGTTCCCCACCATCCATCCCGATCTCATGCTGCTTGATGTGATGCTTCCCGGTCTCAACGGCGTGGAGGTGGCACGGGAGATCCGCCGAACCTCACAGGTTCCGATCATCATGCTCACCGCCAAGTCCGATACGCATGACGTGGTCAGCGGTCTTGAGGCCGGTGCCGACGACTATGTGGCCAAGCCGTTCAAGGTGGCCGAACTGGTCGCCCGCGTCAAGGCGCGGCTACGCGCGGTGGCGCCGACCTCCTCGGCCAAGGGTTCGTCCGACGATGGGGTGCAGGAGGTGCACGAGGGGGCGATCGACATCAGCCGCAACGAGCATACCGCCACCAAGAACGGCCGGGATCTGAATCTTACGCCGATGGAGTTCGAGCTGCTGTTCGTGCTGGCGTGCCATAGCGGTGACGTGCTCTCCCGCGGCGATCTGCTCGAACGGGTGTGGGGATATCAGAATTCCGGTGACGCCCGTCTGGTCAATGTGCATGTCCAGCGTCTTCGTCAGAAGGTGGAGGACAATCCCGAAAAGCCCGAAATCATTCAAACGGTGCGCGGGGTGGGATACAAGTTCGTGGCGCCCGCACGCGCATAGTCCGACTACGGCGTCATGCAGGCTGGTCCGATCTCCCGAATCTCGCGGATGCTTCCGCATCTGCGCACCTCCGTCACCCGGTCGCTTCAGCGTAGGGTCATCTTCTCCATCGCGGTCGTCACGCTGGTGGTTGCAGCGGGGTTTTCCGTCGCATCGTTCGCGTCGGTTCGGTCGTCGCTGATGGAGCAGGCCACCAGTCAGGCCCAGAAGGATTTCTCCGATGAAATGGATCGGGCCCAGGCAAATCTTGATTCCGCCGATCTGTCCAGCGATGCGGACGCCCAGCGGTTGATCTCGGATCTCGCCTCCACCCTGCAGGACGACGGCAGTTCGAATCTGCTCGGCATCTACATCATCGGCGAGGGGGAGGGCGGCGCCGACCTGATTCCGGTTTCCACCGATCCGAACTACCTGTCCCTCGTTTCGGAATCGATGCGCGGTCAGGTGCTGAGGTCAAACGCCGGTGACATGTTCTATCAGCCGGTGGGCTTCGACCGTGAGGGGCGTCATGATCTCCCCGGCGCGATTCTCGGAGGACTGCTCACCAGGCCCGACGGTGGGACGCTCAGCCTGTTCGCCGCATACTCCTATGAGATACAGCAGACGACGGTGATGAACATCGAGTTCGCACTGCTGGTTTCGTGTCTGCTGATGAGCATTGTCGTCGGTCTGATCATCTGGCGGGTGATGCGCGGTATCATTCGCCCGGTGAGCAATGTGGCCAGCACTGCGGAAAAGCTGGCGTCCGGCGATCTTTCAGCTCGTACCGAGGTCACCAGAAGAGACGAGATCGGCGTGCTGCAGCAGTCGTTCAACGAGATGGCCGATTCCCTCAACGAGAAGATCGACGAACTGGAGACGGTGAGCTCCATGCAGCGACGGTTCGTCTCCGACGTGAGTCACGAACTACGCACTCCCGTGACCACGATCCGTATGGCGGCTGATCTGCTCGAAGCCCGCAAGGACGGTTTCGAGCCCAGCACCGCACGCACTGTGGAACTGCTGAGCGAACAGACGTCCCGATTCCAGCAGATGCTCGCCGATCTGCTGGAGATCTCCCGCTATGACGCCGGTTCGGCCTCGGCCGATCTGGTCGAGACCGATATTCGCGTGCCCGTTGACGATGCCGTTGACGATGTCCGCGAGATCGCCCAGGCGCGGCATGTCGTGATTTCGATCACGATGCCCGATTACCCGGTGGCTGCGGACATGGATTCGCGACGCATCACGCGCATCATTCGCAATCTGCTGGGTAATGCCATCGATTTCGCCGAGGATAAGCCGATCGAGGTTCGCGTCGCGGCCAATGACCGGGCGGTGGTCGTCAGCGTCCGGGACTTCGGCGTCGGCATCGATCCCGAGGATCTCGAGCACATCTTCGACCGCTTCTGGAGGGCCGACACCTCGCGATCGCGATTGACCGGCGGCACCGGGCTGGGACTGTCGATCGCCATGCAGGATGCCCTGCTGCACGAGGGAGATCTCTCCGTCAGGTCACGGTTGGGAGAGGGCACATGGTTCCTGCTCTCCATTCCCATCAGGGCGGGATCGGGATCCGTTGATGAACGGGATCGGCCTGTGCGCTTCATCGAAGGATCGTATCCGGGGATCATCGGTTCGTTCCTTGAGGGCAGGACCAGACTGGATGGGTACGCGAGCAGCGGCTCGAATGACGCCGCGTTGGAAGCCGAAGGCGGTGACGGGCGATGAGGAAGGCGATCATGCGGTGGTTTCGCGAGTGGAATCGAGAATCGGGAATCCGACGTGCCGTGCGCATCGCCGGCGCGGTGGCATTGGTCGCATCGCTGACGCTTGTTTCGGGATGCTCGATGGGGCTTCCCACCAGTGGACCGGTGGAGCGGGTGAGTCTTACACAGAACGAAGACCATCGCGTCTATATCGATCCCCAGGGGCCGAGTGAGGATGCCGAACCCGAGCAGATCGTGCGGGGATTCATCGACTCCCTGCCGGCTGGTCCGCAGAGCGACGGATTCAAGGTGGCGAAGGAGTTCCTCACCGATGCGGCCCGGAAGACGTGGAAGCCGGATGCGAAAACGGTCATCTATTCGGGGGAGCTTCAGATCTCCCGTGAAGCCGATACGATGGACCTGCAGTCGCGGCAACCATCGCGGGTGACGGTGTCCATCTCCTACAATTCGATCGGCGCGGTCGATTCCCGCGGCGTGTATTCGGCCGAAGGCGCGAGTGGTTCGTCCAGAATCGAGCTTCGTCTCGTCAAAGTGGACGGACAGTGGCGTATTTCCTCGCTGCCCGATGGCATCAGCATTTCACAGTCCGGATTCTTCCAGGTGTTTCGGCAGGTGGAGCTTTACCAGCTCGCTGATTCCGGGCGGACGCTGATTCCCGACCAGCGGTGGTTCGCGTGGAGACAGTGGCGTACGCTTGCCGTGCGTGAGCTGCTTCGTGAGCCGGCGAACTGGCTTGGCGACGCCGCGCAGTCGGTGGGTGACGGTGCGATCGCTCTTGCCATGGATTCCGTGCCGATGTCGCAGGGTGTGGTGCAGGTGAAGCTCACCAACAGTGTGATGTCGCTGACGGTGGATGAGCGTGCCAAACTGATCAGGCGCATTCGGCTGACGTTGGGCGATGGCAGCGGGGAATACCGTCTCAGCGTCGTCGACGACGCGGGGCAGGATCTGTCGAATGCGGACGAGAACGAGAATATCTCGATAGATCAGCCGCCGAGGCACTTGTACACTCTCGCGAACAATTTCATCCTGTCCATCGCCTCGAACAATATCGTACGTCTGGGAGACGTGGCCGGCAGGTTTGACGGGGCCGTGGGCATGGCGTTCACCGAACGCGGTGGCGCCATTCTCAGGCCGGATGGCATTGTGGAATGCGTGACGAAGGACACCGATGCCTGCGGAACGCTGTTCGGCGGCAATGAGGCGAGCATCATCCGAGAGGGCATCGACGACGAGATCTGGGCGGTTTCGAAGGATTCCTCGCAGATCATGGTGCACGTCAATGGGCAGGAGAGGCGTTTCTCGGCATCGATGTTCGAGGGACGTCAGATCACCGCGTTCGATATTGCCCCGGAGGGATCACGCGCCGTGGTTGCGTTGGGACCGAAAAAGGGCGTGGACGGCGGCAGGATTGTCATGATCGGCATCTCGCGGGATTCGAATCGGCTGCCTTCCGGGTTGAGTTCCCATCCGAACACGATTTCGAACAGATCGAATATCGTGTCGCTGACGTTCTACAACGAATCGACGGTGGTGTATGCATTGCGCGATGCGGGCAGTGGATATCAGCAGCTTTCGCCGGGCCCGGAGAGTCCTCAGCGGCTTCCTGAGGACACGCGGGAGCTGGTGGCCGGTCAGATCGACCAGACCCAGAGTCTGATCGCATTGGATGGCGATGGCATGGTCCGTTACGCCCGTGCCTCGTTGAACGCTTCATGGCGTGTGCTCGACTACCAGACCGATGCCATTACCAGCGGATGGTGACGGCTGGCATTTTCGGACCGGCGTCAACGAATGAAGTCGTTGGTTGCGCCGTCGGCGTGTTGACGATAGTCGTGCATCACAGAAACGATCAGGAATGAAGTAAACGAATCGTTGGATCAAACAGAAACGAACATGATCTTTCAAAGAACAGTGTTGTTATCGTTTATTGGCCATTCTGTTATTGATTTGTTATCCACTGGTGTTGATCAGTGAATTGTCAGGTAATAATGTGAACGCTAACGACGGAACAACAGTGTTCGTCCCGATGGTAGAACGACCTACCACCATACTCAAGGAGGAGTCATATGAAGAAAGCAATCAAGACCGGCCTCGCCGCTATCGTGGCAGCTTCCACCATGGTGGGCCTCGCGGCATGCGGTGGCAGCAGCTCCAGCAGCAGCGATAGCAGCTCCGATGGTCAGAAGACCGTCGGTTTCGTGGCGGTCGGTCCCGAGGGCGGCTTCCGTACGGCCAACGAGAACGACATCAAGAAGGCGTTCAAGGACGCCGGCTTCAATCTGGTGTACTCCCCGACGCAGAACAACGATCAGCAGAAGCAGATTCAGGCGTTCAACAAGTTCGTCAACGATGAAGTCGATGCCATCATCCTGTCCTCCACCGAGGACTCCGGTTGGGATGATTCGCTGAAGAAGGCCGCCGAAGCCGAGATCCCGGTCTTTACGGTCGATCGTAACGTCGAGGTCAAGGATGCCGAGGCCAAGAAGGCCATCGTCTCCCACATCGGACCGTCCAACGAATGGGCCGGTGAGCAGGCCGCCGAGCGCATCGCCAAGGACTTCCCGAACGGCGCCAACGGATTCATCCTCGAAGGCCCCGCCGGTCTGTCCGTGGTGAAGGACCGCGGCACCGGCTGGAACAACAAGGTCGCCTCCAACATCAAGGTCCTCGAATCCCAGTCCGCCAACTGGTCCACCGATGAGGCCAAGACCGTCACCGCCGGTCTGCTCGACAAGTACAAGTCCCAGAACCCGCAGTTCATCTTCGCTCAGAACGACGAGATGGGCATCGGCGCCGCTCAGGCCGTGGACGCCGCCGGTCTGAAGGGCAAGGTCAAGATCGTCACCATCGACGGCACCAAGGCAGCTCTGCAGGCTGTGGTCGACGGCGATCTCGACTACGTGATCGAGTACAACCCGATCTTCGGCAAGGAGACCGCCCAGGCCGTCAAGGACAAGCTGGATGGCAAGACCCCCGAGGCCGACATCCAGATCGATTCCAAGACCTTCGACAAGGCTGCCGCCAAGTCCGCTCTCGACTCCGGTGAGCGCGCCTACTGATCCTCAGGATTAACCTTCGGGTTCAACGGCATACGCCAATACGACATAATCAGCAGTGAACGGTGTATCGGATTCATTCCGATGCACCGTTCCTCATGTTCGGCCAAATGTCACAAAACGATAACAACCCCTTTCGTAAGGCAAAGACATGACAGAAAAGCAACCAATCGTCGTGATGAAGGGCATCACGATCGAATTCCCTGGTGTCAAGGCCCTGGACGGTGTCAACCTTCGTCTCTTCCCCGGTGAGGTCCACGCCCTCATGGGCGAGAACGGTGCCGGCAAGTCCACGATGATCAAGGCCCTGACCGGTGTGTACAAGATCGATGCGGGTTCCATCACCGTCGACGGCAAGCCCACTCAGCTCAACGGCACCCTCGACGCCCAGAACGCGGGCATCGCCACCGTGTATCAGGAGGTCAACCTGTGCACCAACCTCTCGATCGGCGAGAACGTGATGCTCGGTCACGAGAAGCGTGGCCCTCTCGGCATCGACTGGAAGAAGACCCACGCCGAGGCCCGCAAGCATCTGGCCAAGATGGGTCTGGAGTATCTTGATCCCCGTGCTCCGCTGAGCTCGATCTCCATCGCCATGCAGCAGCTGGTGGCCATCGCCCGAGCCATGGTCATTGATGCCAAGGTGCTGATCCTCGACGAGCCGACCTCCTCCCTGGACGCCAACGAGGTGGAGGATCTCTTCGAGATCATGCGCAAGGTGCGTGATTCCGGTGTCGCCATCCTGTTCGTCTCCCACTTCCTGGATCAGATCTACGAGATCACCGACCGACTCACGATTCTGCGTAACGGCCAGTTCATCAAGGAGGTCATGACCAAGGAGACCCCGCGCGACGAACTCATCGGCATGATGATCGGCAAGAGCGCCGACGAGCTCAGCCAGATCGGCGCCAAGAAGGCCCGCCGTGAGATCAAGCCCGGCGAGAAGCCCGTCGTCTCCATCAAGAAGCTCGGCCGCAAGGGACAGATCGAGCCCACCGATCAGGACGTGTACGCCGGCGAGGTCGTTGGTTTCGCAGGTCTGCTGGGTTCCGGTCGTACCGAGCTCGGCCGACTGATGTTCGGAGCCGACAAGCCGGACAACGGCGAGTACTACCTCAACGGCAAGAAGGTCAACATCGACAGCCCGTACACCGCGCTGAAGAACAAGATCGCGTACTCCACCGAGAACCGCCGCGACGAAGGCATCATCGGCGATCTGACGGTTCGTCAGAACATGCTGATCGCACTGCAGGCCACCCGCGGCATGTTCAAGCCGATTCCGAAGAAGGAAGCCGACGAGATCGTCGACAAGTACATGAAGGAGCTCAACGTTCGTCCGCCGGATCCGAACAAGCTCATCAAGAACCTCTCCGGTGGAAACCAGCAGAAGGTGCTCATCGCTCGCTGGCTGGCAGTGCATCCGGAGCTGCTGATCCTCGACGAGCCGACGCGAGGCATCGACATCGGCGCCAAGGCCGAGATCCAGCAGAAGGTGCTCGAACTCGCCGCCCAGGGCATGGGCGTGGTGTTCATCTCCTCCGAGCTGGAGGAGGTCGTCCGACTCTCCGACGCCATCACCGTGCTCAAGGACCATCAGAAGATCGCCAATATCGTTAACGACGACACGGTCTCCCAGGCCACCATCGTCGAGACCATCGCCAATTCCGGAAAGGAGGCATGAGATGGCAGCCTCGGATAAGAAGGATGAGAAGAACGGGATCGTCAACAAGATCCTGGGAAACAATCTCACCTGGTCGGTCGTCGCACTCATCGCGCTGATCATCATCTGCACCATCGTCGACCATTCGTTCCTCAAGCTCACCTGGAACACCAACACCGGCGGTCTGGCCGGCCCGCTGATCACCATGCTTCAGGAATCCGCCCGATACCTGATGATCGCCACCGGCATGACGCTGGTCATCTCCACCGCGGGCATCGACCTTTCGGTCGGTTCCGTGATGGCCGTGGCGGGCGCCACCTCCATGCAGCTGCTCGTGGGCGGCGCCAACGTGTGGGTCGCGATCCTCGTCGCCCTGCTCGTCGGCCTGATCATCGGCTCCATCAACGGCCTGCTGGTCTCCGTGCTCGGTCTGCAGCCGTTCATCACCACGCTGATCATGATGCTCGCCGGCCGTGGCGTGGCCAAGGTGATCACCTCCGGTGAGAACACCGACGCCTCCCAGATCGCCGGTGGCGAACCGCTGCGCTGGATGGCCAACGGCTTCATCCTCGGCATTCCCGCGAACTTCGTCATCGCCCTCGTCATCGTGCTGATCGTCGGCGCGGTCGCGCGCAAGACCGCCATGGGCATGATGATCGAATCCGTCGGCATCAACCAGGAGGCCAGCCGCATGACCGGCATCAAGCCTCGCAAGATCCTCTTCCTCGTCTACGCGATCTCCGGCCTGCTGGCCTCCATCGCAGGTCTGTTCGCCACCGCATCCGTGATGCGAGTCGACGTGGTCAAGACCGGTCAGGATCTGGAAATGTACGCGATCCTTGCGGTCGTTATCGGTGGTACCTCGCTGCTCGGCGGCAAGTTCTCCCTCGCAGGCAGCGCTCTTGGCGCCGTCATCATCGCGATGATCCGCAAGACCATCATCACCCTCGGCATCGATTCGGCCGCAACCCCGGCCTTCTTCGCCGCGGTGGTCATCATCATCTGCGTGATGCAGGCTCCGAAGATCCATAATCTGAGCGCCGAAATGAAACGCAAGCGCGCGCTCAAGGCTTCTCAGAAGGCGGTGGCAGCATGACGACTGCAACGGTAAATGCTCCGAAGACCAAGAAGGCCAAGGGCGGCAAGTTCGACGCCCAGATGATTCCGACGATCGCCGCGGTGGTGATCTTCATCCTGATGCTGATCATGGGTCAGGTGCTGTTCGGCACCTACTTCAGGCTCGGCTTCATCTCGTCCCTGTTCATCGACCACGCCTACCTGATCATTCTGGCCGTGGCCATGACCCTGCCGATCCTCACCGGCGGCATCGATCTTTCGGTCGGCGCCATCGTGGCCATCACGGCCGTGGTCGGCATGAAGATGCTCAACGGCGGCACTCCGGCGCCGCTGGTGCTCGTGGTCATGCTGCTCATCGGCGCGGCGTTCGGTCTGCTGGCCGGCGTGCTGATCGAGGAATTCAACATGCAGCCGTTCATCGCAACGCTGTCCACGATGTTCCTCGCCCGAGGCATCGCCTCGATCATCTCCACCGATTCGCTCACCATGCCTGCCAACAACAACTACAGCTGGATCGGCGGCGAAGGCTGGAAGATCATCGACAATCCGAAGATCTCGAACGATCTGAGCATCAACCTCGGCGTGATCATCGCCGTCGCGGTGGTCATCTTCGGCTACATCCTGCTGCACCACACCCGTACCGGTCGCACGATCTACGCCATCGGCGGTTCCCGCTCGTCCGCCGAGCTCATGGGTCTGCCGGTCAAGCGCACCCAGTACGTGATCTACCTGACGTCCGCCACGCTGGCCGCCCTCGCCTCCATCGTGTACACCGCCAACATCGGTTCGGCGAAGAACACCGTCGGCGTCGGCTGGGAGCTCGATGCAGTCGCCTCCGTGGTCATCGGCGGCACGATTATCACCGGTGGCTTCGGCTATGTGCTCGGTTCCGTGCTCGGTGCACTGGTCCGTTCCATCCTCGAACCGCTCACCACCGACTTCGGCGTGCCCGCCGAGGCCGTGCAGATCGTGGTCGGCATCATGATCCTCGTGTTCGTCGTCCTGCAGCGTGCGGTCACCGCATTGCAGAAAGAATAGCGACACGTCCGGTTCTCCTTGGCGAGGCCCGTCGGAATCATCCGGCGGGCCTCGCTTCGTCTCGGAATAGGTCAGCCATGCCAATCGGACAAGTGTGCGTCGTCTCACATTTGAAGGCATAGAGGTCCATAATGTGGAATTATTGGCCGCGATCCGATCATGAGGAGCAAGATTAGAGCGATTCCAAAAGAAGGGAAGACAACCTCCGCGCCGTCGCCTTGCGTTGCACTTGACGACAGCGGGTGTAACGTGGCCTCCGTAGCGGTTCTCGGTTTGGTATTGAGAGGAAATGAAGTCATGTCCACCACATCGGTTTCCGTAACCGGCACCCAGTCCGCAGTGAAGAAGGACTCCGTCGCCGAGATCATTGCGGCATCCATGGTCGGCACCGCCATCGAGTTCTACGACAATTACTGCTATTCCATCGCCGCCGCCAGCTACTTCGGCGTCATCTTCTTCACCGACGTAGCCAAGTCCAATCCCGCCATCGCCACGCTCATGGCCTTCGTCACCTTCGCCGTCTCCTTCCTCGCCCGTCCGTTCGGATCCATGCTGTTCGGTCATTTCGGCGACAAGCTCGGCCGCAAGAAGACGCTGGTCGTGGCCCTGATGACCATGGGCATCGCCACGTTCCTCGTGGGCGTGCTTCCCGGTTACGAGCAGATCGGCGTGTGGTCCGTCGTGATCCTGTGCGTCTGCCGCGCCTGCCAGGGCGTCGGCCTCGCCGGCGAATGGTCCGGCGCCGCACTGGTCGCCACGGAAAACGCTCCCGCCGACAAGCGCGCCCTGTACGGCTCATTCCCGAACCTCGGCGCCCCGATCGGCTTCTTCTGCGCCTACGGCATCAACCTGCTGCTCACCACGCACCTGAGCAAGGCCCAGATGCTCTCCTTCGGATGGCGCATCCCGTTCCTCATGTCCGCCATCCTCGTCGTCATCGGCCTGTACGTGCGCGCCCGCATGAGCGAAACCCCGATCTTCCAGCAGGCTTCCGCCGAGAAGCGCACCTCCAAGCACCCGCTCACCGATCTGCTCCCGTACTGGAAGCAGGTGCTGCTGGGTACCGTGGCCATGGGCATCACCTACACGCTGTTCTACATTCTCGGTACCTGGTCGCTCAGCTACGGCGTCGCCAACCTCGGCTTCAGCCAGCCGCAGTATCTGGCCATGCAGATGGTCTCGGTGTTCTTCTTCGCCGCGTTCATCGTCGTCGGATGCCTGCAGGCCGACAAGCTCGGCCGTAAGAAGGTGCTGATCGCCACCACCGCAGTCACCCTCGTATTCAGCTTCTTCGCTCCGGCGCTGCTTCAGCACGATATGGTACGCATCATGGTGTTCCTCTGCATCGGATTCGTGCTCATGGGTGGCCTGTTCGGTCCTTCCGGCGCCTATCTGCCCGAGCTCTTCCCGATGCATGTGCGCTACTCCGGTGCTGGTCTGAGCTACAATCTCGCCGCCATCTTCGGTGGCGCCTTCGCTCCGTCTCTGGCCACTTGGCTGGTGAGCACCTATGGCATCATGTCCGTCGGCTGGTACATGGCCGCCATGAGCGCCGTCGCGCTGATCGCGCTGCTACTCATCAAGGAGAGCAAGAACATGGATTACACCAAGTGAGCCGGTTCGCGTAGGATTCGCGACGGGCTTGCTCGGGACCCTTTTCGAGCAGAAAGCGGGGGATTCCTCTTCATTCGGAGGGATCCCCCGCTTTCGTCGTTCCGTGGCTGCTTTCGGACGGTTTCCGAGCCGTCGGCCCGATCCCCACGTCCGATCGGATCTCCGATCAGATCAATGCCAGCAGCGCATCGACGTCCTCGGCCTTCGTGGCCCAGCTTGTGGCAAACCGTATCGTGGTGCGGCCATCGTCGGTCCTCTCCCAGAAGCTCAGCGTCGCATGCTCGCGCAACCGCGCCAGCGTATCGTCGTCCACGGTCAGGAACTGCTGATTGGTTGGGGAGTCGAACGGCAGATCATAGCCCTTGGTGAGGAATCCCTCCCTGATGCGCATGGCCTGCTCGTCCGCATGACGTGCGATATGCGTGTACAGGTCGTCGGTGAACAGCGTGCGGAACTGCAATCCCAATAGCCAGCCCTTGGCCAGCAGAGCGCCGTTGAGCTTCATCTGCGTGAAGAACGCGGGAATCATGCCCGGACGCGCGATCACCACCGCTTCGCCGAACAGCGCACCCACCTTGGTGCCCCCGATGTAGAACACGTCGCAGGTTTCTGCCACGGTTTTCAGCGTCACGTCCGTGCCGTCGGCCGCGACCCCATAGCCAAGACGCGCCCCATCGAGATACAGCGGTATGCCGAAGTCACGGCAGACGTGGGAGATCCTTTTCAGCTCGTCGGCGGAGTACAGCGTACCGAATTCCGTGGGATGCGAGATATACACCATGCCGGGATGCACCATGTGGTCATGGTTTTCGTCCCGTCGGAAATCGTCAAGAAACCGTTCGAGCTCCTCGGCGTCGATTTTGCCCTGATGCTGTGGCAAAGGCATCACCTTGTGTCCGGAATCCTCGATAGCGCCGGCTTCATGCACGTTGATATGCGCGGATTGCGCGGCCACGATGCCTTCATACGGTCTCAGCGAGGCGGCGATGACCGTGCGGTTGGTCTGCGTACCGCCCTGCAGAAACCATACTTCGGCCTGCGGGCACCCGCATGCCTCCCGTATGCGTTCACGGGCTTCGTCGCATACCTCATCGAGCCCGTACCCGACGTGCTGATGTCCGGCGTCCGCCAGCAACGCCTCCAGAACGAGCGGATGCGCGCCTTCCATGTAATCGCTGTCGAAATGCAGCATCGATATCTTCCTTCCCCCTTGCCGATTCTTGGCGAATCGACGACTATTCGATAGATATGCAGTGTATTTCGCATAGGCGAAAAATTGAAACGCATGCCACATATAGGGATTCCAGATATAGGGATTTCGGATATTCGGGGACCGTTGGGCTATTGTCGGGGAGAGAGGACGAACCGGCGTGTCGGATTATCGGCGATTGATCGCCACGCCTCCGAGGAGTCAATCCATCTTCGCCAGTTGCCTGAGCAGCGAATCCACATGGCCCGTGGCCCGGACGTTGTATCGTGCCAATTCGATCGTGCCGCTCTCATCGATCACGAATGTGGAACGGATCACGCCGAGTCTCACCTTGCCGTACAGTTTCTTCTCCCCGTAGGCGCCGTACTGCCGGTGCACGGTCAGATCGGGATCGCTCAGCAGCGGGAAGGTGAGTCCGTCTCGTTCGCGGAACCGGGCGAGTCTGTCGAGCGAATCCTTCGACACGCCGACCACCGTGTACCCGGCCGCCGTCAGCCGGTCGAGCCGGTCTCGGAAGTCGCAGGCCTCCTTGGTGCAGCCGGGGGTCATCGCGGCGGGGTAGAAGTATAGGATCACGCGTCCGCCGCGCAGGGAGGAGAGGGTCAGTTCCCCTCCCTGATCGTCGGGAAGGGTGAAATCGGGGGCTGTCATGCCCGCTTCCAGTCGTGTCGTGGTTCCGTTCTGTCCGTTGGTTTCCCTGGTATCGCTCATGCCGACCATGATAGTAGTGGGCGGTCATACGACGAACCGGAGAAGATCACACGACGAACCGGATATAGGTGCGATCGTCGAAGAACCCCGAACCGTTCGGGAAGCCCTTGGTCGATTCGAATTCACGGATCAGACGGGGATCTCGATCACGGAGTTGGGACAATGCTCGCTCGGATTCCTCCAATGACCGCTTCAGGATGGGATATCCGTCACTGGCCAGTATGATCTCATCGCTGGAATTCACCGGGATAACGGGGACGGGCCATTCACGGTCGGTGTATCCATCGAAGACGAAGTAACCGAATGCGTCATCACGTCGATTCGCGAACCGGGATTGCAGTCGCAGCAGCGGCGATATAGCTTCGCGACCGATGTCCCGTTCATCGTCGGCGGGAAAGGCCGCGATGCCGCGCTCGGCGGCCGATCCGCCGTTCAATCCGCCGTTCAATCCCGATCCCAATTCCTCGGAGATCATCCTTCGACCGTCGGCATCCGCCATATCGTATAGCCTGCAGACCATCGACCGCACCGCAGCCAGCACAACGTCCACACGCTTCGTCGTCGGTACGATCGTGCCGTTGACCATCGCCTGACAATCACCAAACAGCCAGATCTCACGCCTCGCCGCGCTGAACACCACGGCGTTCGCCGCCAGCCGCTCCTCCGGATGCACGTCGAAGAAATCCCGCGGATGATCGGGAACGTCGTCATACCGGCCACGCAGCGAGGAATCCAGAAGCCGCTGCATGGTATGCACATCCATATCGGGATGTTCGACATCGGCCACCGCCAGCGTTTCCAACAACGACTCCCGGGCAATCACCCCGGGCGAAGGATTCCACCGAACCAGCCGGCACTTCGACGTCACCCCATCGACCACTGCGACGAAGGCATCGCCGACGAACAGGCCATCCTCATTGAGCGACGAATCCCCATGCTTGCCGTACGTCGCGGACTCCACGATCCTCACGCCGGCAAGTCTAGTCGCCCGGCGCCGCAACACGGCACTGGCCGGGTTCAAGGACGGCGTAGCAGTCCGGGAACCCGCGCGGGCAGGTCTTCGCCCAGCGCCGATCGGACGAACCGCTCCCTGATTCGCCGCCGCACGCTGATAGACTCGGCACTAGCCGGCGTCCCGGCCGGCGATACATCGTAAAGGAGCGATGACATGACAGACGTGGAAGCGATCTTCGATGAGCGATACCCACTCGACAAGTGGAAGAACCCGGACTATTCGATCATGGACCGGTTCTCCCTACGAGGCAAGAAAGGATTCGTCACCGGCGCCGCAGGAGGACTCGGCCGCAACGCCGCGGCGGCTCTCGCACAGGCCGGCGCCGACGTGGCATTGGTCGACCTGCCTTCGACCATGGATCACCTGAAGGAACTCTCCGCACGGATGAGCGAACGATTCGGCGTGAACGTCACGGCACTGCCCTGCGACGTGACCGACGTGGATCAGGTCGCCGAACTCAAGAGGAGCCTCGTGAATGAACTGGGCACCGTGGACTTCGCGTTCCTCAACGCCGGCGTCAACATACCCGGCGACGATCAGGACGCCACCGAAGAGGTATGGACCAAAACCATCGAAATCAACCTCAACGGAGCCTACCGCACCGGACGCATCGCGCACGAGATCATGCGCGAACACGGCCACGGCGGCTCCCTCGTGTTCACCTCGTCCCTCTCCGGCCACAACGCCAACTACATGATGGGCGGCCCCACCCCGGTCAACGCCTACGGCGCCACCAAGGCCGGCATCATGGAGCATTCACGGTACCTCGCCGCCGCGCTCGCGAAATACGGCATCCGTTCCAACACCATTTCGCCCGGCTACATCTGGTCCGGCATCTTCAACGGACGCATCAGCATGGAGGCCCATGACGCCATGCTGGAGGTCGTGCCGGCGCAACGGTTCGGCACCAACGACGAGATCGCCAGTGCCGTGCTGTTCCTCGCTTCCGATGCCTCGTCGTACGTCACCGGCACGGATCTGCGAGTGGATGGCGGATACTGCATCTACTGACGTGGCATGCGGCGGAGCCTTCGACGGGTTCGGCGGAATGCGGCTAAGATGCTGCAAGGACGACGCGTAGGGGAGCGGATCGTATATCTCATTCGGGATCATGCGATTCGTTCTCATCTGCGCCGAATGGAACACCTCGGTCATAGCACAAGGAACCTTTTATGAATCAGCAATCGCCGAAGATGTCGGTTCGTGCAGCGCAGTCGGAACCCTTTCGGGCCATGGCCTTCGGCGCCAAAGCGGATGAATTGGCGGCGCAAGGGCATGACGTGATCAAACTGGGGCTGGGGGAGCCGGATTTCGGCGCGCCCGAAGCCGTGAGACGTGCCATGGCGGAGCTGATGGACGGGCGTCCTCTGCCTTATACCGCCACGTTCGGTATTCCTCGCCTTCGGGAGGCGATCAGCGGCTTCTACCGTGACCGGCATGATGTCGTCGTCGATCCGTCGCGCATCTGCATCACCTGCGGAGGATCCGAAGGGCTGTTGCTGGCTACGGCACTGACGGTCGATCCGGGTAGTCACGTCATCGTGGCGGATCCCTCCTACCCCTGCAACCGTGAGTTGGTGAGGACGTTCGGCGGCATACCGGTGAGCGTGCCTACCAGCGCCCGAACGAAATACCATCTTGATCCTGATGGCGTGCAGAGGTCCTGGACGCCGACCACTGCGGTGGTGATGATCACTTCGCCGTCGAATCCAACGGGTACGTGCATGCCGTTCGACACGCTCGATGCCATCTGCGCCTACGCACGCGAACAGGGGGCGTGGCGCATCGTGGATGAGACCTATCTCGATCTGGCGGATGCGGATGAACGAGGCGAACGCATCCGTTCGGTGCTGTCGTGCGATCCGGACGCCATTACCGTCAACAGCTTTTCCAAATACTTCGGCATGACCGGTTGGAGGCTTGGCTGGATGGTGTTGCCGGAATCACTGCTGCAGGCTGCGGACAATCTGGCCATGAACTATCTTCTGTGCGCGCCCACGCCCGTCCAGTATGCAGCGCTGGCGTGCTTCACGCCCGAATCCTACGCGGAATGCGACGCACGGCGGGAGGAGTTCCTGGCCAGACGTCGACTGGTCGTCGAGGGACTCGCCGCCATCGGACTGCCGCTTGAGGTGCAGCCGACCGGCGCCTTCTATGCGTATTTCGACGTCGGCTCCACCGGATTGGACGCATGGACGTTTTGCGAGCGTCTGCTGAACGAGTATTATGTGGCCCTGACTCCCGGAAGAGACTTCGCCGTGGCTACGGCCGACACGCATGTGAGACTGTCCTATGCGGCGTCCCGAGAGGCGCTGCGGGAGGGGCTGCGACGTACGGGGGAGTTCATCGCGCATCTGTAGCGACGTTTCGTCGTCCACGATGCGGTGTGTCCGGGAGCGAAGTTTGTTGACTGGTTGTTTGGTTTCCTATGCCGAAAGGAGTGGTCGTATGACCGAGATGCAGCTGGGCGAGCGCTTGATCGTCAATTGCCTGCCTCTTACCGAGGCGGAACGCCAGAGCTTTCTGGAAGCTTCGGGCGATGTACGGCAGATTTTCCTTGCCGATCCGTCGCGTCGTGGAACCATGCTGTGGCAGGCGGATGTTCCGCATGACATCCGGGGTCACGCCACCGCGGTGATCGGCAACATCGAAGTCGATACGCTGCCTGATTTCATCAATCTCGAATGGTTGCAGACGTGGAGCGCTGGTGTCGACCGGTATCTCAACTCGGGGGCTTTCCCTCCCGATGCCGTGCTTACCAGTGCTTCCGGCGCCTATGGGCAGACCGTGGCCGAGCATATGTTCGCCATGCTGTGGGCGCTGATGAAGAATCTGCCCGGCTATCGCGATCAGCAGCGTGCCCACGAGTGGAATGATCTCGGTCGTGCCGCCACGTTGGACGGCGCCACGGTGGTGATTCTCGGTACCGGCGATCTGGGTTCGCATTTCGCTCATCTGGTCAAGGGCTGCGGTGCGCATACCCTCGGCGTAAGGCGTGATCCCAGCAAGTCGGCCGACGGCATCGATGCGATGTATGGCTTCGATGCGCTGGATGTGCTGCTCACCAAGGCCGATGTGGTGGCATGCTTCCTGCCGTCCTCCGCCGATACCCATCATCTCATCGACCTGCATCGTCTGGAGTTGCTGCGCGATGGCGCGATTCTGCTCAATGGCGGACGTGGCGACGTGCTTGATGAGCGGTCCCTGCCCTCCCAGCTGCACCGTCTGCGCGGCGTGGGGCTGGATGTCACGGAGGCCGAGCCGTTGCCGGATGACAGTCCTCTGTGGAACGAGCCCAACTGTCTGATCACCCCTCATGTTGCAGGTGGTTACCATCTGGAGGCGACGGAGCGTCGGATCATCGACATCGCACGCGAGAACGTACGCCGATATGCGGCGGGGGAGCCCCTGCGCAACGTGATGAGGCACTGAGCCCGATAGACAGTCGTCGTAATGAATGATGGCCCACCGGCATACGCCCGGTGGGCCATCATTCATTACGGTATCGGTCACCGGGAATGGTGATCGATCCTGCGGGCCACCACATTGCCGATGCTCTGGAAGATCTGCACCAGAATCACGCACAGGACAACCGAAACCACCATCACGTCATACTGATATCGCTGGTATCCGTAACGGATCGCTATATCACCGAGACCGCCGGCACCCACGGTACCGGCCATCGCGGAATATCCGAACAGATTGATGAAGGTGATCGCCGCACCGCGAATCAACGACGGAAGGCTTTCGAACAGCAGCACCTTGGTCACGATCTGCCACAGGCCGGCGCCGAAGCTCTGAGAGGCCTCGATGAGTCCGCCGTCCACCTCGGCCAGACTCTGCTCCACCATGCGCGCCACGAACGGTGCGGCGGAAACCACCAGCGGCACGATAGCCCCCTGCACGCCCAACGATGTGCCCGTGATGAGGCGGGTGAGGGGGATCAACGCGACCAGCAGGATGATGAACGGGATGGAACGGCCGATATTGACTATCCACCCGAGCACCGTGTGAAGCGCGCGGTGCGGCCACAGTGCCTGAGGGGCGCTGATGGTGAGCAGCACGCCGATCGGCACGCCGATCACATAGGCGATCAGCGTGGAGACCGTGGTCATGACGAGCGTGTCCCATGTGCCCTGAATAAGCAGTTCGCCGTATTCGGCGATGAACTCCTGAATCACCGTGGTCATCTCACTTCACCTCCGTTGCTGCGGTGTGGGATCCGCCTTCGTCGCCGGGAACTCCTGTCCCTCCGCGATGGTTCTGTGCATCGGCACTGGCGATCAGGGTCTTGAGGATGTCGCTCTTCGGATTGCGGAACAGCGCTTCCGTCTCGCCGACCTCCACGATGTGCCCTCCATCGATCATGGCGATTCGGTCGCAGATGTTCCGGGCCACGGCAAGGGAATGGGTGATGACCACCATGGTCACGTTCATTTCCCGATTGATCCGCCGCAGCAGGTCGAGGATCTGCACGGTGGTGGTGGAATCGAGCGCGCTGGTGGCTTCGTCGCACAGCATGATGGAAGGATTGTTCGCCAATGCGCGGGCGATCGCCACACGCTGCTGCTGGCCGCCGGAAAGCTGACTGGGGTAGCGGTCGGCGTAATCGCTCAGACCTACGAGATCGAGCAGGCGTTCGGCGCGGGTTCGGCGTTCGTCGGCCGAAACGTGGTGCAGCTCCAGCGGGAATGTGACGTTGCGGAGCACCGTACGCTGCGCGAACAGATTGAAGTCCTGGAAGATCATGCCGATGGATGACCGCAGCCGGGCGAGTTCGGCGCCCGTCGCGTTCGTCACGTCGTTGCCGTCGATGATCACGCTGCCCTTCGTGGGGCGCTCCAGCAGGTTGATGCAGCGTACCAGTGTGGATTTTCCGGCGCCCGATGAGCCGAGGATGCCGAAGACCTCGCCGTCGGCGATGTCGAGGTTGACGTCGTGAAGCACTTCGTGGGCATCCCGACCCTCGCCGTAGCTTTTATGAAGATGTTCGAATTTGATCATTGCTATCCATTTGGTCGAAACTGTTCGGATGTCGTCCGGCCGAAGAGGCCGGGCAGGACCATCAAAAGGCAGTGCGCCCGATCTTGACGAGTCGGGCACACTGCCTTGGAATCCATATGCTTGTTCGGATCGCGGACGATGCCGGTCCTCCCGATCAGAAGACCGGAACGACTGCACCCTTGTAGGTCTTGTTGATGTAATCGCGAACCTCGCTGGAGTTCAGGGCTTTCTTGAGCTCCTTGGTCTTGTCGGTGTTCTCGTTGCCTTCCTTCACCACAAGGATGTTCGCGTACGTCTTCGCGGCGAGGCCGTCGGCCTTCTCGATGGCAAGTGCGTCCTTTGCGGGATCGAACTTGGCCTGAATGGCGTAGTTACCGTTCAGGGCGGCGATGTCGACGTCCTGCAGCACGGTGGGCACCACAGCGGCCTCAAGCTCCTTGAACTTCAGGTTCTTCGGATTCTCGGTGATGTCCTTCGGCGTGGATGCGATGTTCGTGGGGTCCTTGAGCTTGATCAGTCCGGCGTCCTCGAGCAGCAGCAGTGCGCGGGCCTCGTTGGTGGCATCGTTCGGCACGGCCACCGTGGCGCCGTCCGGCAGAGCGTCAAGGGTCTTCGTCTTTCCCGGGTACAGGCCGAACGGTTCGAAATGCACGGCCTCAACCGAAACGAGATGAGTGCCCTTCTCCTTGTTGAAGTCATCCAGATACGGCTTGTGCTGGAAGTAGTTGGCGTCCACGTCCCCCTCTTCCGTGGCGGTGTTCGGCTGGACGTAGTCGGTGAACTCCTTCACCTCCAGCTTGTAGCCGTCCTTCTCCACCAGAGGCTTGACGGCGTTGTTGAGAATCTCCGCGTGCGGAGTGGGGCTTGCCGCGATGGTGATGGTCTTGTCGCCGCCGTTCGATGACGACGAATTCGCAGCGCTGCCGCAGCCGCTCAGAGCAAGCGCCGCGACCGTGGTGATGGCGAGCGCTGCGCCGACGATGGACTTCCTGTTGATCATGATGCTCCCTCCCTCATGGCATCCATGTTGACGGGCCCAACTATATGGGATTTGGAGCGTGGACACGGCTGTTTCATAATCGGAATAATTTATAGGTCGTGAAAGACCCCGACGATGGGCCATGAGTGGAAAAGGGAGGATGAACCACGGACGGTCGGGCGGCGACGTCCTTGCCGCTTCCTCGCCCGACCGCTTACCGCCGTGCTTCTGCCGTAGGTCCGGCATCGAGATAATCGAGAGATCGGTGACGATGCCGAAACCATTCCGGCGACTACTGGATCTCGATCGTTTCGATGATCACCGGGTCGAGCGGGCGATCGCCGGCGTCGGTGGGTACGGCGTCCAGCCTGTCCACCACGGCCTTGGATTCATCGTCGGCGACCTCGCCGAAGATGGTGTGGTGACCGTCCAGCCATGGCGTGGGGACGGTGGTGATGAAGAACTGGGATCCGTTGGTTCCGTGGATCTGGCCGTCACGGCCGCGACGCAGGCCGGCATTGGCCATGGCCAGCAGATAGGGCCTGTCGAACGTCAGCGAGGGGTCGATCTCGTCGTCGAACATGTAGCCGGGGCCGCCGGTACCGGTGCCGAGCGGGCAGCCGCCCTGGATCATGAAGTCCTTGATGATGCGGTGGAAGGTCAGTCCGTTGTAGAACTTCTCGGTACGGGTCTCCCCGGTGAGCTCGTCGTACCACTCCTTCTTGCCGGTGGCGAGACCGACGAAGTTCTCCACGGTTTGGGGAGCCTGCTTGTCGAACAGGTCGATGCGGATGTCACCTTCTGAGGTATGCATGATTACTGTAGTCATGGGTAAAAGTGTCGCATGCCTCCGCGACCATGCCCAAACGGGTGGCGGGGATGCGGACGCTGACGGGGTAATTCGATTCGAGCGGCTAGGATGAACGTGAAGCAATCGGCAGAGGAGTGTATATGACCGACGAACGAAGCAGCGGACGGATCAGGTTCGGATTGGCCCAGATCGATACCTGCGTGGGCGATCTGGACGGCAACGCCGACAAGGTGCTACGGTATGCCCGCCGGGCGGCGCAGGGGAATGCCGATGTGGTGGTGTTCCCCGAGATGACGTTGACGGGATATCCGATCGAGGATCTGGCCTTTCGCGCCACGTTCCGCAGGGCCGCATGGGACAAGGCCGACGAGCTCGCGTCAAGGCTGAACGACGAGGGGTTGGGAGACCTGTATATCGTCGTGGGCACCGTGGGCACCGACCGTGAGGCCTCGCTGCCGCAGAACAGGCTCGTGGTGCTGCATCAGGGTGTGGTCTGGGCAGGTTACGACAAGCATTTCCTGCCCAACTACGGGGTGTTCGACGAGTTCCGCATTTTCAGTCCCGGTTCCGATACGCTGGTCTTCGAGGTGAATGGGCGGCGCATCGGCGTGGCGATCTGCGAGGATATCTGGCAGGACGGAGGTCCTGTGGCGGCGCTGGCCGAGCAGGGCATCGACGTGCTGCTCACCATCAACGGCTCTCCGTACGAGGAGGGCAAGGGCCATGTGCGCGTGGATCTCGGGCAGCGGCGGGCCCATGAGGTCGACGCCCCGCTGATCTATCTCAACCAGGTGGGAGGCCAGGATGATCTGGTCTTCGACGGCGGCAGCTTCGTCATCGACCGTGACGGCACCATTCTGGAGCGCTCTCCGCAGTTCGTGGAGGACCTGAGCTTCTGGACTCTGGCCGAGAAGGGACATGACGGGCTTGTCTCCACGATCGCCGAGGTGCTCGACCCCGATCAGGAGGTGTACACCGCCTGCGTGCTGGGGCTGCGCGACTATATGGCGAAGAACGGGTTCAAGGGTGTGGTGCTCGGCCTTTCCGGCGGCATCGATTCGGCGCTGGTCGCCGCCATGGCGGCCGACGCCTGCGGAGGGGAGAACGTGTGGGGCATCTCCATGCCGAGCCGGTATTCCTCCGACGGTTCGAAGGACGATGCAGCCGATCTGGCTGAAAACATCGGTGCGCATTATGAAATCCAGCCGATCGAACCGCTGTTCGAGGCGTATCAGCGGCAGCTGTCGCTCACCGGCGTGGCTCAGGAGAATCTTCAGGCGCGCATCCGCGGCGTCATCGTGATGGCCTATTCGAACGCCCATGGTCTGCTTGCGCTGGCCACCGGCAACAAAAGCGAGCTGGCCTGCGGGTATTCCACGATCTACGGGGATGCCGTCGGCGGATACGCTCCGATCAAGGATCTGCTCAAGACCCGTGTATGGCAGCTCGCCAGGTGGCGGAACCGCGCGGCGAAGGAGGGAATCGGCATCGGAGGCGTTCAGGTGGCGGGCATCGATCCCGCCTGTCGCGGCGTTCAGGCCAAGGAGATCATTCCCGTCAATTCCATCGTCAAGCCGCCGAGCGCCGAACTGAGGCCTGGACAGAAGGATTCCGACTCGCTGCCGGAATACGATCTGCTCGACAGGGTGCTTGCCGCCTATATCGAACATGCGCATGGCAGGGCCGATCTGCTTGCGGACGGCTTCGACGAGCATACCGTGGATACGGTGATGCGTCTGGTGGATCGCGCCGAATGGAAGCGGCGTCAGTATCCGCTCGGTCCGAAGGTCACGTCTCTGGCGTTCGGACGCGACCGCCGGCTGCCGATCACCAGCCGGTTCCGCGAATAGCGCGAATAGCGCGAATACGGGAATGCGGATCCACGATGATCCACCCCCCTCCCCGAAGGGAACGATGACGTCGTGGTGGCTCAATGACGAAAGGAGCAGCAATGAACGATAAGAAATGGTATTTCAACACCCGTACCGAGCAGGCCGAACTCGGACCCCAGTCACCGATCGGTGAGCGTATGGGGCCGTACGACAGCGAGGAGGATGCGCTCAACGCATGGAAGATCGCGGAGGAGCGCAACCGCAAGTGGGAGGAGCAGGATCGCGGCTGGAGGTGATACGGACCTCTGAGCGAGCCCAGAGGTCGTGACCGATCCCGCATCCGCATCGGGGTCTGCGCGACGTCGTCCGCAGACCCCGTTTCCAACGGACGATCGGCGATGCTAAGGCTTTGTGATCCAGCTCACGGGGTCAATGTGAGCTGGGCCATAAAAGCCATTGAGAGCGTGCTCAAAATGTGAGGAACGTCACGCGAAAAACGGCATGAAACCGCCATTCGCTCGGTAATATTATTGGTGACAGCGGAGCGAAGACGCAGCCGCTGCGGTTCCTCTAACAAGGAGATTGAATATGACAGCAGTAGATGCCGCTAAGGTTTCTGCCGAAGATCTTCAGGCCAAGGCCTGGGCTGGCTTCAACGGCGGTAACTGGCAGAACGAGATCGATGTTCGCGACTTCATCCAGAAGAACTTCACCCCCTACGAGGGCGACGAGTCCTTCCTGGCCAACGCCACCGAGAACACCAAGTACCTGTGGAAGTACCTGGACGATAACTACCTTGCCGTCGAGCGCAAGCAGCGCGTCTACGACGTGGACACCCACACCCCGGCCGGCATCGATGCCTTCCCGGCTGGCTACATCGACTCCCCGGAACGCGACAACGTGATCGTCGGTCTGCAGACCGATGTCCCCTGCAAGCGCGCCATGATGCCGAACGGCGGCTGGCGTATGGTCGAGCAGGCCATCAAGGAAGCCGGCAAGGAGCCTGATCCGGAGATCAAGAAGATCTTCACCAAGTACCGCAAGACCCACAACGATGGCGTGTTCGGCGTGTACACCAAGCAGATCAAGATCGCCCGCCACAACAAGATCCTCACCGGTCTGCCGGACGCCTACGGCCGTGGCCGCATCATCGGCGACTACCGTCGTGTCGCCCTGTACGGTGTGAACTTCCTGATCGAGCAGAAGAAGAAGGATAAGGACTCCATTCCTTACCGCAACGACTTCACCGAGACCGAGATCGAGCACTGGATCCGCTTCCGCGAGGAGCACGACGAGCAGATCAAGGCCCTCAAGCAGCTCATCAACCTCGGCAACGAGTACGGTCTGGACCTGACCCGTCCGGCCCAGAACGCTCAGGAAGCCGTGCAGTGGACCTACATGGGCTACCTCGCCTCCGTCAAGAGCCAGGACGGCGCCGCCATGTCCTTCGGCCGTAACTCCGCCTTCTTCGACTGCTTCATCCAGCGCGATCTGGAGAACGGTGTGATCGACGAGACCCGCGCTCAGGAGATCATCGACAACATCGTCATGAAGCTGCGCATCGTCCGCTTCCTGCGTACCAAGGACTACGACAACATCTTCTCCGGTGACCCCTACTGGGCCACCTGGTCGGACGCCGGCTTCGCCGACGACGGTCGTGCCATGGTCACCAAGACCTCCTTCCGTCTGCTCAACACCCTGACCCTTGAGCACCTCGGACCTGGCCCCGAGCCGAACATCACCATCTTCTGGGATCCGAAGCTGCCTGAAGGCTACAAGCGCTTCTGCGCCAAGATCTCCATCGACACCTCCGCCATCCAGTACGAGTCCGACAAGGAAATCCGTGCTCACTGGGGCGACGACGCCGCCATCGCCTGCTGCGTCTCCCCGATGCGTGTCGGCAAGCAGATGCAGTTCTTCGCCGCTCGTGTGAACTCCGCCAAGGCCCTGCTGTACGCCATCAACGGCGGCCGCGACGAGATGACCGGCATGCAGGTCATCGACAAGGGCGTCATCGATCCGATCGCTCCCGAGGCCGACGGCACTCTGGACTACGCCAAGGTCAAGGCCAACTACGAGAAGGCTCTGGAATGGCTGTCCGAGACCTACGTGCAGGCTCTGAACATCATCCACTACATGCACGATAAGTACGCCTACGAGTCCATCGAGATGGCTCTGCACGACAAGGAAGTGTACCGTACCCTTGGTTGCGGTATGTCCGGTCTGTCGATCGCCGCTGACTCCCTGGCTGCCATCAAGTACGCCAAGGTCTACCCGATCTACAACAAGGACGCCAAGAACCTTGAGGGCCACGAGTACGAGTACGTCGATGGTGCCGATGACGATCTGGTGGTCGGCTACCGTACCGAGGGCGAGTTCCCGATCTACGGCAACGACGACGACCGCGCCGACGACATCGCCAAGTGGGTTGTGTCCACCGTGATGGGCCAGGTCAAGCGCCTGCCCGTCTACCGTGGCGCCGTTCCGACCCAGTCCATCCTGACCATCACCTCCAACGTGGAGTACGGCAAGAACACCGGTTCCTTCCCGTCGGGCCACAAGAAGGGCACCCCGTACGCTCCTGGTGCAAACCCGGAGAACGGCATGGACTCCCACGGCATGCTGCCGTCCATGTTCTCGGTCGGCAAGATCGACTACAACGACGCTCTGGACGGCATCTCGCTGACCAACACCATCACCCCTGATGGCCTTGGCCGCGACGAGGAGGAGCGCATCGGCAACCTGGTCGGCATCCTGGATGCCGGCAACGGCCACGGCCTCTACCACGCGAACATCAACGTTCTGCGCAAGGAGACCATGGAGGATGCCGTCGAGCACCCGGACAAGTACCCGCACCTCACCGTGCGTGTCTCCGGCTACGCGGTGAACTTCGTGAAGCTCACCAAGGAGCAGCAGCTCGACGTGATCTCCCGTACCTTCCACCAGGGAGCCGTCACCGACTGATCCTAAATCAGCCGCAACCGTGTAAACGGTGATATGTTGGGGGCGGGGCAGCGATTGTCCCGCCCCTGTTTTTTCGGAAAAGAGGACGCCGATGTCTTACACCACGCAGTTCAGAACGACTACGCCGCATATGCTGAAAACGAACAAGGAGTATGCCAGCCAGACGCTGATGGGCGGGCTCTCCGGGTTCGAATCACCAATCGGACTTGATCGACGCGATCGTCTGCACGCACTGAAGTCCGGTGATATCGGCTTCGTCCACTCCTGGGACATCAACACTTCCGTCGACGGTCCGGGAACGCGCATGACCGTCTTCATGAGCGGTTGCCCGCTACGCTGCCAGTACTGCCAGAATCCTGATACCTGGAAGATGCGTGACGGCAAGCCCGTATACTTCGATGCCATGGTCAAGAAGATCGACCGTTACAAGGAACTGTTCAAGGCCACAGGTGGCGGCATCACCTTCTCCGGCGGCGAATCCATGATGCAGCCGGCCTTCGTTTCCCGGGTGTTCCGCGCCACCAAGGAGATGGGTGTGCACACCTGTCTCGATACCTCGGGATTTCTGGGGGCCAACTATACCGACGAACAGCTCGACGACATCGACCTGTGCCTGCTCGACGTCAAATCGGGCGACGAGGAGACATACAAGAAGGTGACCGGCGGCATCCTGCAGCCCACCATCGACTTCGGTCAGAGACTTGCCAGGCATGGTGTGAAGATCTGGGTGCGATTCGTGCTGGTGCCGGGCCTGACCGATTCCGAGAAAAACGTCGAGGAGGTCGCGAACATCTGCGAGACGTTCGGCGACGCCGTGGAGCACATCGATGTGCTGGGCTTCCATCAGCTCGGACGCCCGAAGTGGCACGAAATGCGCATTCCGTATCCGCTCGAGGATGCCAAGGGGCCGTCCGCCAAACTGCGCGAACGGGTGTGCAACCAGTTCAAGGACCACGGTTTCGTCGTCTACTGATGGTCGTCCCCGTGGCTGCTCCGCAGGAGCGGCATAGCTGGATTCATCATGCGAACGTCGCGTCTCCGAATCGTCCGGGACGCGACGTTCGCATATCCGCTCACCGTTGTTTTCGCAACCCGCCCATAGGAAAATCCGCGAAATCCGTGCAAACGGGGCCAAACCGTTTAGCCTGTAAGTATGGCAGCAGAAATCTATACGTTTCCGGCCACGATGTCGATGAAGACGGCCGGCTCGACGGATGAGCGGTCCGAAGCACGGACGGACGGCGTACCGAAGGCGGTTGACGAGGCCGTTCGATCGGTGCGGCGGATGACTCTGCGTGATGATCTTGAATATCGGGAGATCCCGGTTCCCGCTTCGTTGGCGGATTACGGCATCGGTGTGGAAATGACGACCGGGGAGCATGTGGACGCAGCCGTGTCCGGATGGATCATGGTGCTCTACGCACGACAGGCCCGTCCCGAGTGGGCGTCTCATTGGCGTTGCGTGGCGTTTGCGTCATGGGCGTTGGGCCCGGAAAATCACAACAGTCTGACCCCGTCACTGTACTGGGCGGATGTCGAGCGTCTGTTGGCCGGGCGTCGGCTGGGCTCTCTGATCGGTACGGTCAGCGTCAATCACAATACGAGGTTTCCTTCGGCTCCGGATGATGGACGGATTTCGGCTTCGGTGGGCTGCGAGGCGCGCGCCTCGTGGACACCGGCGAGCGAAACCGGTATCTTGGACGCAGGAAGACAGATAGACATGTGGGCGCGGTTTCTGAGCTCCCTCATGGACAATGAAGAAGGGACAGACTCTTTCCGTGACTGAAGTCAACGAACCCCATCTGCTCAAGGAACCTGCGGCCGGTGTGCCGGACGTGATCGACACCCGCGAGGAGTTCGACGACATGGTGGACCGGTTCGCCGACGCCGAAGGGCCTCTGGCCGCCGACGCGGAACGTGCATCCGGGTTCAGATACGGGCACGAGGATTGGCTGATCCAGTTCAAGCGTGAAGGTGCGGGCATCGCCTTGGTGGATCCGATCGCCCTTGCCGATCAGGGAGTCGACTGGTCGTCGTTCAACGATGCCATAGGCGACGATGATTGGATCATCCATGATTCACTGCAGGATCTGCCCGGATTCTTCGCGATCGGATTGCAGCCACGGTCGCTGTTCGACACCGAAGTGGCGGCCCGACTGCTGGGAAACACTCGTTTCGGCCTGGCTTCGGTCACCGCTCACTATCTTGGTCTTGTGCTGGCCAAGGAACATTCCGCGGCCGATTGGTCGTATCGTCCGTTGCCAAGGGACTGGCGCAACTATGCCGCCCTTGACGTCGAAGTGCTGATCGAATTGCGCGTCCGACTGCTTTCCGAACTCAGGTCGCAGGGCAAACAGGGGTGGGCGGCCGAGGAGTTCGCATATCTGCTCGATCAGGGAAGCCGTGAGCATCCCGCACACCCCGAACCGTGGCGGCGCGTGTCGCATATCACGGCGCTGAACAACGATCTGAGGGGGCTGGCCGTCGTCCGCAGTCTATGGACGGCCAGGGACGAATGCGCCCGGCGGCTCGACATCGCTCCGAGCCTGCTGCTTTCCGATGCGGCGATCATCGAGGCGGCACAGCGCAAGCCGCGCAACATCCGCATGTTCCGATCCATCCGATCGCTTAACGAGCGCGTGCGGATGCACACCGGCAGCGAGCAGGACAAGATGTTCGAACGCTACGCGCCCATCCAACGAAGCGTCAGGCCGACGGTATGGAGGGACGCGATCATCGAAGCGCTGACGCTGCCTTCGTCCCAGTTGCCGAAGACCGCGCCTCAGTCCGCGGGGGAGAACGCGAACGCACCCCGTTCGATGAAGTACTGGAAGGAGCACCATCCCGACCGGTACTCCAGACTGCAGAACGCGAGGCGCGTCATCGCGCAGATCGGCGAGGACACGCATACGCCGATCGAGATGATCGTCAAGCCGAAGACTCTACGCAACCTATGCTGGCAGGACCCTCTTCCCGACGACATCGCCGGGTATCTTACCGGGCAGGGAGCACGGGACTGGCAGATTTCGCTGGTCGCCGAGTCTCTGGGTAGGGTTATGATATAGCGGTTGCCTTGAATGGCCTAACCAAAGTTTTCAACGAATTGGAGCGCAGAGTGAAAATCAGCGTGAGGAATCTGGAACCCACCAAGGTTCGTCTGACCGTTACCGTCAATCCCGATGAGCTCGACCCGTATCTTGATGCGGCTCGCAAGGAGATCGCCAAGCAGGTGAACATCCCGGGATTCCGCAAGGGTCACGTGCCCGGTCCGATCATCGACCGTCGCATCGGCTTCGGCGCCGTCGCCGGAGAGGCCGTGAACAACGCTGTACCCGAGCTGTACTCCAAGGCCTGCGAGGAGAAGGAAATTCGCCCGATGGCCCAGCCCGAGTTCGACGTCAAGGAGCTGCCGGCCTCCGCCAAGGATGAGACCAAGCTCAAGTTCACCGCCGAGGTCGAGGTTCGTCCGAAGTTCGACCTGCCCGAGCTTGACGGTCTGAAGATCGAAGTGTCCAAGCCCGCCGTCTCCGACGACGATGTGAACGCTCGTCTCGAGAACCTGCGTCAGCGCTTCGGCACTCTTGTGGGCGTTGATCGTCCAGCAGCCAAGGGCGACTTCGCCAGCATCGATCTGGTCGCCGAAATCGACGGCGAGTCCGTTGACTCCCAGGAGGGTGTGAGCTACGAGATCGGTTCCGGCACCATGCTTGACGGCATCGACGAGGCTCTGGAAGGCCTGTCCGCAGGTGAGGAGACCACCTTCGAATCCACTCTGCAGGGTGGCGAGCACGAGGGCGAGAAGGCCCAGGTCAAGGTGAAGGTCAACTCCGTGAAGGCCGAGGAACTGCCGGAGCTGAACGACGACTTCGCTTCCGAGGCCTCCGAATTCGATACCCTCGACGAGCTCAAGGCCGATGTTCGCAAGCAGTGCGAACGCGATGCCGAGGGACGTCAGGCCACCGACGCCCGCGATGCCTTCATCGCCAAGCTTCAGGATTCCGTCGAGATTCCGCTGCCGAAGGGCATCCTCAAGGAGCTGACCGACGAGCGACTCAAGCAGCTGACCCCGGATCCGGAGAAGGCCACCGACGAGCAGCGGAAGGAAGCCGCCGAAGCCGCCGAGAAGGAACTGCGCGATCAGATCACCCTCGACGCGCTTGCCGAGAAGCTGGACGTCAAGGTCGCCCAGAATGATGTGATGAACTTCCTCGCCTCCATTGCGCAGCAGTACGGTATGGAGCCGAACCGTTTCATCCAGTCCATCATTCAGGGTGGTCAGCTTGGTTCCGCCGTACAGGAAGTGGGCCGTTCCAAGGGTCTGCTGGCCGGCATGCGCGCCGTTTCCTTCGTGGATCCGGAGGGCAACGAGATCGATCTGAGCCAGTTCCTTGGCGAGGATGAGGCCGAAGCCGAGGCTCAGGAGAGCGTCGAGGCGGCTTCCGCCGCCGCGGCCGTCGCCGATCAGATCTCCGAGGAGAAGGCCGAAGCCACTGAAGAGTGAATCGTAGGATGGCGACCGACGTATCAGGTCGTCATGCCGAAGGCTCCCGCCTCCTTACAGGGCGGGAGCCTTTTTCGTATTGCCGAGCATGGCTGTGATCATATTCACTTTTGAGCGCAAATCGTCGGTCGGAGTTCATCGACGCTGTAATCTCGGTAATTGAGTCACATTATTGAAGGAGACAAGGTGAGCAACTATCTTCAGTCCTCGCCCATGATGGACGGCGGCGACATGCCCGCCGGGCCGGCTGATCCGATTTTCAACCGGCTGCTCAAGGAGCGCATCATCTGGATGGGCGAAGAGGTCAAGGACGACATGGCCAACCGCATCTGCGCACAGATGCTGATGCTGGCGGCGGAGGATCCCAAGAAGGACATCTGGCTGTACATCAATTCACCCGGTGGCTCAATCACCGCGGGCATGGCCATCTACGACACCATGCAGCTGATCGAGCCCGATGTGGCCACGATGGGTCTGGGCATGTGCGCATCCATGGGACAGTTCCTGCTGAGCTCCGGCACCAAGGGCAAGCGTTTCCTCACCTCCCATGCACGAGTGCTGATGCATCAGCCCTCCGGCGGCGTGGGCGGCACCACCACGGATGTGCGCATCAACGCCGAACTGATCATGGATATGAAGCGCACCATGGCCGAACTGACCGCCGAACAGACCGGGCACACGGTGGAGGAGATCTACCGTGACAACGAGTACGATCATTGGTTCACCGCACAGCAGGCTCTGGAGTACGGCTTCGTAGACAAGCTCGTCACCACTCCGAGCTCCATCACCACCGAGAAGGGGGAGTGATATGGCTTCCGAAGAAGCGCGTTACATCGCCCGTGCACAGCGTCTGGCCGGTTCGATGCCTCAGGCCCGATACATTCTGCCTCAGTTCGAGGAGAAGACCCCATATGGATTCAAGAGGCAGGATCCGTACACCAAACTGTTCGAGGATCGCATCATCTTCATGGGCGTTCAGGTGGACGATACCAGCGCCGATGACATCATGGCGCAGCTGCTGGTGTTGGAAAGCCAGGATCCGAACCGTGACGTGATGATCTACATCAATTCGCCCGGCGGCTCCATGACCGCCATGACCGCCATCTACGACACCATGCAGTACATCAAGCCCGACGTGCAGACCGTCTGCCTTGGACAGGCGGCATCCGCTGCCGCGATCCTGCTGGCCGCCGGCACCAAGGGCAAGCGACTGATGCTGCCGAATGCTCGCGTGCTGATCCATCAGCCTGCCATGGGCCAGGACTTCGGCAAGGCCACCGAAATCGAAATCCAGGCCAAGGAGATGCTGCGCATGCGTGAATGGCTGGAGAACACGCTGGCCAAGCACACTGGTCAGGATGTGGAGAAGATCCGCAAGGACATCGAAGTCGATACCTTCCTCACGGCACCGCAGGCCAAGGAATACGGCATCGTCGACGAGGTGATCGAGAACCGCGCCTGATTCGCTGATCCGCCGAAGGTCGGAGTCCTGGATTTCGAGGGCCCCGACCTTCCGTATATCTCACGGGATCGCCTTCATGACGGGGCGACCGGAAACCACGATTATGGATCGATGAAATCACGGTTGAGGCAAGGCCGCGGCGGTATCGTTGATAAACGGAAGGATCGGCGCACGGGCGCCGGAATGCGGATGAAGGAGCACCGTCATGAGTCGTGTGGTGAGCTATGGCGAAGATGTGCCTTGCTGCACGTTCTGCGGCAAAAGCGAACGTCAGGTGCGCAAGCTGGTCACGGGACCGGGGGCGTCGATCTGCGATGAATGCATCGAACTATGCGTCGACATCATATCCGAGGAGCGGCAGGAGACCGCCAAGGCGAATGCGTTGAAGCTTCCTTCGCCGAGCAGGATATTCTCATATCTCGATCGATATGTCATAGGTCAGAAGGACGCCAAGAAAACGTTGTCCGTGGCGGTGTACAACCATTACAAACGGGTGAATATGGAACTGGCGGAAAAGGGGCAGAGGCTTTCTTCGCGGCGTTCCGATCCGGCCGACCCTCTGGCGAACGTGGAGGTGTCCAAGTCCAATATCCTGCTGATGGGGCCCACCGGCGTGGGAAAAACCTATCTGGCACACACCTTGGCCCGTGTGATGAACGTTCCCTTCGTCATCACCGACGCCACCACGCTCACCGAGGCGGGATATGTGGGCGATGACGTGGAAACGGTGCTGCAGCGGCTGATTCAGGCCGCGGATGGTGATATCGATCGTGCCGGAAAAGGCATTATCTATATCGACGAAATCGACAAGATCGCCAGAAAATCAGGTGAGAACACGTCGATCACCCGTGACGTTTCCGGCGAAGGTGTTCAACAGGCCCTGCTGAAGATCATCGAAGGCACCATCGCATCCGTGCCGCTTGAAGGCAGCCGAAAGCACAAGGACCAGGAGATGGTGCAGATCGACACCAGAAACATCCTGTTCATCTGCGGAGGTGCGTTCGTCGGATTGGACGACATCGTAGAACGGCGGACGGCTCGACGTTCCAGCGGCTTTTCGGTATCGGGGGCGAAGACCGAGGAACCGAACCGAGCGGATCTGCTCCGGCACGTCACCGCCGACGATCTGGAACGTTTCGGTCTGCTTCCGGAGTTCATCGGCAGACTGCCGGTGATCAGCGTACTCGATGATCTGACCGAGACCGATCTCGCCGCCATTCTCACGGAACCGGCCAATGCCTTGATCAAGCAGTATCAGAAACTGTTCGAGGCCGACGGCGTCGGACTGACGTTCACGGACGACGCCGTGCGGTGCATCGCCTCCATGGCGATAAAGCAGGGGACAGGCGCCCGTGGATTGCGCTCCATCATTGAACGGATTCTGGAAGACACCATGTTCCGTCTGCCGGATATGGCTGACGTTGATGAGGTGATCGTCAACGCCGCAGCCGCCGAGGGCCTTGCCGAGCCTGATCTGGTCAGCAGTTCGAAGCGGCGACAAGCCTGAACGCCAGGTCGTTGATCTGAGATCCAAATTCAGATCGGCAGCGCGATGCTCCGGCAATGATCGTATTGGCTTGAGAACTGATCACATTGGCTTGAGAACGATGCGTTTCCGATGCACTTCATGGACGGGATCGACATAGGTGCCGTCCGTCCGTTTGGCACCCCAATGCACGCACGAACCGTCACAGTGATCCGAATGCCCCGAAACATGGGCGAATGACATTCCCCGAGATACCGATGCGCCGACCCCAAGACTCGTTCTGGCGGGCTCATAGGTGGTGGTCAAACCATGATGATGCCGAATACTGACCACATGCTTGCCTCCCACACCGCCCGCGAATGAAATCGCGCCCGGAGCGGGAGCGACCAGCTGCGTCCCCTCATCTGCGGCGATATCGACTCCTCGATGACCGGGCAGCCATGGCTTCGCGGGATTATCGAAGGTCTTGGTCAGCGGAGGATCGGCTCCGCCGGACCTCACCGGCCATATGAAGGATGCGCGGCATGATCCTGCGACGTCTGCAACCGCGGCCGGAGCGAGCCCTGATTCGGGGACAATCAGTCCCACCCATAAGCCAAGCACGCTCACCAGTGCCATGGTCGTCGCCACCGAAAGACGTCGTCGATACGAACGTTCGCCTTTACGCCTCATGCTATGGGCATACCGCCGCCTACGGTCTTTCGCGTATCCGTTTTTACGAGGATTCATCATGCCGTTCTCCTGTCCCGATTCTTTCGGCGCAGTTGCAGCACGATACTGTTCATGCGCCGTTCACGGTGATCGGGGGTCTGGCTGGGTTGCCGATCCGCCGGTCTTGGTGTCCATCCAATCTGGTTGTAGAGCGATCTGCCAACTCGACGATGAATTGTGGTCGAATGTTTGATTGCCTTGAAATTTCAAGGATTGGCGGGCATCTATGAAACGAACGGTATGAGAATCCGTATGCGACACGCCACGGTTGCGTTTATGGAATTTGCTTGCTAATATTTAATTTTTGTGAGCTGATGGATTCGGCCTACAGCATTCCTGCGTAGCTCAGTTGGCAGAGCATCCGACTGTTAATCGGACGGTCGCTGGTTCAAGCCCAGCCGCAGGAGCCACCAGGAACCGTGGTCGGGAGTCGCCCGCCACGGTTTTTTCGTTTTCGGGAACATCCATGCTGTTCAAGAGCGAATCATCAATGAGGTGCTCAATGCTCGTGCCGAGAAAGCGCGATGCATTGACAAGATCGATGATCGACCAGCCTGTTCTTCCGGTCATTTTTTGAGACATTGCGGACCGTTTAATACCTAATGCCTCAGCCAGAGCCGTCTGAGAGCGACCTTTTGCCGCCAGTGACACCTTTATGTTAAACGCAATGACGGCTGCCAGACGTTGCTCGGAATCCTTCGTCATTGGACTTGCTGTTGCCGCAGTCATGTTCGCTCCGTTTCCTTTCATACGCGATTTAGCATTCTTAAACGAAGTATATATCCAAAATTTGCGTTTAACAAATCCAATCGCTAATCTTCGTGATTAGGAAAAACGAATAAGGAGAGAATTTGTGAACAATCCGATAAAAATGTGGCTTTCAGCCAACCACATCAGCTATCGACAACTAGCCACGGCAATGGGTCAGTCACCGGCCTCGATCTCATTGAAGGTCAATGGCCAGGTCGGCTGGAATCGCAATGATCTG
>NZ_NMWU01000036.1 GCF_002860355.1 Bifidobacterium margollesii
CTTTGATCAACGAGAACAGCCAGGCCGCGAAGAACGGCCTGATCCACGCGGCCCTGGGCAAGGTCGCCGCCGCCACGGGCTTCGACGTGGACAACTACGGCATGTACGCGGCCGACGACGCCGCGCAGCTGACCTACGTGCAGAACGGCGTGCTCGCCGCCGCGCTGCTCAACTCCGGGGCCGCGGACTTCGTGGTCACCGGCTGCGGCACCGGCGAGGGCGCCATGCTCGCGCTCAACAGCTTCCCCGGCGTCATCTGCGGGCACGTCGAGGACCCGCTCGACGCGTACACGTTCGCGCAGATCAACGACGGCAACGCCATCGCGATCCCGTTCGCGCTGAAGAACGGGTGGGGCCAGGAGCTGCAGCTCGAGTACATCTTCGAGAAGCTGTGGCTCGAGGAGCCCGGTTCCGGCTATCCCAAGGAGCGGGTCGTGCCCGAACAGCGCAACAAGCGGATCCTGGACGGGGTGCGGGCGGCCGCGTTCCGTCCCCTCGTGGACATCTACCGCGACCTCGATCCCGAGCTCGTCAGGGGCGCGTTCGCGGGCGAGCGGTTCCGCGGGCTGTTCGAGGCGCACGCCAAGGACGGCGAGGTCAAGGACTACGTGCTCGGCCTGCTCGACTAGGCTCCGGCGTCGGCGGCCGGTCCGTTCCCCGTGGCGTGTCCCTGCGGCACGCTCCAGGAACGAACCGGCCGCCGCGCGTTTCATGTGAATGCGAGGCGTCATGTCACGGACACTGGTATACTGCATTCTTGTTGTTTTGGCCCCGTAGCTCAGCTGGATAGAGCATGTGACTTCTAATCTCAAGGTCGCCGGTTCGAGCCCGGCCGGGGTCACTAGGAACCCCCTTGGAATTCCAGCGTTCCAAGGGGATTATTGTTTTCTCGACTAATTATTCTGGGTACCATTGGGTACTACCGCGGAGTTTCTTCTGGCGTCCAACGCTTCGGCCACATCGTCCAGCCGTCCGAGGGGGTATTCGACCGTCATCCGCATAATCAGGCTTCCCCTACGAGGGGAAGCTGTCGAGCAAAGCGAGACTGATGAGGTGGATCGTACGAAGCACGCAATCGGGGTTACAGGATCTTCCAGGCGACGCCTTCGCCGTGTCAGCCCAAACGCACGAGCATGTCGTGTTCGGCCTTGTTGAGCGTCCAGTTGTGGTTGCCGGAACGCCTGTTGTACTCGCGGTACACGGGACGGGCTCCCGGCGTGTTCGGGGAAGACGAGCTGGACGGATAGGACGCGTATGCGAGGGAGACGCTCGGGTGGCGAGATCCTATAATCGGAATATCCGGGGACGCATGTTCAACGTGTCGGAAGGAGGATTGGTCATGGACCGGAAGAGAGCCATTGAGGAAGCCGTGCACAGTGCCGAAATGGAGGGGGCTTACGTCTCTTCCGACTTCTGCGAGGATATGGAACGGTATATCGACGGCAGGATGACTATTGATGAAATGATGGAACGCGCTTGGCGACGCAATGATCATACGAAGAAGAAGCCGCATGAATGATTATGGATTCGTTGATCCGTATATCGATCCGACTACCGGACTGCTGAGGAACAAGGTGGGGGCGACCACCTTGGATGAGTTGAAAAAGGCCGAAGGCGAATTGGTGTCGATCGCCGCAGTGAAGCTGATTGAGAATCCTCCACGGAATCGGATGGCGGATCTGAACGAATTGCGAGAGATCCACCGCAGATTGTTCGGGGCAGTGTATTCGTGGGCGGGGGAGATTCGAACAGTGGAGATCCGGAAGCTTGCCGAAGGTTCGGAATATTTCCTTCCATCACCCATGATCCCGACCGGCATCGAATACTCGATGAATGAGTTGAGAAAGGACGGTTATCTGAAAAACCTCGACAAGGACGAGTTTCTAGACCGTCTGGTCCGCAACTACGATAACTACAATTACGTGCATCCGTTCAGGGAGGGGAACGGGCGTACTCAACGCATGTTGTGGACGTTGGTCTGTCATGAAGCCGGATATGACATTGATTGGCGATTGGTCTCCAAACAGGACAATGATGAGGGAAGTCGTCTTGCGGCGGAGCAACGGGACTATTCGATACTCCGCCGGGCTTTCGATGTCGCCGTCAAACCTTGCGACCCCGATGAACCGATATTGGTGGAGCATGCAAATGTCGGTCATCTGAAGCCCATAGCAAAGCTCTTGCCGGGAGGTGATGTGTACGTGCACGCGCACACCAAGTCGGATGGGACCGAAGTGGCTGCGCACTTCCGTAGCAGGCCATCAAGGTGAAATCATCTCGCATGTGCGCTCCGGGCTTTACAGTGTCTTCTAGGCGACGCCTTCGCCGCGCCAGCCGGCGCGGATCACGCTCACGTATTCGCCGTAGCTGGTGGTGTACACGTGCTCGCCGCCGCCGTTGCCCCGGCCGTGCTTCGGCTTGTGGTAGGGCCTGGGGTTGTACAGGCGGTACACGTTCGCGCCCGTGGGCGACGTGTACCAGGCGACGCCCTCGTTCTTCCAGCCCAGGCGCACGAGCATGTCGTGTTCGGCCTTGTTGAGCGTCCAGTTGTGGTTGCCGGAGCGGCGGTTGTATTCGCGGTACACGGCCGGCTTCCACGGGCCGAACGGCAAGGCGGTCTCGCAGAACCTGACCCTCAGATGCGGCGGCGGCAACCGCACCCGCGACTTCACGCCCAGGGGCCTGGGCATGAGCGCAGGAGCCGCCGGCAAGTACTGGTTTGACCTGATCTGGACGACCTGCGAGAACGTGCCCGACGGCACCGGCTTCATCGTCATCCCTGATCGTCCCGGATGAACGCATATGATCCCGATGACTTTGAACCTCATCCGTCCGAACTCCACGTGTACGTCCAGTTCAGATCGACGGTGATTCCACGGTGGTGACGGGCAATGCGATCCACCGGCTGGCGGAATAGGGGTCGCCGGTTTTGTCGGTGCCGCGCGCGCGGATCTGATCGAGCAGGTTGCGTGCCGCCTGTCGCCCCAGCAGCTGCGGATCCTGTTCCAGCAGGTAGATGCCGTCCTGCACGTACTGCGACCAGCGCCAGTCGTCGAAGCTCACCAGCCCGATGTCCTGCGGATACCGGATGCCCAGCGCTCTGAGCGCGGCGAGTACGTCGAACAGCAGGGGGCCCATCAGCGAGATCAGCGCGGTCCGTCCGTTCAGATGATTCAGCGTAGTGCTGATCTGGCGTTGCAACCAGTCGTCGTCATGAGAATCCGCCTCGATGGTGAGCATCAGCATGTGTCGTTTCTCGGCGGCTTTGCGCAGTCCGGCGATACGGAGGGACTGGGCGGAGACTTCGCTGCGCGTGCGACTGATCACGACGAGGTTCTCGTATCCGAGGTCGGCAAGCGTTTCGCCCAGATGGTTGCAGGAGTCCTCATTGTCGCTCACCACCTTGGAAACGGTTTCGGGCTGATCCTCGGTTTCGCGATCGACCATCACCAGCGGCGTGCGTGATGAGATGATGGGCTCGTAGACGGAGAATCGGCGGGAGTTCGGCTGGATGATCAGACCGTCAACCTCCTGGGCGAGTAGTCGGTCGATCTCCCCATGCTCCTGTTCGATCATGTTGTTGGAGTTCATGAGCATGACGTCGTATCCTGCGGGCTGCAGTTCCGAGTAGATGCCGCTGAACAGCAGTGAGGAGAAGACGTTGGAGATGTCGGCGACGATTACGCCGACGACATTGGTGGACTGCTGCCTCATGCGCCGGGCCGAGGCGCTTGGACGGTATTCGAGCCGGTCCACGGTCTGCTGAATCCGGTTTTTGGTGGTCTGGCTCATCTTGCCGTAGTTGCCGTTGATGAACCGGGAGACCGTGGTCACGGAAACCTGCGCTTCGCGCGCGATGTCCGCGATGGTCACCTTGGCCATGTCAGTGCCTCCGTCGATGTCGTCTTCGTCCTCATCGGTCGCCGATATCCGGGCGTCCGGATCGGCGGACGGTGTCGGTCGTTCGTTTCGTCCGCGTGTATCCGGTGATCGGGTGATCTGGTGATCAGGACCGTTCTCCCATATGCCCGTGATACGGGTCACCAGTCTAGAACGGTTTCACGCCGGCCGGATCGTATACCCGGATCCGGGGAGGGAACGGTTTCCCGAAATCTGTTGCAAACCGTGGCAACACGCCGTAGGTTGACTGTTTTTCTGACTTGAGTATATTTTTGGGGTATCGATACACCACAACAAAAACAATGAATTTCGGATATTAAAAATATCGATATACCAATATCGGTCAGTATGCTTCACCAGCCGACGGATGATCATCGGTCGGTGAAGCCCATCGGTCGGTGAAACATACTGACCGGTCCACCCACCATCAAAGGAGATAGGGATACCATGGCGGAATTTTCCATCAGCAGTTTCGAACTCACCGACAAAGTGGTGCTCATCACCGGCGGCGCCAGCGGATTGGGGCGGTACTACACCCAGGCCGTAAGCCGAGTCGGCGCCGACGTCTTCGTCGTCTCCTACGACGACAAGGGATGGGACGAGACCCGCGCCGACGTGGAGGCCAACGGCCGTCGAATCGTCTTCCTCAAGCAGGACATCACCGAACCCGGCGCCGCCAAGATCATCGTGGACAAGGCGATGGAGGAGTTCGGACGCATCGACGTGCTCATCAACAACGCCGGCATGCAGCGCCGACATGATCTCGTGGAATTCCCCGATGAGGACTGGAAGGCCGTGATCGAGCTCAACCTCAACGCTCTGTACTATCTTTCCCACGAAGTCGCCAAGGTGATGATCAGGCAGAACAGCGGCAAGATCGTGAACATCGGCTCCATGCAGTCGTACCGCGCCGGCAAGTTCATCTACCCCTACGCGGCCAGCAAGCACGCGGTGATGGGCCTTACCCGCGCCTACGCCGACGCGCTCGCCCCGCACAACATTCAGGTCAACGGCCTGGCACCCGGCTACATCAACACTCCGATGACCAAGGCCCTGCAGGAGGATCCCGTCCGTAGCGTGGAGATCCGCGAACACATCCCCGCCGGCCACTGGGGAGAGCCCAGGGAGCTCATGGGCGCGATGGTGTTCCTATGCTCCGCGGCCTCCGACTACATCAACGGCGTCATGCTTCCCGTCGACGGCGGCTACCTGCTGCGATAGCCGTTCCTCTAGCCGGCCGCTTCCCAATCCGTTCAATCCACCCAATCCGTTCAATCCATCCAATCCATAATCACGATCCATAATCAAAGGAGATTATGATGACCACCGCAGTCAACCCGGCCTCCTCGCAGATGAGCGAGGCCGAATACGCCGACCAGCTCAAACGCGCCACGTTGGCCTCCAGCCTCGGCAGCGCCCTCGAATACTTCGACTTCGCGCTGTACGGTCTGTGCACGGCACTGATCTTCAACACCCTGTTCTTCCCGCAGGACAACCCCGCCATGGCTACGGTCGCCTCGTTCGCCACCTTCGGCGTCGGCTTCATCGCCCGACCGTTCGGCGGCCTGATCTTCGGTCGCCTCGGCGACAAGATCGGCCGCAAATGGGTGCTGGTCGTCACCATCGTGCTCATGGGCGGCTCCTCCACGGCCATCGGATTCCTGCCCACCTACGAGTCGGTCGGCATCGCCGCGCCGATCATGCTGGTGATCGCCCGTCTGCTTCAGGGCTTCGGCGCCGGTGCCGAACAGACCGGCTCCTCGGTGCTTATGGCCGAATACGCGCCGGTCAAGCAGCGTGGCTTCTTCGCCGCCCTGCCGTACATCGGCATTCAGGCAGGCAGCCTCATGGCATCCGTCGCCTTCTTCCTGCTCACCCTGATGCCCGAGCGGCAGCTCATGGCCTGGGGCTGGCGAATCCCGTTCCTCGCGTCGTTCCTGCTGATCCTGCTCGCCCTGTTCATCCGCATGCACCTGCGTGAATCGCCGACCTTCGTGGAGCTCAAGGCCTCCGATCAGGTCTCCGAGCACCCGCTCAGGGAACTGTTCACCAGCGGCACCCCCGGCGTCGTGGCCGCATTCGGCATGCGCATGGCCGAGAACGGCGGCAGCTACATGTTCCAGACCCTGTCGATGTCGTACTTCGTGGCCGTGGTCGGATCCACCGCCGACAAGGGCATACTCTCGTGGGGCGTGGCCCTCGGCGCGCTGATCGGCCTGTTCACCGTGCCGTTCTCCGGCGCACTCTCCGACAGGTACGGCCGCCGTGCCGTCTACCGCTTCGGCGCCGTGTTCATGCTGGTCTTCGCCTTCCCGGCCTGGTGGCTACTCTCGCTGGGCAATCACTTCATCGCCGTTGCGGTGGTCGCCCTTGGCGTCGGCGTCGGCGTGAACTTCATGCTCGGCCCGCAGTGCGCCATGTTCCCCGAACTCTTCGGCGCCCGTCACCGCTACCTCGGCGTGGCCATGGCCCGTGAGCTCTCCGCCGTGGTCGCCGGAGGACTGGCCGGCGTACTCGGCTCCTACATCATCGCGGTCAGCAACGCGAATTGGGTGCTCATGGCCGTGTACATGACGGTGCTCGCCGCCATCACCACGCTGTCCACGTTCATGGTGCCGGAAACCGCAGGTCGGGATCTGACCCGTCTGGACGACGCCGTGAAGATCTCCCAGCACGAACGGTCCTCCGAAACCATGCCGGCCGTCGTACCCGAAACCGTCGCCGCACCGCTCGCCTCGGTGGCCTGAATCACCCCCGGTGAAGCGAATCACCCCCGGTGAAGCGAATCACTTCGGTGGAGTGAACCATCCGGTGGCTCTGGTCATCCGGTGGTTCCCCCCACCATTCGCATGAACCTCACATGAATCTCACATGAATCATTCGCAAATGAAAGGAACCCACCCATGACCATCTCAAACCCCAACGATTCCACCGAAACCGCCCGCCGACTGCGAGTGGTGGTGGCCGTTCCGCTGAACGAACGACTCTGCCGACTGGTCGAAACCCTGGAACCTCGCATCGATCTCATCCGCGACCATACGCTGCTCAAGCCGATGCGCGGTCCCGCCGACTGGTCCGGCGACCCCGGTTTCCACCGCACTCCCGAACAGCAGCGGGCCTTCGACGATCTGGTCGACTCGGCCGACGCGCTGTTCGGCATCCCCGACGTCGAGCCCGAAGCGCTGGCCCGCACGGTCAAGGCCAACCCCGATCTCAAGTGGGTGATGACCACTGCGGCCGGCGGCGGCAGCCAGATCAAGGACGCGAACCTGAGCCGAGAGGACCTCGAACGCATCGTCTTCACCACCAGCGCCGGAGTGCACGGCGGGCCGCTGGCCGAATTCGCAGTCTTCGGTGTGCTGGCCGGCGCCAAGAACCTTCCGCGTCTGCTCGCCGACAAGGGCGCGAAAACGTGGCCCGACCGATGGGAGATGCGTCAGGTGGACGAGATGACCGTTCTGGTGATGGGTCTCGGCGGCATCGGCTCCGAATGCGTGCGCCGCCTCAATGCGCTCGGCGCCCGCGTGATCGGCGTGGCCGAAGGCGATCCGAAGATCGAAGGCGTCGACAAAGTGGTTTCCGCCGCTCAGCTGCCGGACGTCGTCGGCGAGGTGGATGCCATCATCAACACCCTGCCCGGCACCGACCAGACGTATCACATGCTCGGACGGGACGTGTTCGCCAACATGAAGCCCGGCACGATCATCTCCAGCGTCGGCCGCGGCACCGTGATCGACGAGGCCGAACTGCTCAAGGCGCTGGATGACGGCCGTGTGTCCTTCGCGGCCATGGACGTGTTCGAGCATGAGCCGCTGCCGGCCGACTCGCCGTTCTGGACTCATCCGCAGGTGGTGGTCAGTCCCCATACCGCAGCGCTGAGCAGCAAGGAGGAGGAGCGCATCGCACGGCGATTCGCGCAGGATGCCACGGCGTTCCTAGACGGCAAGCCGATGCGGGCCGTGGTGAACACCGTCGAATTCTACTGACGGGCAAATTCCGTTGACGGTGTGAGGCTCCGTCGAAGCCGGGCGGCTCGGCGGAGCCTATCGGCCTAGCGGATCCGGCCCAGTACGCGGCCGGCGATCCGTTCGGCGGTCAACCCGTAACGCTCGCGCAGCGTGGTCATGGGCACCCGATCGGTGACCTCCTTGCTTGCTCCGACGTTCAGTACCTGCATGGTGACCTGTTCGTTCGCGGGGCGGTTCGCGTAGAACGCGGTGATCTTCTCTCCCCACCCACCTTCAAGCTGACCATCCTCGACGGTGACGACGATCCGATGATCGCCTTCCAGACCGATCAGCGTCTCCTCGTCCAGCGACGAGTATTGACGGGGGTTGATCACCGTGGCGTCGATGTCGTGCTCGGCAAGCAGACCCGCCGCGGACTCCGCCAGCGGATAGGCGTTGCCCAGACCGATCAGAGCCACCTCGCGGCCGCGATGGGTGATGCGGTATCGCAGGGGATCACCTGCCACGGCGTCGGTAACGGTATCGGTAGCGGTGGCGGCGGTATCGGTGGCGGCAGACGAAGCGGCGTCGGCGTTATCGTCGTCGCGATCATCGGCATTGATCCCGGAAACACCGGCACGCGCATACCTTGGATATCCGCCGGCCCGTTCCGCAGACAATACGGCTTCTCCGGGCACCCGGATCGCCACCGGTCGCCGGGCCGGGCCGGTGGACCATGCGAGCATGCTGAGGAATTCGGCTCCCGACGTTGGTGCCAGGCAGGTCAGTCCCGGGATGTTGCCGAACATCACCACATCACCGGCCCCGGAATGCGTGTTGTCGGTTCCCGAAATGCCGCCGCCGAAGATCAGCAACGTACCGGGCACCCGGTTGAGGGCGAACTCCTGATGAATCTGATCGAAAGCGCGCTGGAAGAACGTGGCCGACGTCGCCAGCACGGGCGTGCCCTCCGCACGTCCGATGCCGGCGGCCAGCGCAACCGCATGCTCTTCGGTGATCCCGGTGTCAAGGTAATGCGAACCGGCCTCGGCGCGAAACTCGCGCGTGATGCCGTTGGACCCAGGCGTGGCGGGGGAGATCACGATCAGCCCCGGTTCCGTGTCGAAACGCTTGGCGAGCATGTCCATCGCCATCATGCCGTAGGTCTTTCGCGCGCCGAGCGGCCTCCCGGCGGCACTCGCCGCGTTATGCCAATGATTGCTTTCCACCCGGCCTTCGTCGTCCGGCCCCAGGCCAAGCCCTTTGACCGTATGGATGTGCACGACCACCGGATGATCGAAGTCGCGAACCTCCCGGAAGGCCTTCACCAGCTCCGTCACGTCGTTGCCATGTTCCACGTAGCGATAGTCCAGACCGAAATCGCGGAACAGATTATGCTCGCACAGCCCGCCGGTGGCGCGCAGCCGCGCGAGATTCGCATACATGCCCCCGTGGTTCTCGGCGATCGACATCTCGTTGTCGTTGACCACGATGAGCAGATTACCGTGCAGCTCCCCGGCCTCGTTCAGACCCTCGAACGCGACGGCGCTGGACAGCGAGCCGTCGCCGATCACCGCCACCACACGATTGGTTCCTCCGGTCAGATCGCGGGCCCGTGCCATGCCGCAGGCCAGGGAGATCGACGTGCCGGTGTGGCCGAGCACGAACGGATCGTCCTCGCTTTCCAGCGGATTCGTGAATCCGGTGACCGTGCCGTACAGCCGCGGATCGGTGAACGCGCGGCGGCGGCCGGTGAGCATCTTGTGCGTGTAGCTTTGGTGCGACACATCGAAGACGATGTGGTCGCGGGGTGAATCGAACACGTAGTGCAGGGCGATGGTGGCCTCCACGATGCCGAGGTTCGATCCCACATGTCCTCCGTGGACTTCGCAGTATTCGAGCAGGGCGCGGCGAACCTCGTCGGCGAGATCGGGCAGCTGATCGATAGCAAGACGCTTGAGATCCTCGGTGCCGTCGATGTGTGCCAGATAATCGCTCATCCAATACTCTCCTTGACTGTGCGGATCGTTGACTGTACGGATCGGATCGCACGGATTGACCATATGGATATGCCGTCGGTCGAGCGGTCCATGCCTCTGACGGTCGCCGTACCCCGCCTTTCCCGGCAACCGATTGTAGCGATGCGATCCGCCATATGCCCCCTGTTGCCGGAACATTCTCAGCATCTACCGATTTTGCGGGAAGCTTTGCGACGATAATGGAGGGAGCGCAACAGGGTTAGGAGCGCAGCAGGGCCGTTAGGAAAGGAACGCCGATGAAAGCCGTATACGCCGCCGATGTGAATCATGATGATCCGCTGTCCGTGCTGGAGGTGGGGAGCCGGCCGGAACCGGAGCCGCGCGAATACTGGTCCACGGTGACGGTGAAGGCCGCGACCGTGAACCATCACGATCTGTGGAGCCTGCAGGGCGTGGGACTTTCATCGGAGCAGACGCCGATGATTCTCGGCACCGATGCGGCCGGCGTGCTCGACGAGGACATTCCCGTGCGCAAGGGGCTGAAGGCCGGCAGCGAAGTGGTGCTGTACACCTTCGTCGGCACCGACGGCAACGGCGTGGCACCGGGGGAGCGGCGCAGCATCCTCTCCGAGCGGTACCCCGGTACGCTGGCCGAGAAGACCTCGGTGCCTAGCGCCAACATATTCGCCAAGCCGCGGAATCTGGATTTCGGCGAGGCCGCGGCCTTGGGCACCAGCTGGCTGACCGCCTATTCGCTGGTGTTCCGCGCCGCCGAGGTGAGGCCCGGCGATTCGATCCTGGTTCAGGGTGCGGGCGGCGGAGTGTCCACGGCGGCGATCCAGCTGGCCCATGCCGCCGGCCTTGAGGTGTTCGTCACCTCGCGAAGCGAAGACAAGCGCAACAAGGCCGTGGCGCTGGGCGCCGACGCGGCGTTCGAACCCGGTGCGAGACTTCCCCGCAAGGTGGACGCCGTCATCGAATCGGTGGGTGCAGCTACGTGGAGCCACTCGGTGAAATCGGCGAGACCGGGCGGGGTCATCGCCGTCTGCGGCGCCACCACCGGAGACCAGCCGGGCGCCGAGCTCACGCGCGTGTTCTTCCAGGACATCCGCGTGCAGGGCGTCACCATGGGTTCCCGTGATGATTTCGGCCGTCTGCTGCGCTTCGTGGAGCACGCCGATCTGCATCCCGTGGTCGATTCCGTGTACGACGTCGATCGGGCTCCCGAGGCGTTTGGCAAGGTGCTGTCCGGAGACGTGTTCGGCAAGGTCGTCATCACGCTGTGACCGAGCGGCGGCGGGTATGACGATTAGGCGGAGGGTATGACGATTATTTGATATCGCCGTACAGACGACGCTTATATCCCGTGGGCTCGCCATCGCGCAAATCCACGGGATTCCAGTGGTCCGCCACGGTCGGAGGCGGTGTTTTCGGCGGTTTGCCGGCAACACTCCCTGATCGTGTGGCTGGAAACCAATGACAAACTGCAATACCATCGCAACCAGTACTGGCATGAGCGGAAGTGCGCGTGATGAGAGGGGGACTGCCTTGCCTGAGTCGATAGTGATCCGTGACGTGACGAAGACGGTGCTGACCCCGGACGGACCGAAGTCCCTGCTGAAGGGCGTGAACCTGCATTTGGAACAGGGGCGCATCTACGGGGTGATCGGCCTCGGCGGGGCCGGCAAAAGCACGCTGCTCAAACTCATCGCCGGGGAAATCAGGCCCACATCCGGTACCGTGGAGCTGTTCGGCAGATCCATACGTGACGTTTCGGATTCCGAACGCGCCGATCTGCTTACCAAAGTGGCCAAGGTGGGCGTGTTCCCCAATCTCACCCCCAATCAGACCATCATCGAATCCGTGACCGAAGCGGCCCAACAGGTGGAACACCGTATCGCCGACGGCGGCGAACCGGACGAGAAGGACAAACCCCGTCTGGAACCCTCCGAAATCGCGTTGCACCTGCTCCGTGCGCTTGGCCTTCGCGCGCTGAAGAACCTGTATCCCGAACAGCTTTCCGGCGGCGAACTCCAGCGGGCTTCCGTGGCCAAGGCTCTGGCCGCCGATCCGCGTGTTCTGCTGCTCGACGAGGTGACGGGCGCGCTCGACCACCTCGAAAGCCGTGAGATCCTGCGGCTGATCAGGCGGCTGGTGAAGGAGCGGAACATCACCGTCGTGCTCGCCACCCATGAGATCTCCGCGATCAAGGAGATCTGCGACAACGTGATCGTGCTCGACAAGGGTCTGGTGGTGGAGGAAGGGCCGTCCCATGCGGTCATCGCCGACCCTCAGGCCGACAGGACCCGCGCGTTCGTGCAGTCCGCATCCAGCCTCGGCAAGGTGTCCGATCTGCTGGCGGGGTCCGACCCGGTGGTGGATCTGCGTCCCGGGCAGAAGCTCATCTCCCTGCGATACGTCAGCGAGGACGTCTCCGAACCGCTGGTGTCGCTGGTCACCCGCAAGTTCGGCATCGACGTGAACATCATGCTCGCCGACATCCAGATCGTCGGCAAGTATCCGATCGGCGGCATCGTCGGCATTTTCGAAGGGCCGGAACGCAACATCCGCGATGCGATCACCTTCCTGCGCGGCAAGAAGGTGCGCGTGGAGATCATCGCCGAAAACTGAACGCCGATTCGGCGGCACGGCTGAGTGGCGATGCTGCGTGGCGTGGTAGCGTGGCGTGGCAGCGTGGCGATGTGCGGATGCCGGATTCGGGTACGTGGATTGAGCGGATTGCCCGGATTTGTGCCGAGGAGTGCGTAGAGTGGAACGTATTCCACGAACGGAGGTTGAGTCATGGCCGAAAACACGCCGCTTGTCGCTGTCGTAATGGGGTCTGCCAGTGATTGGGAGACGATGAAGCATGCCTGCGAGATGCTCGACAAATTCGGGGTCCCGTATTCCAAGCAGGTGGTGTCCGCCCATCGCACACCCGAACTGATGGCCGATTTCGCACATTCCGCACGCGAAAAAGGCATTCATGTGATCATCGCAGGCGCAGGCGGGGCGGCTCATCTGCCCGGTATGATCGCGGCGCAGACCACGCTGCCGGTGATCGGCGTGCCGGTGCGCTCGCATGCGTTGAGCGGCTGGGATTCGCTGCTGTCGATCGTGCAGATGCCTGGCGGCATTCCGGTGGCCACCACCGCCGTGGGCAATTCCGGTGCCACGAATGCCGGCTTGCTCGCCGTGAGCATTCTTTCCACCACGGATGAACGGCTCGCCGAGGCGCTGCAGGAGTACCGTAACGATTTGAAGAAGAAGGTGGAGGAATCCAATGCCCAGCTTGTCTGAGGAGACGAACGGCAAGGTTACCATGCTCGAGCCTGGTGTGACGATCGGCATCGTCGGAGGCGGCCAGCTGGGCCGTATGATGGCGCTTTCCGCCAAATACATGGGATTCCGCATCGGCGTGCTCGACCCGACGCCGGACTGCCCGGTGGCTCAGGTGGGTGATTTTCAGGTAGTGGCCGACTACGACGACAAGCAGGCCATTCGTGAGCTCGCCGAGAAAAGCGATGTGCTCACCTACGAGTTCGAGAACGTGGACGCCGATGCGCTGGACGAGGTGCGCGGGCAGGTGGCCGTGCCGCAGGGCACCGATCTGCTGCGCGTGACGCAGAACCGCATCGCCGAGAAGAGTTTCATCAACCGGCATGGCATCGAAACCGCGCCGTGGCGTGCTGTGAACAATCGGGCCGATCTGGATGCGGCGCTGGCGGAGCTTGGATACCCCGCGGTGCTCAAGACCTGCGAGGGTGGCTACGACGGGCATGGGCAGATCGTGCTCCACGGGGAGGAGGATCTGGGCCGGGTTTGGCCGGACGACGATTTCCCGCCGGCGATTCTCGAAGGATTCGTGGATTTCGATTTCGAGGCGTCGATCATGGTGTCGGGTGATGGTGAGCATTACGTGACGTTCCCGATCGTGCGCAACATTCACCGGAACAACATTCTGCATGTGACGCTGGCCCCCGCGTCGGTGGCTCCTGCAGTGGAGGCGCGTGCCCATGAGCTGGCGAAGATCCTGGCGGGCGGCTTCAAGCTGGCCGGCACGCTCGGCATCGAACTGTTCGTCACCAAAGACGGCCGTGTGCTGGTGAACGAGCTGGCGCCGCGTCCGCACAACTCTGCGCACTACACCATCGAGGCGTGCTCGATCGATCAGTTCGACGCGCATATCCGTGGTATTGCCGGCTGGCCGATTCCGCAGCCGAAGCTGCTCAGCCCCGCGGTGATGTTCAACCTGCTCGGTCAGCATCTCGAACCGGCCAGGGCGCAGATTCCCACCCATCCCGAATGGAATGTGCACGACTACGGCAAGGCCGTGGCCAAGCACAACCGCAAGATGGGCCATGTGACGGTGCTTACCGACGATCCTGAGCGCACGATGGCCGAAATGGAAGCCACCGGCGTCTGGGACGATCTCAAGTAACCCTTCCTATCTGGCTTCCCTTCGAGGGGAAGCTGTCGGCTCCGCCGACTGATGAGGTGCCGTACACTTGGGCTTCCACTTGTAGGTTTCCCTTTACGTGGTTTTCCTTATGTGGGCTTCCCCTTGAGGGGAAGCTGTCGGCTCCGCCGACTGATGAGGTGCCGCCAGCGAAGTCGCCAGTTCAATTCAGCTACGGTTCGATCGGTCCACAGTGCGATACGGGATTGCATTACATGGACCGTTTTGCGTCACGCGGTACGTTTTGCGTCACACGGTATGGGTTATCCGTGTGACGCACCCATCAAAACGTTGAAATCTCAAGGGTTTAGTCATTGCGTCACATGGTATAGGTAGTCCGCGTGACGATACCCGGTCCGCGTGACGATACCCGGTCCGGGAGACGATGTGGAGAAAGCGTCACCGCGGCCGTCAAGGTAATCCGCGTGACGATATTCGGCATTCGATTTGCGTGTCAGTATCCGGTCCGTGGCTCTGTATGGACGGAACTGCGATATGGTGACTCTTCTCGTTTCGGCGTGCAAGATTCTCGGCGCAAGGTTTTCAACATACGCAGTTTTCGGTGCGCAGAATGCGTTGGGTTTTGTGTTGCGACGCTAGATTGATCAGCAATATTGACCGACACTGTTGATCAGTAATTGATCAGTAATAAAGATCGAAGATAAAAAAGAATCCGGTATGCGGACGCCGTTGGCCGTATGCCTTATTTTTGTGTCATTTCTGTGTTCTGCTGCGATTGACTACTGGTGATGTCGCTCAGCGGGCGGTGTTGCGACGCTGGGCTTCGGCCATCTTCTCCTGAGCGATGGCGGCCGGCATCAGGTTGTCTGCGCAGTAATCGATGAAGCTACCGAAGATGTTCTTGTTGGCCATGATCCTTACCTTACCTTTCGTATGGTTTTGTATGCTTGGCTGTTATCGGTTAGCGAATGGGTGAATCCTGAACGATTCAGCGTTCGTTGGCGATGTCGAGGATGGTCTCGGCAACCTGCTTGTTGGAGGCGACGCCGGTCATGGTGGAGGCGCCGTACATAGCAAGTCCGTGGATGAGGCTCTTCTTGAAGTCCATGGTGATCTCCTTGTTCGATTTTCGTATTGTTTTGTTTTGTCAGCCTTTGTTCGGCTGCCATGTATGAGGATAGTCGTCTTGTCATTGTTGTGCAAGCGCTGCCGCAAAAAGCCGACCGATCGGTAGGTTTTATACCGATCGGTCGGCGTGTCGCATGTGGGTGATATGCTCTCCTGATTGACGATTGTTATGATTTGGTTATCTTTCTTTTCTGTGTAATGCACATGGAAAATGTGCGGTTGCGCTTGTCGTTGATCGGTGGGTGGTTGGTGGCGTACGGTCTGGTTGCCGGAGCGGCGGTGAGTTGAATCCCGCTTCGGACACGGCGGAAGCCGGGGCTGATAGTATTGGGCGATGACGGTGCCGGCGGCAATGTCGGCAGGGGAGTGGATTTATGGTTGAACATATGAAGAGACGCACCGTACAGAAGGAGGCCGTGCGTGAGGCGCTGAAGGAGACGAAGGAGTTCGTTTCAGCGCAGGATCTGCATCGTCGGCTGATAGACGCCGGGTCGCGGATCGGCCTGGCCACCGTGTATCGGCAGCTGAACAACCTCGCAGCCGAAGGTCAGGCCGATACGATTCGCATGGGCGGCGAACAGCTGTTCCGCGACTGTGGCGAGGACGCATCCCGCCATCATCATCATCTGGTGTGCGAGCGGTGCGGCAGAACCGTGGACATCGAGCCTCCAAGCGAGACCTGGTTCCGCCGCATCGCCCGAGAGAACGGTTTCACCGTCACCAGCCACATCCTTGAGATCTTCGGCACCTGCGCCGAATGCCGCGAACGAGAGCGCGAAGAGCGCCCCGCCGTCGAAGAGCGTGAATGATGGAGTCGCCGTTTCCGTGTTGATGGAGAGAGGCGCCTTTTCTACATTGGCGTTAGCGTGGGGTTGTCCGAGATCGAAATTGCGTTTTATGCGGTGGGCGGGGCTTTCGGAGCTGCACTAAAACTCAGATGCTGCGTCTTGATTGCATGGCACTGTTGCTTTGTGATTCACAAACGCTGTGATTCTCGTCAGTTTTGTCGCAAGTGCCCCGGTGGATTCCATGACTATTTGAGTCTCCGATACCACAAAATTAGTACATTTGTTCGATCTTTGCTAGTATCGGAAGCAAAACCGGAATGTTATCGAACGAATGAGCGAACGAACGAATGGACGAAGGCTGTGATGCAACGGGATGAAGGCGGAGGTCGGTCGCAAACCGAAGATCGGGCTACGGATCGGGCTACGGATCGACCAACGGGCCGAATCACAGACCAAACCACAGGCCGAACCGAAAACGGGGAACGACATCGTACCTACATCGCCATCGATCTCAAGTCGTTCTATGCCTCGGTGGAGTGCGTGGAACGCGGGCTCGACCCGCTGCGCACGAATCTGGTGGTGGCCGACCGCTCCCGCACGTCGAAAACCATCTGCCTCGCGGTCTCGCCCTCGCTGAAGGCCTACGGCCTGCCCGGTCGAGCCCGTCTGTTCGAAGTAGAGCACACGATGTCGCTGGTGAACGCGGAACGGCGTCTACGCGCGCCGGGTCGACGATTCTCCGGCGAATCGTTCGACGCGGACGAACTGGCCGCCAACCCGTCGCTGGGTGCGGCGTTCATCGCGGCGAAACCGCGCATGTCCCATTATCTGCACTGCAGCGCGAAAATCTACGAGATCTACCTCAAATACGCCAGTGACGAAGACATCCACGTCTATTCCATCGACGAGGTGTTCATCGACGCCACCGGATACCTGCGCGCCCTAGGCATGAACGGGCACGACATGGCCCGAACCATCGTGCGAGACATCTACCGCACCACCGGCATCACCGCCACCGCCGGGGTCGGCACGAACCTGTATCTGGCCAAGGTCGCGATGGACGTCGTCGCCAAGCACATACCCGCCGACGCCGACGGGGTGCGCGTGGCCGAACTCGACGAGCGATCCTACCGTCGACTGCTGTGGTCGCACCGCCCACTCACCGACTTCTGGCGTGTGGGACGCGGCTACGCGCGAAAACTGGAACGGCAGGGGCTGATGACGATGGGCGATATCGCACGATGCTCGCTCGGCAGGGCCTCGGATTACCACAACGAGGACCTGCTCTACCGCATGTTCGGCGTGAACGCGGAACTGCTCATCGATCACGCATGGGGGTGGGAGCCATGCACCATCGCCGACATCAAACGATACCGGCCCGCCGAACGCAGCATCAGCTCCGGTCAAGTGCTCACCGGGCCGGCCGATTCCCGGACGGGCAGACTGATCGTCCGGGAGATGGCCGACGATCTCGCCCTCGAACTGGTCGAAAAGAGCATGCTGACGGATCGATTGATCCTGACGGTCGGCTATGACGCCGGCAGTCTGGACCCAGCCAGACTGGACTCCTGCGCCACGGACGCTGAGCGGGAGGCCGCGAAGGCCGCCGCACGGGAGTATTCGGGCGAAGTGACGGTGGACCGATACGGTCGACGCGTACCGAAACCCGCCTCGGGATCGGTGGAAATCAACGGCTTCACGATGTCATCCACCCGGATCCGCAACGCCATGACGAACCTGTACGACCGTATCGTGAACCCGCTGCTGCAGGTACGACGCCTCACCGTAGTGGCGGGAAACCTGCATACGCAACGGGAGATCGACGCCGAACGACGATACGAACAGCCGGACCTGTTCACGATCTCACAGGAGAAGGCCACCGAAACGGAAGACTCGGATACGGGAAAGACGGGCATAACCGCCGATACGAACCATGACTCAACACACGCGGATGGCGCAAAGGACAGTGCGAAGGAACGGCGAGTGCAGGAAACGCTCGTGAATGTGAAACGCCGATTCGGCAGAAACGCCGTGATCAAGGGCATGAACCTGGAACAAGGCGCCACCGGAGTACAGCGACACACGCAGATCGGAGGACACGCCGCATGAAATTCGAATCCACACGACGATACGACGACATCATCGACCTGCCCCACCACCGGTCGACCAGACACCCGCATATGCCGATGCGCAATCGTGCCGCCCAATTCATGCCCTTCGCCGCACTCGCCGGCTACGAGGATCTCATCGCTCAGACCGCCAAGGAGGTCCGGGAGCGCGGCGAGTGATCGCACGACGTCGGTGAATTGTGCGAATACCGATGCTTCTTGGAGTTTGAGCCATGATTTCCGGTGCGGAGAGACGACGCGGAATATATCAATGCAGGTTCTCAATGCAGGTTCATGGCATGATGACTCGCGACGAAAACATGGCTGATAACGGTGGGAAAGATTGCCCACCCCCCCCCATTACCATGTGGTGAGAGCATCGTGTGTCGGGGAATCGTGATTCACAAGACAGAATCAGGAGACTAAGGAGACGGTCATGAGTGTAATCAACAATGTAGGCAATGCGGCGAAAACCGTGGCGGACGGTGTAGGCAAGACCGCGGCCGACGCCGCGAATAATGCCGCCGCCGCGGCAAACACGGTTAAGGAGACCGTGCAGAATTTCGGCGATGTCGTACTTACGCAGGAACAGATGTCCGAACTACTCGACAAGTGCTATGACGCGGCGTTGAATGGCATTCCCAAAGTGAGTAAAAGCAGCGATGATCTAGCGCAGGAGTATCTGGACCGCTATGGCTCGAAGGAAAAGGCGGCCAAACGATTCATCGCCAATCAGATCGCCAAATGCACTACGTCGGGATTCGTCACGGGTTTCGGAGGAGTACTGACCCTGCCGGTATCCATCTCCGCCAACATCAGCAGCGTGATCTACGTGCAGATGCGCATGATCGCCGTGCTCGCCTACATGGGTGGCTACGACACGCATGAGGACGACGTTCAAACGCTGGTCTATCTGTGTCTTGTGGGCACTTCCATCACGGATCTGGTGAAGAAAACCGGCATCGATGTGGCGAACAAGGTCACGATGAACATGCTGAAGAAGCTGCCTGGCTCGGTGCTGACCTCCATTAATCAGAAAGTGGGATTCAGGTTGCTGACCAGATTCGGCACCAAGGGAACGATCAATCTGGTGAAGGTCGTGCCGGTCGCCGGGGCTCTGGTCGGTGCCGGTATGGATTTCGCCGGTACGAAGACGATCGCTGATCGTGCCTACGACGCGTTCATCCTCAAGAAAATCGACTGAGCCAATCAGACTTTTCTGGTTTGGGTGCGCATACGGTGTGTTTTGGCGCGTACCGTGTGCTGCCACAGGCTGTTTGGCTGATTCATTCAGCGCGGGTCGCGGGATCGTGGCCCGTATGCGTCGTCACGTGGGCCGGGTACCGTCACGTGGGCCGGGCGGCCCGTGTGACGCAGTGATCAAACCCTTGATATTCCAACGTTTTGACGGGTGTATCACGTGGGCCGCCCGGCCCGTGTGACGCGAGACGGCCCACGTGACGCGAGACGGCCCGTGTCACGGAGTTTGGTGTGTGAAGATATTGCGGCTATGAAAAAGGGCTGCCCGCCGGAGTGTGATGTCTCCGTCGGACAGCCCTGCAACCAGCATGTCCGCTATAGCGATCAGGCGGCGAAGTATTCCACGCCGGCTTCGAAGATCGGCTGGTACTTATTGCCCGGCACGTTGAGATACAGTCCGTTGCCGGAACGCTCCGAATGGCCCATCTTGCCGAACACGCGGCCGTCGGGGCTGGTGATGCCCTCGATGGCGAGCAGCGACCCGTTCGGATTCACATCCAGATCCATGCTCGGCACACCCTCCTCGCCCACATACTGCGTGGCGATCTGACCGTTGGCCTTGAGCTCGCCCAGCACCTCGTCGGAGGCGACGAAACGGCCCTCGCCATGCGAAATGGCCACGGTATGCACGTCACCCACCGTGGTCTTCGCCAGCCAAGGGGAGAGGTTCGACGCCACGCGGGTGCGCACCAGACGGCTCTGATGACGACCGATGGTGTTGAACGTCAACGTCGGGCATTCGGCCGTCATCGGCACGATATCGCCGTACGGCACCAATCCCAGCTTGATCAGCGCCTGGAAACCATTGCAGATGCCCAGCATCAAGCCGTCACGGTTCTTCAGCAGATCGCGTACCGCCTCGGTGACGGCGGGAGCACGGAAGAACGCGGTGATGAACTTGGCGGAACCGTCCGGCTCGTCGCCGCCGGAGAATCCGCCGGGGATCATCACGATCTGACTGCGGCGGATCTCGTCGACCAGCGCCTGCGTGCTTTCGGCCACGGCCTCGGGGGTGAGATTGTTGATCACCAGCGTGGAGACCTCAGCACCAGCGCGTTCGAAGGCCGCCGCCGTATCGTACTCGCAGTTGTTGCCAGGGAACACCGGGATGATCACACGCGGACGGGCGATGGAAGAGGACGCATGACTCACCTTGCGACCGGCGGTGTAGCTCACCGTCTCCACGGCGTCACCCTTGCCTCGGTAAGGGAATACCTCCTCGATGCCATGCTCCCACGCCTCCTGCAGCGTGGCGAGATCAATCGTCTCCTCGGCCGCAGTGAACTCGTAGACCTCGGTGGTTTCGCCGATGCGTCCCATGCACACCAGGTTGCTCACCGGCGGCAGCTTGGCGTTGTCGGCAAGCTCCACGATGAAACTGCCGTACGCGGGCGTGAACAGATCGTCCACGGCGATCGACGGGTCGATCGTCACGCCGATACGGTTGCCCACGGTCATCTTGAACAGCGTTTCGGCGGTGCAGCCGTAGCCGGGCGTGGCGGCCGCGGCCACCATACCGTCTTCGATCATCTCCTCCACCACGGCAAGCGTTTCGATCAGGCTTTCCGGATCGGGGGTAAGCCCGTCGGACTGGTAGCGCGGCGCAATACGGACCAGCGTGTGACCGGCCTTCTTGAACTCGGGGGAGACGGTGTTGCCCATCGGCCCGCATGCCACGGCGAAGCTGATCAGCGTGGGCGGAACGTCCAACTGTTCGAAGGAGCCGGACATGGAATCCTTGCCGCCGATCGCGCCGACACCGAGATCGATCTGCGCCATGAGCGCGCCGAGCACCGCGGCCAGCGGCTTGCCCCAGCGTTCCGGCTCGTCGCGCAGCTTCTCGAAATACTCCTGGAAGCTCAGATAGGCGTTCTCGCGCTTGAAACCGGTGGCCACCAGCTTGGCGATGGATTCGACCACGGAAAGATACGCGCCGGTGAACTGGTTCTTCTCCATGATGTACGGGTTGAAGCCCCATGCCATCGCCGAAGCGGTGGTGGTCTGCCCGAACACCGGGAACTTGGCGACCATGGCCTGGCTCGGGGTGAGCTGACGCCGACCGCCGAACGGCATGAGCACGGTGCCGGCGCCAATCGTGGAATCGAAACGTTCCGAAAGACCCTTGTTGGACGCCACGTTGAGATCGGTGACCAGACGGGTCATACGATCGGCGAGCGAGCCGCTCATCCACGGGGTCTCATACGATTCGGGAGCTTCCACATGGGCGTCCTGATGCTTCGGAGCGCCGTTGGAGGCGAGGAACTCGCGGCTGAGATCCACGATCGCGTCACCGTTCCACACCATCGTCATGCGAGGCTCCTCGGTCACGGTGGCGATCACCGTGGCTTCGAGATTCTCCTCACGCGCGTATCCGAGGAACTCGTCCATATCCTCGGCGGCCACGTCCACGGCCATACGCTCCTGAGATTCGGAAATGGCCAGTTCGGTGCCGTCCAGACCTTCATACTTCTTCGGCACGGCGTTGAGATCCACATACAGACCGTCGGCCAGCTCGCCTACGGCCACGGAAACACCGCCCGCACCGAAATCGTTGCAACGCTTGATCAGACGGCAGGCGTCACCGCGGCGGAACAGGCGCTGCAGCTTACGCTCCACTGGCGCGTTGCCCTTCTGAACCTCGGCGCCGTCAAGCTCCAGCGACTCCACGTTATGCGCCTTGGAGGAGCCGGTGGCACCGCCGATGCCGTCACGGCCGGTACGACCGCCCAGCAGGATGATCCTGTCGCCGGGGGCCGGGGTTTCGCGGCGCACATGATCGGCCGGAGTGGCGGCCACGACGGCACCCACCTCCATACGCTTGGCCACGTACCCGGGATGGTAGATCTCATCGACCTGACCGGTGGCCAAGCCGATCTGGTTGCCATAGGAGGAATAGCCGGCAGCCGCGGTGGTCACGAGCTTGCGCTGCGGAAGCTTGCCCTGCAGCGTCTCGCTCACCGGCACGGTCGGATCCCCGGCGCCGGTGACGCGCATGGCCTGATACACGTAGGAACGGCCCGAAAGCGGATCGCGGATGCATCCGCCGATGCAGGTGGCCGCACCGCCGAACGGTTCGATCTCGGTGGGATGATTGTGGGTCTCGTTCTTGAACAGGAACAGCCAGTCCTCGTCGTGGCCATTCACGTCCACCTTCACCTTCACCGTGCAGGCGTTGATCTCCTCCGACTCGTCGAGGTTCCTCAGCACGCCGTTGGCCTTGAGCCACTTGGCGCCGATCGTGCCCATATCCATCAGGCACACCGGCTTGGCGTCGCGGCCCAGCTCGTGGCGGATGGCCAGATACCTGTCGAACGCGGCCTGCACCACCGCGTCGTCGATCGTCACGTTCTCCAGACGGGTGCCGAACGTAGTGTGACGGCAATGATCGGACCAGTACGTGTCGATCACCTTGATCTCGGTGATCGTGGGGTCGCGCCCCTCCTCGGTGAAATAACGCTGGCAGAACTCCAGGTCGGCGAGATCCATCGCCAGACCCCGCTCGTCGATGAACCGCTGGCCGGCCTCGGCGTCCAGCGTGCGGAATCCGTCGACGATCTCCACCTTGCCAGGCACCGGTACCTTGGTCTTCAACGTTTCACGGACGGCCAAGGAGGCTTCTCGAGCCTCGACCGGGTTGATCACGTAATACTTGATCGCCTCGACGTCATCGTCGGCGAGATCGCCTTCGAGCACGTACAGCTTGGCGGAACGCACGGTCGGCCGTTCGCCCTGACTGATCAGCTGGATGCACTCGCTGGCGGAATCGGCCCGCTGATCGAACTGGCCGGGCAGGTATTCGATGGCGAACACGTGCGCGTCGCCGAAATCAGGCAGATCAAACGCCACGTCGTCCACCTGAGGCTCGCTGAACACGGTGGGCACGGTACGGGTGAACAGTTCCTCGCTGATGCCCTCGACGTCATAGCGGTTGACCACCCGCAGACCGGACAGTCCCTCGATGCCTACGATGGTGTTGAGCTCGCCCTTCAACTGCTGGGCTTCAACGTCAAAGCCGGGCTTCTTCTCTACATATACGCGATAGACCACGCTATCATCCTTCCGAAACGATAGAACAGGGATGAAAAAGATAGAAAAGGCCCGCATCGTAACGGATACGGGCCGGTGATCGTCTTACTTGATCTCGACGCCCTCGGCCTTGGCCAGAGCCTCAAGACGGCTGTCGATCTCCTCGTAGGCCGGGATGATCGAACCCAAGCCGCGGCGGAACAGATCCTTGTCGAGATGCTCCACCTTGCCGGAATGATCCTTCTGATCCCACAGACGGCAGGTGTCGGGGGTGATCTCGTCGGCGAGCAGAATCGTGCCGTCGGAGGTCTTGCCCTCCTCGATCTTGAAGTCCACGAGCTTCACGTCGATCTTGTTGAAGATGTCGGAAAGCTGCTTGTTGACCTCGCGCGCCTGACGGGAGATCTCGGCGAGCTCCTCCTCGGTGGCGATGCCCAGCGCGACGATGCCGTCATCGTTGATGAACGGGTCGCCCAGCTCATCGGACTTCAGGCAGAATTCGAGGATCGGCTTCTTCAGCTCCGTGCCCTCTTCCACGCCGTAACGCTTGGCGAAGGAGCCGGCGGCGACGTTGCGCATGATGATCTCCAGCGGGAACATCGTCATCCTGCGCACGAGCTGATCGGTCTCGTTGATCTGCTTGATGAAATGGCTTTCCACGCCGCGGGCCTTGAGAAGGTCGAACAGCACCGTGGTGATGCGGTTGTTGAGCTGCCCCTTGCCGGCGATCTGCTCCTTCTTCTCGCCGTTGAAGGCGGTGGCTTGGTTGGAGTATTCGACCCACAGCACCTCGGGGTCGTCGGTAGCGTACATTTTCTTGGCTTTGCCCTCGTAGAGCTTTTCCAGCTTCTCCATCATGACCTTTCTCACAGCGTTACCGGAGTGAAAATCAGGGGTGAATAATCGTCAATTACGATACCAAGCGGCGGCTACAACCGTGCCGTCTCCCCGCCGTCCTCGACGTTCTCCACATTGCTCTTGAGCAGCAGCGCCACATCCCTCGCGCGGCCGCGGGCCTCGCACTCGGTACGCCCCGACGCCAACGCCACGGCCATGCGGCGCTCACCGTCCACGCCGGGCTTGCCGAAGATGCGTAGATCGGTGAACGGATGCTCCAGCGCCTGGGCGAGATTGGTGAACGTCACCTCGCCCTTGCCCTTGACGACGATCGCATGGCTGGCATAGGAGAACTTCGGGTCGCGCAGTTCCACGGCGTGCTCGCTTACGCCGACGCCGAGAATCGCGTAGGCGTGCAGCGTGAACTCGTTGAGGAACTGGGAGATCATCGTCACCATGCCGGTGTCGTGAGGTCTGGGCGAGACCTCGTTGAACAGCACATCTCCGTTGCGTAGGACGAACAGTTCCACGCCGTACACGCCCCAGCCGGTCTCGCCGTTGCGATGGGCAAGATCGGTCAGGCCGCGTACGATCCGCTCGGCGTAGGTTCGTGCGGTGGTTCGCGTCTGATCGGTGATCGCAGCCCGCTGCCATGATTCGCGATAGTCGCCGTTCCGCTGGCGCTGGCCGATCGGCTCGCAGGTGACGATGCCGGAACTGGAGCTCACGGTGAGTACGGTCAGCTCGTAATCCAACGGTACGAACGCCTCCACCACCACTCGGCTGACCTGATGCTCCTTGGCCACGCGGCCTTCGGTCTGCGCCACCTGCCACGCGTGGGACACGTCATCGGCGGAGTGCAGTACCGACTGGCCGTGACCGGACGAGCTCATCACCGGCTTGACCACGCAGGGGAAGCCCACGGCCTCGGCCCCGGCGGCCAGCTCCTCCTCGGAACCGGCGAACCGGTACGGTGTGGTCGGCAGTCCAAGGTCCTCGGCCGCCAGACGGCGCAGACGCTCACGATCCATGCAGATCTGTGCGGCCTCACAGCTGGGTACCACCTGCATGCCGGCCTTCGCGGCTCTCGCCAGTTCCTCGGTGGCGATCGCTTCGATTTCGGGAATGATGATATCGGGCTTCACCTCATCGAACAAAGCCCGCAGCTGACCGGCGTCGGCCATGTCCAGCACGCGGGATTCGTGGGCTACCTGCTGGGCCGGAGCGCCCTCATAGGAGTCGGCGGCGCATACCCACACGCCCACGCGCATCAGTGCGATGGCGATCTCCTTGCCAAGCTCCCCGGAGCCCAGCAATAGGGCACGGGTGCGGGTGTGGCCCAAAGGGGATCCAAGCGGGCGATCGGGAACGGTGATGGGGTGATCGGAAGTGGTGGTGGACTGGTCGGAATCGGTGGCGGACTGGGCCGGAACGGCCGAGATGGGCTGATCGGGAACGGCTGGGGTGGTCTGGTCGGGATTTTCGGTTTGTTCGGCTGGGGTGAGGGAAGAATTGCTCATATCCTCCATTGTGTCATCATCATCGCGTTTTGGGGAAGACGCTGGTGTGGCGCGTGGTGTGCGACACGCCGATATCGGATGGTGTTGCGTGCCTTGGGGAATCGTGTATAGTTTTCATCTGTTGCGCGAAATCAGTTCGCTGAAAACGTGCACATGGTGGCTATAGCTCAGTTGGTAGAGCATCTGATTGTGGTTCAGAAGGTCGCGTGTTCGAGCCACGTTAGCCACCCCGCATAAAGCCCGGAAGAGATTCCGGGCTTTTTCGTATCTGAGACCATAAGCCGGGCTTCCCCTGAGAGGGGAAGCTGTCGGCGGAGCCGACTGATGAGGTGGCACCTAATAATGGAATCTCTGGTAGCGTAATCCCTCACGGCAGGCTACAGGCCGAGCGATCCCGCCACCTGAGGAACAGTGAGAACTGCGGCGACGAACACCAGCAGACTGGCAACGATCTCGACCATACCCACCGCCAGCGGTTTGACCTTCCGATACCGCGCGACGACAGGCATCACCGCGGCGCGAATCAGCAGAACGATGGCCACCCAACCCAGCGGAGTGACGGACGCGCACGAGAATCCAAACACCGTAAGACTGGCATGCCACAGCAGAGAAAACGCGACATACCAACGATTGCCGCGCTCGCGAATCATCGTTTTGACAAACAATACGGATCCGAACTGGGTGAGCGCGAATACGAGGAACATAACAAGCCCGTCGGTCGGCACCGATCCGGCCGGCCACCATGACCGCCAGAAACCGGCATCCGCAACACGCCACGGGTTATCGGGCAGTCCGATGACCAGACGATACCGTTCCACGGCTGCGGCACAAGCCGCGAACTGCTCATCGGTGCCGTGGGACGTCTCGAAGGCGCAGGATCCTCTCACCGAAGCGGATCCGACCGAACAGATGATCACCGGCATGATACACGAGGCCACGATGGCCGCGACATTCGCCCAGAGGGATCGTTCCCGCTTCCAATACGCAGCCAACAGCGACACGACGAGCAGCACGACGTAGATCGGAGCCCACCTGAGCAGTCCCGGAGCCGACAGCAGAAGAGGAATCCCGCCGAAGATCAGCAGAACCACCGCATAGACGATAACCGGCCGGCCATAACGATACAGACGATTGTGATGCAGACGATCGTTTCCCGTCCCCGACGATCTCCAAACCTTGATCCAACGGGACAAGACGAATTGCAGGCAATAACACAGCGCCCAGCACGCTGCAAGCCATACGCCGCGCCAATCGGCGCCGGAGACCACCAGAGCGGCGATCGACGGCAACAGCACCATCGCCCACGCGCCATGCTGATTCGGCAGCCACAGACGAACCGAACCCGCACCATCGGCGGCACGGACGTTCCGGTTTCCCGAAGCGTTTGCAAGAGACCGCCTCGATACGGTACGTATGCTGCCCGGAACGGTATGCGGATGCCGCCCATGCGGCTGTTTGCGATCGTGGTCTTCGGTCATGGAGCACAGTGTACGTGGCGTATGACGCGCAGCGTACGTGGCGACACGCGGCAAAAGGGGAGATATCTCCCCGTTATTACAGGGGCGTGGTTGAATCGAAGTGGACGTCGCACACGGATGTGCGGCGCGAAGGAAGGGAATACAGCCATGGCAGGAGTGGCATCTATCATCGGATCCATGTTCGTGCTGTTGTTATTGGCACTGATCGTGATCATACTGTTCCTCAGCCTGTACATCGTCCCGCAGCAGAACGCCTACGTGATCGAACGACTGGGCAAGTTCCACTCGGTGACCACGGCCGGACTGCACCTGAAGATACCGGTGATCGATCACATCGCACAAAAAATGAACCTCAGGGTCAGCCAGCTGGACGTCAAACTCGAAACCAAAACACTCGACAACGTGTTCGTGACCGTGGTCGCCTCCACACAGTTCCGCGTCGACCCGCGCAACGTGGCCACCGCCTACTACGAACTGCAGAACCCCGCGGCACAGCTACGCAGCTACATGGAGGACGCCCTAAGATCCGCCATCCCCATGCTCAGCCTCGACGACGCCTTCGCACGCAAGGACGACGTGGCCCTCGACGTACAGCGCACCGTAGGCAATGAAATGCAGCGATTCGGCTTCACCGTGGTCAAAACCCTGATCACCGCGCTCGACCCCTCCGACCAGGTCAAGCAGGCCATGGACTCCATCAACGCCGCCCAGCGTGAGAAGGAAGCCACCCGACAGCGCGCCGAAGCGCAGCGCATCGCCATCGAAACCCAGGCACAGGCCGACGCGGAGAAAGTGAGGCTCCAAGGTGAAGGCCAGGCCAACTACCGCAGGGAGATCGCCAACGGCATCGTCGACCAGATCAAGAGCCTGCACGCCGTGGGCATGGACATCGGCGAAGTCAACCAGATCGTCATGTTCAACCAGTATCTGGACGTGATGCGCTCGCTGTCGGAATCCGATAATTCCAAGACCGTGGTGCTGCCCGCATCCACCCCGGCAGGCTTCCAGAACCTGTACAGCGAGGTGACCAACGCATTGCTGACCGGGGACGCCGTGCATGCGTCCCCCTATGAGAGCGGAAATGGAAAAGGAGTGAACAGAATATGATCATCACCACAACCCCGAGCGTTGAAGGATACGAGATCACCGGATACTACGGTATCGTCTTCGGCGAAGTGATTTCGGGCGTCAATCTTCTCAAGGATCTTGGCGCCGGACTGCGCAATGTCTTCGGCGGGCGCAGCCAAGGCTATGAGGACGAGCTGATCAATGCCCGTAACCAGGCGCTGGCGGAACTGGAGCGGCGTGCCGCCGATCTGCAGGCCCATGCCGTGATCGGTGTGGACATCGACTACGAGGTGCTGGGGCAGGGCGACATGCTCATGGTCACCGCATCCGGCACGGCCGTGCAGCTTGCGCCCAAATCCCGGCCGTCGGTCTGATCGGCCGGATCGCCGGGCGAGGATCGCGGTCGTCATTATGACGATGATTCCAGAAAGGCAGTCTGGGACGTCAACCAGCATCCCGACCTCGCCTGGCAGTGACGGCTACGCACCATGTTCGAGACGCGACTGCCCGAGGGTACGGATCTGATGCTGCACTCGGACGTGGGATGACGGTATCGGTGCGAATGACGGTGCGTCCGGCTCAAGGACGAATGCTACTCCGGACGGGAGTTTTTTGACTCCTACGAGGAACTCAAAACCAGCCTGGACGCGTACGTCGTCCACTGGGGTCCAGTCAACAACACAGCACCACCCCCGACGTGGGGCACGTCGGCGTGGCAAAGATCAATCAGGACGATTGAAGGAGGAATCCATGTCCGATTCCCTGACCACGCCGGATTCGACCGGATATGGGAGGAACCGCGGGAAAGCATCGCATCCACCGGGTTCGTCCGGCACACCCTGATGGCCGCATGCTGGTGCCTGACCACCACAACTTCGTACGCTGACTGTGTGCGGACGGCGGTGAATCTCGGCGATGACACCGATACCACGGCTGCGGTCGCCGGCGCGCTTGCCGGTATCGTCTACGGATTCGGTGGTGCGACGGGCATTCCGGATGACTGGGTTCGGATGATACGTGGCAGAGACGTCATCGACCGGATCGTCGCGAATCATTCGGAATCGCGGTCCACGGCCGAATAGCCTGTGTCGGTCAGAACAGCCGACATAGGCATGATGACGGCGCGCGGGTGTTCCCAGACCGTTCTCGCGGAGGCCTTGGGCATCAAGAGATCGTCGATGCCTCAGAAAATGACCGGACGAACCGGCTGGTTGATCGTGGACATTGGACATCGTCAACGCATCGAGGTTTCTGGACACGACCGTCGAACGATTGATTGACGATTCCCTGATGCGATGGTAGGGGAACGTGCCCTCGCCCTTGCTGTTCAGGGTGATGGTGTTCGTCGTGGCGCCGGCGACCGGGGTCCTGCCGGTCTGGTCGACGGTCTCCTGCATGTTGAGGACGGCCCCCTTGGCGGGACGGTCGGGCTGGAACGAGCCGTTCGCATTGTGGCCGAGGTAGCCGATCTTGGTGACCTTGAGCCACCAGCCGGTGGTCTGTTCGGCCTGTTCGCGGCCGGGCCGCCACCCGTCGGATACGGTCGCGTCCATGTCCAGCAGCCGGGCGGACTCGAACGTGAGGGTCTTGGTCCAGCCCTTGGCGTGCCAGTCCCACCCGTAGGTGATGTTCTGGCCGGTCAGGTCGGTTCTGTCGATCCGCCACACGTAGGTCACGTACCCGGTGCCGAGCCTGCCCAGCACGTTCTTCATGGCGGGGTCCTTGGCGGGGTCGTAGGTCTTCGTGGCGACGCCGTCCTTGAAGGACGCGGCGTCGAACACGAGCGGGGTGACCGCGGCGACGTGCTTGCGGTTCGCGGGCAGGGCCGTGCCGTCCGTGCCCTTGTCGGGCGTCCAGTACACGTCGGCCCTCGCCGTGACCTTCAGGCCCGACACGGTCTTGGTGTTGAGGTTGACGGTGATCTCGTCCCTGGGCGGGTTGCCGTCGCTCATGGTGGAGGCCGTGACCTTCGAGGTGACGCTGGGCTTGAACCGGGGTGTGAAGTGGATGTTCTCCGCCCCGTTGAGCTCCGACGTCTCCTTCGCGTAGTCCGTCAGGCACAGCCGGTACTCATTGGGCTTGCTGCCGACGAGGGTCTGTCCGGCCGGGCAGGCCACGTTCATCCCATTGTCCGCGCCGGTCACGCCGGTGACCTGGCTGGTGAACCAGGCGTCGCCGGCCGGCCAGGCCTTCAGCCCGAAGTCCGCGGGCGTCCAGCTGAACGTCTCGGTGCCGCTGTCGTTGCCGCCCNCAACGGAGTGGTAGGACGCGTAGTCGAGGGTCTTCGCCTTGCTCTTCCCGCCCGTCAGGTGCATCGTGGTTTTGACGGTGA
>NZ_NMWU01000037.1 GCF_002860355.1 Bifidobacterium margollesii
AGGGGCTTGCGCGACCTGCGGGCGCGGGTCTCGGCCTTGCGCTGCGCGGTCAGGGCCGAGTAGAACGGGCGCGCGGTCCCTGCGCCCGTCTTCAGGCGTTTCGGCCTGTACGGACGGTAGGAGTCGTTCTCGTTGGACGCGAACCACAGGCCGCGCCTCAGCTCGCGGCTGACCGTGGACTTGTCCCGGCCGATCCTCAGGGCGATCTGGCGCACGCCGAGCCCCTCTCGGTTCCTCAGTTCGTCGATCCGGACTCGTTCCTCGGCCGACAGGTGGGAATACACTTTCGTCATGGGCGCAGCACTTTCTCTTCGGTTGTGGACTTGAACACTTCCAACCTTAGACAGGTGTTGCGCTTCTATTTAGAACCCGGGTTCTCGTCGCACCGGGCAGCCACGGCGTATACTTGGAAACATTCACAAAGCATCCCGGAGGAACACGAGGTTCTGCTGTCCCGTAATCAGATGTTCATGGTCGACGGTTTCGGCAGACTCCCGGACGGATCGACGCTGGTCTATCTAAGGATGGTGTGACATGCCGATCGCTCCCGACAGGCTGGACAAGTTCACATTCATGGCCGGCCAAGGCCGCTTCATCACCGATCCTGAGGTAATCAAACGCATCAACAAGCTCACAGGTTTCGTTCCGCCGACGCCGGAAGAGCAAGCGTACATCGCTGAGCAATGGGAAAAGCGTTTCGATGTGGAAGACGATCTTTCAACGGACAAACTCCGTGCCGAATACGCGCACAAGAAAGCATTGGGCGAGCTTTAACCCAAAGCCATCTTCATTTGTTCATGGCTACCCGCACGGGTGGCTTTTTTCATGCCCGGAACGGGCCTCGACAACACAATTCAGGAGGAAGCCACCAGTAACGCCGACCAGTCGCAGGACGATGCCGAGCCGCACGGCGAAGCGCAGTCCACGGATTGGGAGGCGAAGTACCACGAAGCCATCACCCATTCGCGTGAGTGGGAAAAGCGCGCGAAGGACAACAAGGCGACAGTTCGACCAGGCATCCGGCCCGGAAAAACACGGCAATACCGAATGAAAAGCCGCTCTCCCCTACTCCTTTATGGGGAAAGCGGCCATTATCAACGATGGATAGAAGCGAATGCGCCTATCAGCAGACCTTCCACATCCAGTTGTGCGGATCCTCCACCTCGCCGAGCTGGATGCCGAGCAGCTCATTGCGCAGATCGACGGTGAGCTTGCCGGAATTGCCGTCGGCCACGGTGACATCGAACTTCTCGGACTTGAAGCGACCGATCGGGGTGATGATGGCGGCGGTGCCGCAGGCGAACACCTCGGTGACCTCGCCGGACTTGATGTCCTCAAGCAGCTGGTCAAGGGCGATCATGGTCTCGACGACGTCGCGGCCGTGATCCTTCAGCAGCTGGATGAGGGAACGACGGGTGACGCCGGGCAGGATGTTGCCGGTGAGCGAAGGGGTCTCCACATGGCCGTCCTTGTGCACGACCATCATGTTCATACCGCCGAGCTCCTCAAGGTAGGTCTTGGTGGCGGCGTCGACGAAGCACACCTGCTGGCATCCGTTCTCGATGCCCGTGTACTCGCCGAGCAGGGAGGCGGCGTAGTTGCCGCCGCACTTGGCGAATCCGGTGCCGCCGGGGCCGGTGCGGAACCACTTGTCCTCCACCCAGATGCTCACCGGCTTGACGCCGCCGGGGAAGTACGGGCCGGAGGGAGATGCGATCACGCAGTAGTCCACCTCATGCGGGGCGCGCACGCCGAGGAACGGTTCGGAGGCGAACATGAACGGACGCATGTACAGCGTGTATTCGCGGCGGGTGGGCACCCAAGCGGCGTCGCGCTTGACCAGCGCGGCCACGGAGCCGAGGAAGTCATCGATGGACAGCTCCGGCAGGTACAGTCGCTTGGCGGAGTTCTGGAAGCGCTCGGCGTTGGCGTCCGGGCGGAACAGCCACACGGAGCCATCGGCGTGATGGTAGGCCTTGAGGCCTTCGAAGCATTCCTGCGCATAGTGCAGCACAGAGGCGCCCGGATCCATCTTCAGCGGAGCGTACGGCTCGACCCGACGATCGGACCACCCCTCGCCCTTCGTCCAGGACATGCGGGTCATGTTGTCGGAGAAGACCTGACCGAACGCCGGCTTGTCGATGAGCTCCTGACGCTTGGCGTCGGAGGCCGGATTCTCGTTCGGCAGAACGGTGAATGCATCTGCCAGCTTGGACAGTGCAGCCGGATCGTGATGAGTGTTTTCTGTCATTGTCACTTCTTTATCAACGTTGCCGCTCTCTGCTGGGGAGAACGGCTGTGGGTCGTTTGTCGGCGCTTCTGGCACCGAACTCAGGGTCAACTCTCTCACAGCTTCTGACAAGCCGTGTGGGAGAGTTCACATTATGAAAAACGTCGTATTCGGCGTACGCCGCATTTGATGCATTGGCATTCCCCATATGCGAAGAGCCCACGCGTATGATGTGCACGGTGGGCTCTGGGCCGATCCTGCCGTGAGGAACCATCGGGCAGGATCGGCTTCACGATCTATGCGGATCGTACGCTATACGAATCTATGTGAATCTCGTCTGAGTGAATCACTTGGCGTCGGCGGCCGGAGCAGCAGCCGGAGCGGCCTCGACGGAGGTATCCTCGGGCACCTCGACGGTGACGACGGACTCTTCCGGATCGTCGTGGACCAGCTCGACGCCTTCGGGCAGCACAACGTCCTTGGCCAGCACCTTGGTGCCGTCGACCATGCCGTCCACGCTGATGGTGATGCGCTCGGGCAGGTTGGTGACGTCGGCCTTGACCTTGAGCTCCTGGACGTCGACGAATGCGACGGCGGCGCCCTTCGGGGTGCCTTCGACGAACACCGGCACCTCGACCTCGATCTTCTCACCGGCGCGCACCTCGTAGAAGTCGATGTGCTCGATGATCTGCTTGACCGGGTTGCGCTGGATGTCCTTCACGACGGCCATCTTGGACTCGTCGCCGAACTTGATCTCGAACAGGGCGTTGGTACGACGCATGGCGTTGGTGGTCTCGCGCATCGGCAGCTGCACGAACACGGGCTGCTCACCGCCGGCGTAGACGGTGGCGGGGATCAGCTTGGCCACGCGCAGGCGACGGGCCGCACCCTTGCCGAACTCGGTACGAACGGTACCTTCCAGAGTGATATCTGCCATGATGTTCTCCTTACATCACAATGTTTCGTTCATTCGCTCCGGCGCATCGACGCACCGGGAAACACCGTGAATACGGAGTACCACAAGCCGAGTCGATAACGGAAGCGCGGCGTACCACCTTCCCTCGCCAAAGCAACAGTAGGCGAGCATAGCACGGATAATCCGCGAAGTCCATTTCGGCGATCGCAGCACGCGGTCGGGACTGCGCTGTCCGACGCAATCCGAAAACGTAAACAGGTTCCGTCCCCGAAGGAGCGGAACCTGTTCCGAATGCCGTCACACGCCCCGCAAGAATTGGTTGCGCGACGCGTGCGGCATCAAGGCGCGGGAGATGAAGGCGTACAAAGGTACGTCGAATCTCCCGCAACGCAGATGACGCTCCGTCACGCAATCAATTCCTTGACGGCGGCGATGATGGCCTGCAACTCCTTCTTCGCATCTCCGAACAGCATCTGCGTGTTGTCGTTGAAGTAGAGCTCGTTTTCGATGCCGGCGTAGCCCTTGCCGCGACCGCGCTTGATGACGACCACGTTTTCGGATTTGTCGACGTCGAGGATCGGCATGCCGGAGACCGGGGTGCCAGGGCGGCGGGCGGCGGGGTTGGTGACGTCGTTGGCGCCGACGACAAGGGAGATGGTGGCCGTGGGGAACTGCGGGTTGATCTCATCGAGATCGACGAGCTCCTCGTAGGGCACGTTGGCTTCGGCGAGCAGGACGTTCATGTGGCCGGGCATACGGCCGGCGACGGGATGGATGGCGTAGGCGACTTCGACGCCGCGGCTCTTGAGGAGTTCGCCGAGATCGGCAAGCTCGCGCTGGGCCTGGGCCATGGCGAGACCGAAGCCGGGAACGAAGATGACCTTCTGCGCGTAGACGAGCTGGACGGCGACGTCGTCGGCGGAGGTTTCCTTCATGGTGCCGGTCACGCCGTCGTCGCCACCGGCGGCGTTGTCGCCGCCGAATCCGCCGGCGAGGACGGAGAGCAGGGGCCGGTTCATGGCCTGGGCCATGAGGATGGAAAGGGTGACGCCGGCTGCGCCGACGAGGGCGCCGGCGACGATGAGGGCCACGTTGTCGATGGCGAGGCCGGACATGGCCACGGCGGTGCCGGTGCAGGCGTTGAGCACGGAGATGACGACGGGCATGTCGGCACCACCGATCGGGATGACGAACACCAGGCCGTAGCACAGGGCGAACACGGTGGTGAGCACGGACCACAGGAGTCGCTGTTCGGGCTGGATGCACAGCATGACGAACGCGGCGATGGTGAGCACGATGAACAGCACGTTCCAGAAGCTCTTGCCGGGCAGCTTGAGGTTCTTGACGAACCTGACGCCCTGAAGCTTACCGGCGGCGATGAGCGAACCGGTGAAGGTGACGGAGCCGATCATGATGCCAAGGCCTGCGGTGATGAGCACGACGAGGGTGGGTAGCTCCTCGTTGGTGAGGATGTCGTTGAGTGCGACGAGTGCCGCCGCACCGCCGCCGACCGTGTTGAACACGGAAACGAGCTGCGGCATGTCGGTCATCTTGACCTTCTTGGCGGAGGCGACGCCGGCCACCGCACCGATGAGGATGCCCACGACGAGCACGATCACGGCGGTGACGGAGATGAAGCCCTTGACGAAGAGGTGGATGAAGGCCATGATGACGGCGAACACCATGCCGGTGGCCGAGATCTGATTGCCCTTGCGAGCGGTCTTCGGCGAGTTCATGAAGTGCAGGCCCATGACGAACATGACGGCGGCCAGCAGGTACACGAACCATGCGACGATATCGATGGGGGTTGCGGTCATTACTTATCGCCTTCCTTCTCGTCCTTCTTGGAGGGCTTCGAGCTCTTGAACATCTCCAGCATGCGGTCGGTGACGACGTAGCCGCCGACGACGTTCATGGTTCCCAGCACGGCGGCGAGGAAGATGAACACGTAGGCGAGCGGCGTGTGGGCTTCGGCGGCGACGATGACGACGCCGACGATGACGATGCCGTGGATGGAGTTGGCGCCCGACATCAGCGGAGTGTGCAGGGTCGCCGGCACTTTGCCGATGACCTCGATGCCGATGAGCAGCGCGAGTACGAACAGGGTGATCGAAACGACGAGATCGGGCATGATCACTTCTCCTCTTCCTTGGCGGCCGGAGTGTTCACACGGCCGGCGACGATCAGCGCGTCGTCGAGTTCCTCGTTCGGATCCATGACGAGCGAGCCGTCATGGACGAAATGGGCGAGCACGTCGGCGACGTTGCGGGCAAGCAGGTTCGACGCGGTGGTGGCCACGCCGCTGGCCAGATCGGGGGCGCCGATGATCCGTACGCCGTTGTCGGTGACGATGGTCTGGTTCGGCTGGGATCCTTCGACGTTGCCGCCGAGATCGCTGGCGGCGCAGTCGACGATCACCGCTCCTCGGTGCAGTCCGTCCACACCGGCCTTGGTGAGCAGCATCGGCGGCTTGCGTCCGGGCACCTTCGCGGTGGTGATGACGACGTCGAACTCCGCGGCCTTGCCGTCCACGGCTGCCTGCTGGGCGGCCTGTTCCTCGGCGGTGAGCTGGCGGGCGTAGCCGCCTTCGCCCTGCCCCTTGGAGAAGTCGAGTCCGAGTTCAAGGAACTTGGCGCCGAGGGAGAGCACTTCGTTTTTCGCGGCGGGACGCACGTCATAGGCGGTGACGACGGCGCCCAGTCGACGGGCGGTGCCGATGGCCTGCAGTCCGGCGATGCCGGCACCCAGTACGAGCACCTTGGCGGGACGGATGGTGCCCGCGGCGGTGGTCATCATCGGGAAGAACGACCCGTAGGCGTCGGCGGCCTTGAGCACGGCCTTGTATCCCATGACGGAGTTCTGCGAGGTCATCTCGTCCATGGATTGCGCGGAGCTGAGCTGTCGCGGCAGACGCTCGATGGCCACTCCCACCAGTCCGTTTCGTTCCAGACGGTTCACGTACTCCTCGTCGGTGAACGAGCCGAGCATGCCGATGACCCATGATCCCTTCGGCAGTCTGTCGATCAGATCGCCGGACGGGCGGTCCACGAATCCGAAGGCCTGGGCCCGATTGATGATCGTCTCCGCGTCAGAGACCCGGGCGCCCGCAGCGGCATAGTCCTCATCGGCGTATCCCGCTGCGCTGCCGGCGCCGGTCTCCACCATGCAGGTGATGGACGAACGCTTGAGCCGCTTGACGATATCGGGGGTGAGCGCCACGCGAGCCTCATGCTCGGTGGTCTCATTGAAAATTCCATAAGTGATGGTCGATTGCGTATCTTCCGCCACCTGGTCCTCCTCATAATCTCTATGGCATCGGAGAGCCCGGTGCCATCGGCAAGTGTATACGAAAGTCAACACATGGCAATACGGAGGTTCAGAACAAAGGATTCTGCTTATCCTTAACAGTTCCGGTTCCCCTGTTTTCGCTGTTTTCCCTCGTTCCGGTTACAGTAGGGAGCATCGTGCCTATTCAAGGAGTCATTGTGGGATTGTTCTCTTCCGTCAAGTCGCAGATCATCGAAACAGCCAAGCAGGCCGCTAGCCTCGGTCGTTATGACGATGAAGCCACGCCGAACAACAAGGTGCTGGCCGACGCGGAGGACGGGGTGGCCGCAACGGATTCCGTTCGCCTGCCCCACACCGATGAGTGGGGGCCGAACTTCCCCACCACCACGTTCATCGACCCGGAAAGCGGGCTGCTCACCACCGATACCGCCGGGCAGCCTCCGTTGGACGAGGGCATGTCCATCTACGACATCTATGCGGATCGTGCCCGCCGCATGGGTGATGAACCTTTGTATACGTATAAGGACGATGGTCAGTGGGTCACGAAGACCGCCAACGAGTTCCTCGCCGACGTGAGGGCCGTGGCCAAGGGGCTGATCCATTACGGGCTGGGCAAGGGCGAGGCCGTGGCGTTCATGTGCCGCACGTCGTATGAATGGGATGTGACCGATGCGGCGGTGATGGCCTGCGGCGGCGTGCTGGCCACGATCTATGACACCGATTCCGCGGAGCAGATTCGCAACATCGTCAACAATTCGGACGCCCGCCTGCTGATCGTGCAGACGACGGATATGCGGGACAAGGCCGATGGCGCGGAGAATGACTGCCCGTCGCTCCAGCACATCGTCTGTATCGAAACCGGCGGACTTGAGGAGATCAAGGCGTACGGCGCGTCGATCGACGACCGGACGCTCGACGAACGCATCGATTCGGTGAAGAAGACCGATCTGTGCTCCATCGTCTACACCTCCGGTTCCACGGCCGCTCCCAAAGGTGTGGAGATGACTCATGAGCACTATTGCACCACGGCGTTGAATCTGCCCGACTATATGCCCGAGCTGCTGCACAACAAGAGCAATTCCGTTCTGCTGTTCCTGCCGCAGGCTCACTCCTTCGCCCGAGCCATCAACTACATCTGCGTGGCCAGCGACATCCGCATCTACATCGCCCAAGGCATCAAGACGCTGATCGCCGACCTGCAGGTGGCCAAACCTTCGGTGATGATCGTGGTGCCCCGCGTGCTGGAGAAGGTGTACAACGCAGCCTCCCAGAAGGCCGGTCACGGCGCCAAGGGACTGATCTTCGCCCAGGCCGCTCTCACCGCCCGCCGATACATGGATGAGGTATCCACCAACGGCAAGGCCAAGGCATCCACTGCGGCGAAGCGGGCGATGTATGATCCGCTGGTCTACTCCTCGCTACGTCAGGCGCTCGGCGGCCGTGCGAAGTGGATCGTCGCCGGCGGTGCTCCGCTCGATCCCGAACTGCTGGCGTTCTTCCGCGGCGCCAACGTGCCGGTGTATGAAGGTTATGGTCTGACCGAAACCACCGCTCCGTGCGCGTTCAATCCGCTGGGGGTGCCGTTCCATCAGGGTTCCGTCGGCATCGCCTTCCCCGGGTTCAAGCTGCGCATCGCCGAGGATGGTGAGATTCAGGTCAAGGGCATCGCCGTGTTCCCCCGGTACCACAAGAACGACGAGGCCTCCGCATCCTCGTTCACCGATGACGGCTGGTACACCACCGGCGACCTCGGCAAACTCGAAAACGACGGTTTCCTCTACATCACGGGCCGCAAGAAGGATCTCATCATCACCGCCGGCGGCAAGAACGTCTCCCCCGGCCCGATCGAAGAGGTGATTCAGCGCTGCGAATTCGTCTCCCAGGCTCTGGTGCTCGGTGACAAGCGGCCGTTCATCTCCGCGTTGATCACGCTGGATGAGGAGACGCTTCGTCCTTGGCTGGAATCGAAGGGTCTTGACCGCGATATGAGTCTTGCGGACGCGGCGAACAATGCCGCGGTGCGTGCCGAAATCCAGAAGTATGTGAATCTGGCGAATGAAGGTGTCTCCCGTGCGGAGTCCGTGCGAAAGTTTATCGTACTGCCTGAGGAGTTCAGCCAGGAGAACGGTCTGCTCACCGCATCGATGAAGGTGATCCGTCCCAAGGTGATCGCCCGTTACGCCGATCTGCTCAACACGCAGATGTACGCGCCCCGCAAGAAGAGCAACTAGCTCCCGTCCGCCGTACGCTCGAACGGATACACCTCTCCCCACTGCGCACGCAGAGCATCCATGATCCGCATGACCCGCAACGTCTCCTCATGCGGCATTTCCTCGCACTCGACGTCTCCGTGGAGCACCGCCTTCGCCGCCGAAACCACCTGATATTCGTATCCGGTGAGCTGCTTGGGCACGGCGATGGAATCGATCCGCCGATGATCCGCACCGAAGACGTCGATGCGTTCGGGATTGTTGATGTTCTCGACGATCAGATACCCACGGTCTCCCTGAATGACGCCGGTGCGGCTACCCGTGGAGACCATCGACGAGTCGACGACCGCCATCACACCGTTGTCGAGCCAGAACGTGGCGGAGAACTGCTCATCCACTCCCCTGTCCGTAAGGGAACAGGAGCTGACCGTACGAACGGGATCCGCCTCGGGGAACGCCATCAGCATGAAGTTGATCGGGTATACGCCGACGTCCAGCAGCGCACCGCCGGCCATGGCCGGATCGACCATTCTCGCCTTATGCGTGGTGGGGTATGACAGATTCGCGTACGCCTGATGCGGCGTGCCGATCACTCCGGACGACAGCGTATCGAGGATAATCCTTCGGCTCGGCATGTAGCGTGTCCATATCGCCTCGGTGCACAGCAGACGCGTCTGGCGGGAAACGTCCAGCACCCTGCGGGCCTGCCGCTCATTGGCGGTGAACGACTTCTCCACGAGCACGTTCTTCCCGGCCATCATGCAGGCGATGGCGTGCTCGGCATGCAGTGCATGGGGTGTGGCGATGTACACCAGATCAACCTCGGGATCGGCCAGCAGCTCCTCATAGGAACCGTATGCCTTGTCGAAGCCGTACTGCCTGCCGAAGGTCTCCGCGCGTTCGCGATCCGCACGGGTCGCCACCGCATACGCTCGGACGAGCTTCGAATATCGCTCATCCTGACCCATCATCCGCAACGTTTCGGCCATATGATGCGCTATGCGTCCGCAGCCGAGAATGGCCACGTTGACGATGCCGCCGTGCGCTCCGTTTCTTGCGCTCATGGGAGTCTCCTCTCTTTACCCTGTTCCACCGGCCTGTTCCATTACCCTGTTCCATTGGCCTCGGCCGTCGGCCGAAAGACTCAGAAGCCCAGACGTTCCAGCTTCTTCGGATCGGACTGCCATCCCTTGGCCACCTTCACATGCATGTCGAGGTTGGCCTTGCATCCCACGATGCGGTTGATCGGCGTGCGCAGCTTCTTCTTGACCCGCACCAGATGCTCGGCCTTCCTGCCGATGATGATGGGCTTCTGCGAATCTCGCTCCACGTACACCGACACATGCACCTGGGCCTTCGGCCGGGGTTCACCGGGAACGGTGGAATCCGTTTCCCCGTCTTCGGAATCCGGAGCATCCTCCGGGTATTCAATGGCATCGACCACCACGGCCAGCGAATGAGGCAGCTCGTCGTCCAGCTCCTCAAGGAACGCACCGCGAATCAGTTCGGCGATGTCGTCCTCCGGGGACTCCTCGGTGAGCTGATCGTCCGGATACATCTTCGGGCCTTCGGGCATGGCGTCGATGAACACCCGGCGAACCTCGGCGAGATTGTCCTGCTGCAGAGCCGAAACCGGCACGATCTCCGTGAAATCGGCAAACTCGTTGATGGCGATGAGCTTGTCCACCAGCTCGGTTCGGTTCAGCTCATCGATCTTCGTGACGATGCCGATCAGCGGCACCTTCCACTTGAATCCGCCGTCGTCCAGCTTGACGGCGAACTGGCTGCGCAGTCGACTGAGAATGCGCTTGTCGCCCGGCCCGATCTCCTGATCGGCAGGCAGCAGAAACGCGATGGCATCCGCGTCGGACAGCGATTCGTCGACGATATCGTTCAAACGCTGCCCAAGCAGCGTACGAGGACGGTGGATGCCGGGGGTGTCCACCAGCACGATCTGCGCGGCGTCCGTGGTCATCACGCCTCTGATGGCCTTTCGCGTGGTTTCCGGGCGCGATGAGGTGATGGCGATATGCGAGCCGATCAGCGCGTTGATCAGCGTGGACTTTCCTACGTTCGGCCGTCCGACGACCGCAATGAATCCGGATCGATAAACTTCTTGCATAGGGTCCTACCTTAGCGTGAAGCCTGTGCAAATGACGATCACGTCAGTCCGCGAACGACTCCTGGCGCCCGTTGTCCTCGCCGTCACGATGTTCGTCGTGTTCTCCACCATGCTCGCGGCGCTGCTCGTGCCGTTCGTCATGTTCGATGCCCGAGTCGCCGGCGACTTCCACCAGAATGGTGGACACCTTCTTGCGTCGGCCGGCGGAATCAACGGCGGTCAGACGCAGACCATGCGTCACCGCGGACGAGCCCACCAGCGGCACCTTGCCGAGCATCTTGGTGAGCAAACCGTAGAGCGTGTCCACGTCGTCCTCGTCCATGTCGATCTCGAACAGCTCCTCGATATCGGCTATGGATGCGCGGGCGGGGAACTTCCATTTTCCTTCCGCAATGCGTTCCGGTTCCAGTTTCTGCGTACGATCGTGCTCGTCCTCCAATTCGCCCACGATCTGCTCGATGGTGTCCTCGATGGTCACCAGACCGGCGATTCCGCCGTATTCGTCTACCACGATGGCCACATGCTGTCGTTGCCGCTGCATCTGATGGAACAGGTCGTCCACTGGCTTGGATTCCGGAACCAGCAGAGGATCGCGGCTGATCGATTCGACCGGGCGGTCCGTGGCCGCGGGATTGAACGCCACGGCACGAACGGCGTCCTTGAGATAGGCGATGCCGACGAGATCATCCACCGAATCCCCGATGATCGGCACACGGGAGAATCCGGATCGGGAGAACATCTTCAGCACGCTGCCGAGCTTCTCATCCTTGCCGATGCAGATCATGTCGGTTCTCGGCACCATGATCTCGCGTGTCAACGTTTCGGAAAGAGTGAGCACGTTGCGCAGCATCTCCGAAATCTCGGGATCGAAGTCGTCGGTTTCAACCAACCGGTCGATCATCGCCCGACCCTGATCGAGATGGATCTTCTCCAGCTCCTCGTCATCGGACAGTTCCGATCTGCTTTTGGAGGTGCTGATACCGTTCACTCTGGCGAACGGGGTGAGCCATGACACGATCGAGACGATTCTGGAATGCCTCAGCATGATCTGCAACGGCTTGGACGCGCCACTCGACCGAGGTCGAACCAGCACGGAGATCACACCGATCACGAAGGCGAACAACACGCCGGCCAGCACCGAGCCCCACAGAGGGACGCCAAGCAGGTCGGCCCCGGACGCCACGAGAGCGCCATCCACGATATTGCATACGATGCGGAAGAACGCGCATGATCCTGCGGTTGCGAATCTGTCCGACACGAGACGCTGAACCCGATGGATGCGATCGATCTGCTTCATCTTGACGAACTGCGAATCCGCACCGGTCTGCACTTCCAGAATGCGGTTGTTCAGGCTTGATCGCGTCACTCGGGCCACCGCGCCTTCGGCGGATGCCATGACCAGCGAAAACCAGACGAGCAGCAGAGCGACCATAGTCATCACGACGACTATGGGTATCAGAGGGTCAACCATGATTCAGTTCAGTCCTAACGTTCCTAACGGTTCCAACGGTTCGAGGTCACTTGAGCCGGGTCCTCACTCCTTGCCGTCCGAGTCGTCTGCCCGATGGGCGGCGTCGTACGCGGCGAGAAGATCCGGCGCCCCTTCGGGAAGCGTGACGTCGTTGAGCACTCCGGGCCTTAAGGCAAGGAAGGTGAGCAGCAGCTGCCGCTGCAGCCCGAACATCTGCCTTTCCTCTTCGGTGGTGGTGTGATCGTAACCCAACAGATGCAGAATGCCGTGGATGGTGAGCAGCAGCATCTCCTGGATTATGGAGTGGCCTGCCGCGCGAGCCTGCTCGGCAGCCACATACGGGCAGATCACGATGTCGCCGAGCATGCCTTCGGGAAGATCCTTGCCGTTGCCGGGACGCAGCTCATCCATCGGAAAGCTCATCACGTCGGTCGGCCCTTCGAGGCTCATCCATCGCTCGTGCAGCACGGCCATGGCGGCCGGCTCGTTGAACATGATCGTCAGATCGGACTGCGTGCTCACCCTCATCTGGTCGAGCACCCATACACCCAGATCGGAGAACACCTTCGGATCGATGGTCCAAGGGGTTTCATTGGTGACTTCGACGCTCATTCGTCGGTCTTCTCCTTTCGCGCGGTTCTCCGCGCCGTCGAGCCGTGTCCCTGCCGTCTTTCGGCATACCGGTCGTACGCCTGCACGATCCTGCCGACCAGCTCGTGCCTGACCACATCCTGCGGCTGCAGATGGATGAAGGCGATGTCGTCGATGCCGCCCAAAACACGTTCGATGGTGGCGAGGCCGGATTTGGGAACAGTGAGATCAACCTGCGTGATGTCGCCGGTGATGATCATGCGCGTGTTGAATCCGAGTCTTGTGAGGAACATCTTCATCTGCTGCTCGGTGGTGTTCTGCGCCTCGTCGAGGATCACATACGCATCGTTGAGCGTTCGTCCTCGCATGTAGGCGAGCGGGGCCACCTCGATGGTGTTGTCGGCCAGATACCGGTGAAGCTGATCCGAACCGAGCATGTCGGAGAGCGCGTCGTACAGAGGCCGCAGGTACGGGTCCACCTTCTCGCTCAGCGTGCCCGGCAGAAAGCCGAGGTTCTCCCCCGCCTCCACCGCCGGACGGGTGAGGATGATGCGACGCACCTTGCCGTCTTCGAAGGCGCGAACCGCACGGGCCACGGCAAGATATGTCTTGCCCGTTCCGGCGGGTCCTATGGCGAAGGTGATCGTGTGATCCTCCATCGCATTGACGTATTCGATCTGGCCGGCCGTCTTGGGCCTGACCGGCTGGCCCAGCGCGAAGGTGATGACCCCCGGCACCTGCATTCTGCGACGCTCCTGCGGGCGCTTCACCAGCGGGGCCTTCTCCCGGTTCTCCCGATCCCGCAACTGCTTCGCGGTGTGGGTGAGGCTGCGAACCGTGGAACGCCCCATCTGCTCGCGCACCTTCGCGTCGAATCCGCCCCGGGCGCTGGTATTGAGCAATCGGCGTACGGTATCGGCGTCCATCGGTGCGGTGTACGCGGTCTGGATGATGGTTTCGATGATCTCCTGAGCCTGCGCGGCCTGAGGCTCGGTCTGCTTGGACCGGGACATGATGGCCACGCGATTGCCGCGCACGATGATGGTGAGTTCGGGGAACGCCCTCTCCACCTCACGCAGCACCTGATCGGCTGGCCCCAGAACGGATACGGGGTTGAGTTCGGACGGGATGGTGATGGTGCGAGTCGTGGTCGCCACTGAAATCCTGACCTTTTCCTTTCCTGTTCGCTGCTGTCTGACGTATGGTCCGGCGTCTATTCGTCGAGGACCTCTCCCGTGAGCACATGGGCATGCACATGGAACACCGTCTGCCCCGCATCCCTGCCGGTGTTGAACACCAGACGGTATTCGCCGTGGAACTCCTTGTCGGCGATGGATTGAGCCACTTCGACGATGTGCGACAGCTCCTGCGGATCCTGCTTCGCCAATGCCGCCACGTTCCCGTAGTGCCGCTTGGGAACGACGAGCACATGCACCTTGGCCTTGGGGTTGATGTCCTTGAACGCGTAGGTGGTGTCGTCCTCATACACCTTCGTGCTCGGAATCTGACCGGCGATGATCTTGCAGAACAGGCAATCGCTTTCCTGGCTCATGCATCCTCCTCCATGAATTCATGATTGCAACCGACGGTTCAATGCTATTGCGCCGCTCGGATAAACCATGGATCGACAACACCGTCAGGAAACATCATCAGGGAGCATCAGGAAAAACGCCCCAGCGATCTGGCCAGCAACGCCAAGGCCACAGGTCCGGCCGTGGACGCCCGCATGATGTTCGTTCCCAGCACCACGGCATGGGCGCCCGCCTCCACGAACATGGCGATTTCATCCTCGCTGATGCCTCCCTCGGGGCCCACCACCACGTTGATGGTCCTCGCACGGCCATCGGCAAGGCAACGATCGGCAAGCTCCCGTGAAAGTCCCTCGATCTCATCCCAGGTGTCGGTGGCGTCCTGATGGAGCACGATCACCAGATCACCGTGTACGTTCGCCCGGCGACACAATTCGACGATCTGCCGGCTGGTGATCTTCGATTCCAAACCGGGCAGCCATGCCCTGCGCGACTGTTCGGTGGCGGCGGCGAGCACCTGACGCCATTTGGCGGCGGCCTTGGTCTCCTTCGCCGCCTTCCACTGCACGATCGAACGATTGGCCTGCCAGGGGATCACCTCGTCCACGCCGATCTCCGTGGCGGTTTCAATGGCCTGCTCGTCCCTGCCGGATTTGGCCAGAGCCTGAATCAGCGCAAGACGGGTGACCGGTGCCGGTTCGCGTCCCACCTCGTCCACGGTGACCTGCCTGGCCTGGGGGTCATGCACCGTGGCGAGAATGCGTAGTCCCCGGCCGTCGGAAAGCTGAAGCCTATCACCCTCACCGAGACGCATCGCTTTGAAGGCGTGACGCGCCACGGATTCGGGAACGGTGATTACCCAGCCGCTATGCAGCTCGTCACTACTGATGGGTGTCTCGTCGATCTCGGGATCGAATAGGAACAACGGAAAAGTCATGCTTCAAGGCTACCGAACATCAGCCGGCGTGTCGTAGATTTGACATTTGCGGGCAAGTCGGTGTTATAGTTTCACCTGTTGCTTTTCGCAATCACCTTGTCCGGGTGGCGGAATGGTAGACGCGCTAGCTTGAGGTGCTAGTGGTTATTTTATACAACCGTGCGGGTTCAAGTCCCGCTCCGGACACCAGTTGAGCCCCTTGATTTTCAAGGGGTTTTTTCGTATCGCCATGCATCGCCGCACATGCATGAAGCCGTCAATCATATGGGACAGCAAAGGACCACCAGCCATGCGCTACATTCATCTCGAATCCATCGATGACGAACGACTGAAGTCGTTCACCCACCTGACCGAACCGCAGCTGAGGAACCGTCTCGAACCCTCCATGGGCATGTTCATCGCCGAATCCCCGAAGGTGATCGACCGTGCGCTGGCTGCCGGGGTGGAACCGGTGTCGTTCCTCGTGGAGGAGGCCTGGCTGGAAGGCATGGCCGACGAATTCACCTTCGTGGACGATCACTGGGGATCGGATGTCCCCGTCTACATCGCCACCGCCGAAGAGTTGAAGAAGATCACCGGATACCGTCTGCATCGCGGTGCGCTGGCCACGATGCGCCGGTGGCGTCTGCCCGACGTCGAAGAGGTGTGCAGGGACGCAAGACGCGTCGCCGTGATGGAGGACATCGTGGATCCCACCAACATCGGCGCATTGATGCGTTCGGCCGCAGCGCTCGATGTGGACGCGGTGCTGGTGACGCCCTCCTGCGGCGACCCCCTGTACCGTCGCGCCGCCCGCGTCTCCATGGGGACGGTGTTTCAGGTGCCGTGGACCCGCATCGGCGGCGACGATCGTCATTACTGGCCGTGGAAGGGCATTCCGCAGCTCAGGCGCCTCGGCTTCGTCACCGCGGCGCTGGCGCTCAGCGACGATTCCATCGGACTCGACGAGCTCGTCGCCCGTTTGAACAACACTCCCGACACGCCGGAGCACATCGACAGGCTGGCCATGATCTTCGGCACGGAGGGAGACGGGCTTTCGCGGCACACCATTGCCCATGCCGATCTGACCGTGAAGATTCCCATGAGCAATGGCGTCGACAGCCTGAACGTGGCGGCTTCCAGCGCGGTGACGTTCTGGGCCACGCGACGTCGAGACGGCTGACTTCCCGGCGCCTGCGTTTCTTCGGAAAGATGATCGATGAATGTCATGTTGGCGACATGACGGCAAACGATCGATAACAAATCGAACAACACGCTCTCGCTTCTGCATAAAACGAGGATTATGTGACAATATTGAAGCATCGTTCTCTCATCGACGAGCAGAAGGCAAGGGATAACCATGAAACGAAATCCGAAGATTCTCTCCATCGTGTTGGCGGGCGGCGAGGGTACACGCCTGATGCCGTTGACGCGTGACCGCGCCAAGCCTGCGGTGCCGTTCGGCGGCGTCTACCGTCTGATCGATTTTCCGCTGAGCAATCTGGTGAACTCCGATTATCAGCACATCATCGTGCTCACGCAGTACAAGTCGCATTCGCTTGACCGTCACATCTCACAGGTCTGGCGATTCTCCTCGCTGCTCGGCAACTACGTCTCCCCCGTCCCCGCGCAGCAGCGTCTCGGCAAGCACTGGTATCTCGGTTCCGCCGACGCGATCTATCAGACGATCAACATCATCGAGGACGTCAAGCCGGACATCGTCGTCATCGTCGGTGCCGATCACGTCTACCGCATGGACTTCCGTCAGATGGTGGAGGCCCATATCGAATCCGGCGCCGAGTTCACCGTGGCGGGCATCCGACAGCCCATCAGCCAGTCGAACCAGTTCGGCGTGATCAACACGAACCCGGAGCACCCGAACCAGATCACGCACTTCGAGGAGAAGCCGGCGACCACCAAGGGCCTGCCCGACGATCCGTCGATGATGCTCGCTTCCATGGGCAACTACGTGGCGAACACCGACGCCCTGTTCGACGCACTGCGCAAGGATGAGAAGGCCAAGGACACCAAGCACGACATGGGCGGCGACATCGCCCCGTACTTCGCCTCCCGCGGCGAGGCCGGCGTCTACGACTTCACCACCAACGAGGTTCCGGGGTCCACGGAGAAGGATCACGCCTACTGGCGCGACGTGGGTACGCTCAAGCAGTTCTATGACGCCCACATGGATCTGATCGCCTACGTGCCGGAGTTCAACCTGTACAACACCGAATGGCCGATCTACACCTACTCCGGCTCCCTGCCGCCGGCGAAGTTCGTGCATGCCGGTCGTGACCGTCTCGGCCACGCCACCGATTCGATCGTCTCCCCCGGCGTGATCGTCTCCGGCGGTGAGGTCCACCATTCGGTGATCTCCCCGAACGTGCGCATCCACTCGTGGTCTCAGATCGTGGATTCGGTGCTGTTCAACAATGTGACGATCAACCGTCGTGCGCGCGTCTACAAGGCCATCCTCGACAAGAACGTGGTGCTCACCGAGAACGCCACCGTCGGCATCGACACCGAGAAGGATCTGGCCCGTGGATTCACGGTCACGCCGGAAGGCATCACCGTGGTGCCGAAGGGAACGATCGTCACGGACTAGCGCTTCGGAGTGACGTCTCGAAGAACAACGTCGATAAGCGAATGGGTGCCTTCCCTGCCGGGGAGGCACCCATTCGTCGTTTATGCAATGCCTATGCGGTTTGCGCATAAGCACGGCTGACATACGGCTTTCAGTGAAACCGATCTCCGTTTCACGCGCCGTACGTCGGCAGATTATTGAAGTTGAATCCGAGTGCGGCGAGCTGATCCCTGCCTTCGGGCGTGATCTTGTCGACGCTCCACGGCGGAGTCCACGTCCAGTCGATGCGGAACTCCTCGACCAGACCTGCGAGGATGCTCGCGGTCTCGTCTTCGATCAGATCGGTCAGCGGGCAGGCCGGGGTGGTCAGCGTCATGGTGATGATGGCTCTGCCGAGTTCATCGATCTCGATGCCGTAGACCAGACCGAGATCCACCACGTCGATGCCAAGCTCGGGATCGATGACCTGATGCATGGCCTCACGCACATCGCGGGCCGTGGCTCGACCGATATCGTCAACGGCCTTCAGCGGAATGGCGTCCTCCGCTGCGGATTCATCCTGGCAACCGCAGGCCCCGGCATGATCGCCGCAGCCGCACTGATGATCCGCATGGGTGTCACCGTCAGATTCTGCAGAGCCTCCGGTCACCGAACCGGCAAGATTCGGGTTGGCCATCACCTGTCGTGCGGCCTTCTCATCCCCTCCCAGAGCACGTTCCACCGACTGGTAGACCGAGTCCTGAGGTTCGGGAACGAGATTGCTGTTCTCGCTCATCGTCACGCCTCCTTTGCGTTTGCTGAATTCATATGGGCCAATGCCTGAGCCATGGAGTCCTTGAGCCCCTCCCAGCCGAGCAACGCGCATTTGATGCGCATCGGATACCGGGAGACCCCTTGGAACACCACGGCGTCGCCGAGCTTCTCCTCAACGGCGTCATCGTGCAACCCGGCGCCGCGAGATTCCATCAGACGGTGGAAGTCATGGAACAGATCCATCGCCTCGTCCACGGTTTTCCCCTGAACCAGATCCACCATGATCGACAGGCTGGCTTGGGAGATTGAGCAGCCCTGTCCGTCCCAGATCAGATCCTCGATGCGCTGCGGCTTGCCGTCGCTGCCGTCGCTGATCTCCACCCGCACGGTGACCTCGTCGCCGCAGGTGGGATTGAACTGATGGGATTGGGCTGGTACGCAGTATTCGTGGCTGGCCTGCAGCGTGCTCTCACCTGAGCTGAGGCTGTTGACTCCGATGGATTCGGCGGCGCCGCCCTTGGCGAAGCCCACCTTGCCGTGAGGAGCCTTCGAGGCCTCAAGAATGACCTCCTGATACATCTGTTCGAGTTCTTCGGAACTCATACCGTAATCACTCATAATGACCTAGTGTACATCCGGACGAACCGATGCCGCCCATGGCGAAGAGGCTTGGGCGGCATCGCGGGCATCAGGCGCGACAGGCCTACTCGGCCTTGAAGAAGGCACGTACCCTGCTCGCGGCCTCGATCAACGCCTTGGCGTCGTCCACGGAATTGTAGATGCCGCTGGATGCGCGGTTCGAGGCGAACAGTCCGAAGTGACGATGCACCGGCTGCGCGCAATGGTGACCGACGCGAATGGCGATGCCCTGGGCGTCGATGAACTGTCCGACGTCATGGGGATGCACGCCCTTCACGTCGAAGGCCACGGTACCGATACGGTTCTCGTTCTCGTTCGGCCCGAGAATGCGGATACCGTCGATGTCACCGAGCTTGAGCAGCTCGGCGGCGATGGTGCGCTCATGCGCCTCAAGATTCTCCATGCCGATGTTCATCAGCCATTCCGCGGCCACGCCTGCGGCGACGACCTGTGCGACCGGCTGGGTTCCGGCCTCGAATCTGGCCGGGGGTTCCATGTACTGGGCTGGCTTGTCCATCCATGCGAGCTCGACCATGGACCCGCCGAAGCTTGCCGGCGGCAATGCTTCGAGCAGCTCCCTCCTGCCGTACAGGAATCCCACGCCGGTGGGACCGTACATCTTGTGGGCGCTCCACGCGGCGAAATCCACGTCGAGCGCATGGAAATCGACCTTGAGATGGGGAACCGACTGGCAGGCGTCGAGCACGAACACGCCGCCCACCTCGTGGGTGCGTCGGATGATGGGGGCGATGTCGGTGATCGCGCCGGTGGTGTTGCCTACATGGGTGACGGCCACGACCTTGGTGCGTTCCGTGATCACCTCGTCGAGGTTGTCGGTGCGTACGCGACCATCCTCGGTCAGGCCGATCCACTTGAAGGTGGCGCCGGTACGGGCGGCCAGCTCCTGGAACGGCAGCAGCACGGAATGATGTTCCGCTTCGGAGACCACGATCTCGTCGCCGGGGCCGAGTGCGAACCGCTTCGCGGCTTCGCCGCCGCGTCCGAGTGAGGCGTTGCCGAACGCGGTGGCGAGCAGGTTCAGGCCGGCGGTCGCACCGGCGGTGACGACGACCTCCTCCCGTCCTTCCTCGTAGTTCGCGCCGACCAGTCGGGCCACCTTTGCGCGGGCCTCCTCGAACGCCGTCGTGCTTCGTGCGGCGAGTTCATGTGCTCCGCGGTGCACGCCGGCGTTGATCGTACGGTAGAATTCGGATTCCGCGTCGATCACGCACTGCGGCTTCTGCGAGGTCGCCGCAGAGTCCAGATACACGAGTGGGTGTCCATGAATCCGCTGGTTCAGGATCGGGAATTCCTCCCGAATAGCCTCAAAATCCACCATTATTCCCCCTGCATATTTCCCTTGGATAAGTCTTGTGATTATTCGAATGGCACGCCGGATGATCAATCCGACGCACCACGGCAGCAGACACCTTATGCCAGCGCGGATTCGGAGTCGGCGCCTTCGGGCAGATACTGGTCGTAGCCGTTCTCCTCAAGCTCATCGGCCAGCTCAGGACCACCGGTCTTCACGAAATGACCATCGGCGAACACATGCACGATGTCAGGCTTGATGTACTTGAGGATGCGCGTGTAGTGCGTGACCATGAGAATGCCGAAATCGTTGGCCGCCTTGGCGCGGTTGACGCCTTCGGAGACGATGCGCAGCGCGTCGACGTCAAGACCGGAATCGGTTTCGTCGAGGATAGCGAACTTCGGCTTGAGCAGTTCGAGCTGCAGCACCTCGGCACGCTTCTTCTCGCCGCCGGAGAAGCCTTCGTTCACGGAACGGGAGGCGAACTTCGGATCCATGCGCAGACGCTTCATCGCCTCGCCCAGCTCCTTGGCCCACACGCGGATGGCGGGGGCTTCGCCGTCGACCTCGGTCTTGGCGGTGCGCAGGAAGTTGGTCATGGACACGCCGGGGACCTCCACCGGGTACTGCATGGCGAGGAACAGACCCGCCTTGGCACGCTCGTCCGGCGTCATCTTGAGGATGTCCTGACCGTCGAGCAGCACCTCGCCGCCGTCGACCTCGTACTTGGGGTGGCCGGCCAGCGTGTAGGCCAGCGTGGACTTGCCGGATCCGTTGGGGCCCATAATCGCGTGGGTCTCGCCGGAGTTGACGGTGAGGTTGACTCCCTTGAGGATCTGCTTGCGTCCGTCCTTGGTTTCCACCGAGGCGTACAGGTCCTTGATTTCCAATGTTGACATTGCTGTTCTCCTAAAATCTGTCGTTCTTGTCGTTGCCGAATCGTCGCTACTTTTCCTCAAGGACCTCGGCCATCGCCGCGCTTTCTCCGCGGGCGAGACGACGGTCGATGACATCCATGAGGTGTTCGGAAATGGACGGGATGCCGATCTCCTCGATCAGTTCGGCGAAGAATCCGCGAACCACGAGCTTGCGGGCCTCGGTCTCCGGAATGCCGCGGGACTGCAGGTAGAACAGCTCCTCGTCGTCGAACCGACCGACGGAGCTGGCATGGCCGGCGCCGATGATGTTGCCGTTTTCGATTTCGAGGTTCGGCTCGGAATCGGCGATGGCACCCGGGGTGAGCACGAGGTTGCGGTTGAGCTCGTAGGAGTCGGTGCCGGGGGCGGTCGGCTGGATCAGCGCGTTGCCCACCCATGTGGAGTGCGCGCCCTTGCCGTCGAGTGCACCCTTGTAGACCACGCGGGACTTGCATGCGGGGTGGTTGTGCACCACCATCGTGCGGTTTTCGATATGCTGGCCGGGGTCGACAAAGTAGATGCCGAGCATGTTGAGCTCGCCCTGATCGCCGCCGAAGTCCTGATCCATACGCAGGCGCACCACGTCTCCTCCAAGCGTGACGACGGAGTGGCGCAGCGAGGCGCCGGCACCCACGTGGATGCGATGGTTGCCCACATGCTTGGACTGCGGATCCCATTCCTGAATGAACGTGGCGGAGACATGCGAATCTCTGCCGGTGGTGATCTCCACGCCTTCAGCGAGACGGGACTTGCCCTCATGCTCGACGATCACGTCGCCGTGGGCCTTGTCCGCGGCCTTGATCACCAGATGCAGGGCATCGAGGTCCAGACCGGCGCCCTTGACCTTGATCAGCACCGGGATGTTCAGTTCGCCGGAAAGCTCAACGACGGTGGCCGTGGATCCGGACCGCCATTCCACGGCGGCCGCACGGTCGGTCGGCTTGGAGACCGTACCGGAGGGGGCCTCCCCAAGCTTGGTCTGATACAGCTTCACATGGTCCTCGGGCAGTGCGGAACCGTCGATGGCGCTGACTTCGACGGTGGTTTCGCCGCTCGGCCTGAACGGTTCGAAGAATTCCTCGATCCGGTCGATCGGCGTGTACCGCCAATCGTCCTGCTTGCGCGTGGGCATGGGGAAGTCGTCGGGATCGAAGGACCTCGGCGCCTTGTCGGCGCTGGACGGCATGAGAGCGGGCACGGCATACGGGTCGTTGAGATCGGCGACGGGGATGTTGAGTTCGGCCGCCACCTGTGCGGCGGTCTGTCCGTCCGTGGTTTCTGCGTTCATGGTTTCGGTGTTCACGGTTTCGGTGCTGGTGATTTCGCTATTCGTGGCCTCGGTCATATCAGCCCACCGATCCTTCCATCTGCAGTTCAACGAGTCGGTTCAGTTCGAGCGCGTATTCCATCGGCAACTCGCGGCTGATCGGCTCCACGAATCCTCGTACGATCATGCCCATGGCCTCCTCCTCGGAAAGACCTCGGCTCATCAGGTAGAAGAGCTGATCTTCGGAGACCTTCGACACGGTGGCCTCGTGGGCCATGGAGACGTCGTCCTCACGCACGTCCACATGCGGGTACGTGTCGGATCGACTGTAGTCGTCGACGAGTAGCGCATCGCAGACGGTGGAGTTGGATGAGCCTTCCGCGCCCTTGACGATCTTCACCAGACCGCGGTAGGCGGATCGGCCGCCGCCGCGGGAGATGGACTTCGCCACGATGGTGGATGAAGTATGCGGGGCGAGGTGGATCATCTTCGCTCCGGTGTCCTGATACTGTCCCTTGCCGGCGAAGCCCAGCGACATGGTGCTGGCCTTGGCGTACGGCTCGGCGAGGATGCAGGCGGGGTACTTCATGGTGGCCTTGGAACCGATGTTGCCGTCGACCCATTCCATGGTGCCGCCCTCACGCACGTAGGCGCGCTGGGTGACGAGGTTGTACACGTTGTTCGACCAGTTCTGCACGGTGGTGTAGCGCACGCGGGCGTGCTTCTCCACGATGATCTCCACGATGGCGGCGTGCAGGGAGTCCTCGGACCAGATCGGTGCGGTGCAGCCTTCGACGTAGTGCACGTAGGAGCCTTCGTCGGCGATGATCAGCGTACGCTCGAACTGGCCCATGGCCGGGGTGTTGATGCGGAAGTAGGCCTGCAGCGGGATCTCCACATGCACGCCCTTCGGCACGTAGACGAACGAGCCGCCGGACCATGCGGCGGTGTTGAGCGCGCCGAACTTGTTGTCTTCCGGGGAGACGACGGTGCCGAAGTACTTGCGCACCAGATCGGGATATTCGCGCACGGCGGTGTCGGTGTCGACGAAGATCACGCCCTGCTTCTTCAGGTCCTCCTGAATGGAGTTGTAGATGACCTCGGATTCGTACTGGGCGGCCACACCGGAGACCAGTCGGTTCTTTTCGGCCTCGGGGATGCCGAGGCGGTCGTAGGTGTTGCGGATGTCGTCGGGCAGTTCGTCCCAGGTCTTGGCCTGCTTGTCGATGGGCTTCACATAGTACTTGAAGTCGTCGGCGTTGAATCCCGAAAGATCCACGCCCCATTCGGGCATCGGCTTTTCCAGGAACGCCTTGAATCCCCGAAGTCGCATGTCGAGCATCCATTCGGGTTCGTTCTTGTCGGCGGAGATGGCGCGAACCACGTTCTCGTCGATGCCTCGCTTCGCCGCCTCACCCGCGGCGTCGGAATCATGCCAGCCGTAGCTGTATTCGCCGAACTGCGAGATGATCTCGTCGTCCTTTTTGATCTTCTCCTCGTTGACGCGCTGCCGATCGGCCACATACTGGCTCATCTCCACGTCAGCCGCGGCGTTTGGTGCTTTCTCGTCGGTCACCTGACGCTGCCTCCAATCATTCACGTAAGTTCATACGACAACCTAGCAGAACCTCAGGGCGAACGTTAGCGCGACACCGTATATTGGCTTACCGCAAAATGTGAGCTTCCCGATGTTTTCCCCGGCTGACTTGAGGCAATCATCCGACAGGCATTGCGCCATCTTCCGGCCACCGTTCGGCCTTCTTCCGGCCGTGAAGTCATGCGGATCGCCGCCGAAACCATGATGGGGCCGGATCCCCCGAAAGGAATCCGGCCCCATGTCAATGCTTCGACCGTGTCAGCGCATGTCAGCGCATGCGGTTCACGTCTGCGTCAGCGGGCGGCCTGATGATCCAGAGCGGCCTTGACCAGTCCGGCGAACAGCGGGTGCGGCTTGGTCGGGCGGCTCTTGAATTCGGGGTGCGCCTGCGTGGCGATGTAGAACGGGTGCACGTCCTGCGGCAGTTCCACGAATTCGGTGAGCTCACCGTCCGGGCTCTGGCCGGAGATGCGCAGGCCTCCTTCGCGCAGACGATCCTTGTAGGCCACGTTCACCTCGTAGCGGTGACGGTGGCGTTCGGTCACATGCGTGGTGCCGTACAGCTGCGCGGCGAGCGAACCCTCCTCGAGTTCGGCCGGGTAGGAGCCCAGTCGCATGGTGTGGCCCATGTCGCCCTTGCCGGCGACGATGTCCTTCTGCTCCTCCATGGTGGCGATGACCGGATTGGCGCAGTCCGGCTCGAACTCGGTGGAGTTCGCGTCCTCGATGTCGAGGACGTGACGGGCGTATTCGATCACCATCGACTGCAGGCCGAGGCACAGGCCCAGCGCGGGCAGCTTGTGCTCGCGGGCGTACTTGAGGGCGCCGATCTTGCCGTCGATGCCGCGGATGCCGAAGCCTCCGGGGATCACGATGCCGTCCACGTCGGCCAGCGACTTGGCGGCGCCTTCCTCGGTCTCGCACTCGTCGGCGGCCACCCATTCGACGTTCACCTTGGCCCAGTTGGCGAAGCCGCCGGCCTTGATGGCCTCGGTGACGGACAGGTAGGCGTCGGGAAGGTCGATGTACTTGCCGACGATGGCCACGTTGACCTCGTGCTTCGGATGGTGCACGCGGTTGAGCAGGTCGGACCATTCTGCCCAGTTGACGTCGTGGAACGGCAGGCCGAGTTCACGCACCACGTAGGCGTCGAGGCCTTCGTCGAACAGGGTCTTCGGCACGTCGTAGATGCTCGGGGCGTCCACGCAGTTGACCACGCCTTCCTCGTCCACGTCGCACATCAGGGAGATCTTGTCCTTGATGGCCTTGTTGAGCGGACGGTCGGAGCGCAGCACCAGCGCGTCCGGAGAGATGCCGAGCTGACGCAGCATCATCACGGAATGCTGGGTGGGCTTGGTCTTGAGCTCGTGCGCGGCGGCGATGTACGGCACGAGGGAGACGTGCACGAACATGCAGTTGTCGGAGCCGAGGTCGCGACGCACCTCGCGGGCGGCCTCCAGGAACGGCTGGGATTCGATGTCGCCGACGGTGCCGCCGATCTCGGTGATGATCACGTCCACGTCGTCGGACGCCTGGGCGCGCATACGGGACTTGATCTCGTTGGTGATGTGCGGGATGACCTGCACGCACTGGCCGAGGTATTCGCCGGCGCGCTCCTTGCGCAGCACCTCCTGATACACCTGACCGGTGGTGACGTTGGCTTTCTGGGAGAGGAAGACGTCAAGGAAGCGCTCGTAGTGGCCGATGTCGAGATCGGTTTCCGCGCCGTCCTCGGTCACGTAGACCTCGCCGTGCTGGAACGGGTTCATGGTACCCGGATCGACGTTGATGTAGGGGTCGAGCTTCTGCTGCAGAACGTGGATGCCGCGGCTGCGCAGCAGACGGCCCAATGAGGAGGCCGTGAGGCCCTTGCCGAGCGAGGACACAACTCCGCCGGTGACGAAAATGTGCTTGGTGATGTGCTCTTGCGTGATTCCATGCTTTCTTCTGACCATGGAATTTCACTTTATCATCCGCGTGTGACCGCATCGACGGCGCGTGTTCCGCCAGTCCGGTCAGCTTCCGTCCCTCGATCAGCGTCTTTGATACGTGACGGAAAATTCCTTCACACGGCGAAGCTTCTGCTGTCTGATCAGCGGATTGAACCAGTCATTGTCGCTGTATCGCTGGTAGACATCCAGACCACGGCCCGGAATGACCAGCCAACCGGTGTCGGTGACGATGGAGCGGTCGTGTCCGGAATCGTTGAATTCGTATGTCAGCGTGATGCCCAGCGTGCCGAACGTCGCCTGCACCTGGTTGAGATTGTCGATCTGCCGGTCGGCGTATTCCTCGTCGCAACGGGTGATCAGATGCACATGCACCTCGTCGGAACGATCGGTGTAGGTGAACACGGTTTCGAGAAACTCGGCAAGATTGCGTATCTGATACGGCAGGCGGATATACGGGTCCTTGATCGTGATCCTCTTCGCCCCGGCAACGTAGGGACCGAACAGCTTGTTGTATGTGACGCCCCTCTGACTTTCACCGAACTCGACATGCCCCTCCTTCGCCGCCGCGGCCGCACGTTCGATCGGCGACAGAGCCGGCGCCGGCGCGGATACGGATGTAGGCGCCGATACCGAAACAGGAGTGGGTGCGGACGTGGGCTGGGACGGCAATGGGGTTGGGACTGCGGCAGGCTCACCAGTCTCAGCCTCACCAGTCTCGACTTCACCAGGTTCCGCCTCACCTGCCTCGTCGGGCCTGTCACGCCAGTACAGCTCCGGATAGTCATCCTCCTCCAGTGCATGCACGGCGATCGGTTCGACCGAACCGGCGCGAGTGTAGCTGAAATCCACCTCCACCATGGTGGAGTCGATGCGGCACAGCTGGTCCTTGACGCGTTTACGGCCTTCGATGGCGCAGCGCAGCAGCGGCTCCATCTGGTCGGGCGTGGCATGCCCGTCCGGATACACCAGCTTCATCAGACCGGAGAACGTCTCGCGCACGCCATCCCGGTCTCGCGTGGACAGCGAGGACGACAGCGTGAAGTATCGTTCGAACGCCGAACCGTAATCCACGTTGCGCAGATTATGCAGGATCTCGGCCAGATAATCCACCACGAACCCGTATCCGCGCGTGAACATCTCCGTGCGGATCTGCTCGAACTCCCAGCCCGGCAGGTAATAGTGGATGCGGTCGAGGAACGCCGGATCATGGTATTGGGCCGGCAGCTCCTCGAACAGGTCGGAGTTCTTGAGCATGTACGGCACGTTATGCGACGTGTTGCCCACGAACACCATGGACGCTTCGGCATGCATCACATCGGCACCGCGCGAGAAGCTCTTGTTGGCCATGTAGTTCTTCATGATGTCCACAAGGGCTTTGTCGGCCTTCTTGGCCTTACCGGCGAACTCGTCGAACGCGACCGTATCCCAGTAGCCGACGAGTCCGATCTGCCTGTTCGTGTTGTTCACGAACAGTTTCGCCGCGGTCACCTCGCCGCCGGAGATGAGCATGCCGTGCGGCGAGAATTCGGAATAGATGTGCGATTTGCCGGTGCCCTTGGGGCCAAGCTCGATCAGATTGTAGTTGCGTTCCACGAACGGGATCATGCGTACCAGATGAAGCAGTTTGGCGCGCTCGCTGAACAGGTCCGGGTTGAATCCGATCGACTGCATCAGCAGGTCGATCCACTCCCCCGACGTGAACTTCGAGCGCATGGACACATAGTTTTCCCGGTCATCGTGCGACATCTGCACCGGCATCAGTCGGTGCAGCCTCCACGGCACTTCCTTGCTGTCGCCCGAATAGGCGTAGACCAGCATGCACATGCACCAGATGCCGGTGACCAGCAGTTTGGGATTGTTTTTCACGGTCAGCGGATCGACGACTACACGGCTGATGCCGAGGTTCTCGAACGTGGCCTCATACTGGTCGAGCTTCTCGTTCAGAGCGACCTGAACCTTGTCGATGACCTGATACCGACCCTTCTCGCGGATCTTCGACTGAATGAGCTTCGCTTCCTCACGGTGCACGTAATTGTCCGCGAGAATGTCACAGACCCGCTGCACGCCGGCGCTGATGCTTTCCTGATCGGTGGTGGTCGCGTATTTGCTGAGCAGGTATTCCAGCACGTACGAGGGCACGAGCGCATTGCCCTTGACTTCGCTGACCAGATCCTTGCGAACCGTGTATTCGGCGAAGTCGTCGGTGATCTTGCGATCCAGATTGCTCATTGCAGGCATGGCGACACCGGAGGAATCCGGCCGTTCGTCCATCACGTTCTCGTCGTCTGACATAACTCCACCTTACGCCTCATGTCGTGCTAGAAGTCAAACCCGTCGTCGGCGAACAGTCCCCTCTTCAGCAGGTATTCGGCTTTGGCGTCCAATTGCCGCATCTGGTTGGAACCGTCGATCCGCTCGCTCAAGCGCAGTTCGATCACAGTGTTGTTGAACCGGTCCGCGTCGCCGGCCAGCAGGAACGTGGCCGGTACATGCCGGTCGGCGGCGTCCGTGCTGGTGGAGCCGAACGCGATGGGCACCTCGTTGGAGATGAGCGTGCTCTCGCCGTCCGCCGTCTTGCCCCACAGTCCGGCGAGTATGGTCCGTTCGCAGACCTTGCCTCCAACCGGCTCGGTCTGCAGGAAATCGACGGTGATCTGACCGGTGGTGATGCGGTCGGTCGTCTGCTGGATTCGGAAGTTCACCTTGCGGACGTCCTCAGAGGCCGAACGTCCCCTGTTGATGCGGACGATCGGCACGACGATTTCCGGCAGGGACGCCCCGCCGTGCACGTACCGTACGCCGGGGCCTTTGATGCGAAGCCGATGGATGGCGTTCGGCACCTGAATGGTCACGCCTTCATCCGCCGGATCCCGCAGACCGACCTGCGCCGCGGTGAACGTGGTGAACGCCGGCTTACCGACCAGATTGGCACCGATGACGAACCGTCGTTTCTCCTGCCATATCGCGTCACCGGAAGGCCGCTCGCTGAGCCATTCCGCATCCGACACGTCGTGGTCCTGATAGAGGAATCCGTGATCGGCGGTGACGATCATGTTGGTGACGTTGGCGTTGGCCAACCGTTTCACCACGGCATCGAGTTTGTTGAGCGTACGCGTGCACGCGTCGAAGACGTCCTCCTCGCTGCGCTCGTTGTCTCCGGTCACGTCGATGTCGTCGTGGTAGACGTACAGCACGCTGCACGATTTCATCAGTTCGCGGTATTCGTCACGTTTCATGTCCAGCAGATCGTCCGCCTTCACGGCCTTGCCGTTGACTTCGGCGAGGATTGCGGAACGTGCCGCCATGCCGCCGGCGTTGTTTCCGTCGACGAGCGCATGGTAGTGGTCCGTCGTGCTCAGCGACAGACTGGTATGCGGCAGCAATGCGGCCATGCCCAGTTGAGTGTAGGACGGCAATGTGCTCAGCTGCGACGCCATGGTGGCGGTCCATCGGCTCTGCTCGTTGAGTTTCCGGCAGAGTTCCTCGGCGACCTCGTATCGCAGCGCATCGGAGATGATGACCGCGATCTTTTTGCGCGCGTTCGTCATCGGCTCTACGTTGCGCTTGTAGAACTCGGTTTGCGCGTGGACGTCCGGGATCTCCCAGTCGTCCATGTCGTCGACCTGTCGCTGCCAGATCATGCCGAGATCGGACTGGTAGCGGGAATACTCCCGTTCCAGATTCTCCGCGATCGTGCGGCCCATCAGACGCGAACCGGCCTTCCATGCCGCGACGAACCGCCGATAGCATCCATCCACCTGATACAGCGACGCCGTATAGGCTTCGAATCCGCTTTTCGCGGAAGTGATGGATTCCATGACCGGTCGGCATTGCCGCAGTATGGCATGCAGTTCGCTGGCGGACGCGATGATTGCGTAATCCTTGTCGAACTTCGGGAACCAGAGGCCGTATCTGCGGGAGGCGATGATGCGCTGCACTTCGTCGTCGGTTACGGTCGCATCGTCCAATGCCTCGTACAGCAGTTCCACGATTCGCTCTTCGACCTCGCTGAATACGTCATGCCGTTCCAGTTCGGTCAGGCTCATGTCGGCGATGACGGAGTCGAGCGACAGATCCGGGAACACCTCGTCCGCCAGAGCCTTGATCACGTCGGTGGTTTTCGGATCGTTGCGCCAGGTGTCGAAGTCTCGGCGGATGTTCGCGTAATGATCGACGCTGTTGATGGAGTCGCTGAATCCGTTCCATGCGAGCCGGAACAGCCAGATCACGAAATCCTTGACCGTGGGTCGGCTCAGCTGCCCGTCGGAATCGAACCGGTAGATGCCGCGGGTGTTGGCCCAATGGTAGTCGGCCAGGCCCATGCCGGTGATGTCGTCGATGCCTTGGGTGGAGTCCTTGGAGTATTGGATCAGCAGTTCCCGCCAGATGGCCTGAAGGCTGTGTTCGCCGTCGGGCAGGCCCAGCAGTGATGCAATCATCTTCGCCTGGAAGGTTCTTGCATCGTCGTCGGCGCGCAACCGCCGCTGCAATGCCGCGACCAGATCGTCGTCGTCGAAGAACGGCTTGGTGCGCTGCATGACGGCGAGCCATGCGTCGCGTGTTTCGGCGGAGGCTTCGCGGGGGAACAGTTCGTTGAGGATCATCGACAGCTTGTCGGCGGTGAACAGCGGCCCGTAGGCGATTTCGAGGTCCAGCAGCCAGTTGTCCGCGTCGGCCGGCAGTTTGCCTTTCAGATACACCAGGAACTTGGTTTTCGGTTCGGCGAGCAGGATGCGGTATTTCAGCGCGAACGGGTTTCGTTCCAATCGGACCGGTTCCACGTCGCGCAGCTCGTCGTTCTCCGCTTCCGGCCCGACGATGGTGTCGATCTCGTCGGAGAATTCGCCGGTTTCGTCGTGCCAGAACACCACGCGGCCTTCACCATGCGGCGTGCCGTCGAATTTCGCGTACCGCGCCGCCAGCAGACGTGCGATCTGCGTATTACCGCTCATTCCTCATCCTCTCCGCCAAGAATGTACCGAGTCGACCGCGCCGCACCCACACGCTGCAAAACCCCAAGACCAACGAGCTTGGATAGAATTTTCTGAGCCTGACGCTTTCGCACATGCAGCAGTTCCTGAACTATGGTAGCCGTAATCTCGCCATGATCTCGCACATAGGCAAGAATCACTCGCTGACTATCGCGCACCGCGTCTCCAGTATCGCGCACCACATTGTCGGTATCGCGCACCGCGTCTCCAGTATCGCGCACCACATTGTCGGTATCGCGCACCGCGTCTCCAGTATCGCGCACTGTCGATATCTGCTCCCGGTAGATGTTGATACGCAGATCGGTGTCACCGCCGAGGAATTCCGGTCCACGCAGCCCGGCTTCACGAACTTCTTCGATGATGCGGGGAATGCCGCTACCCCAGTGTTCGATCAACCCCATATAGGCGAACGCCGAAGCCAATGCCTCATTGCGGATCTTCGAGTAGCCTTCCTTCATTCGTTCCATAGTCTGTCCCATGGGCAGACGACCCGGTGAAGTGATTTCCAAACGATTATCGTAAATGGCGATTTGGATACTGGCCCGGTCGATGTAACTGCGATGCACCACCGCATTGACAATGAGCTCACGGATGGCATCAGGCGGAATCTCATACACATCCTGACGATACACACCAGCAAACCGCGCACCCATATGAATATTACGAAGCACATACTGGTACGCCTGCTCGATCAGCTCCCACGGAGCTCCTTCGAACTCACGACGGTCCACAAACACCGCCTTGGTGTCTCCTTTGAACACGCCGCACTGGATGATGGAACGGACGGGACCATTGCTGCCAGTCAGAATGGCATAGGCGTTCGTCGGTTTGAGCTCACCGTCGCGTTCGGCCAGTACACCCCACGACAGCAGTTGTTTGGGAGTCAGCTGCTTGACCGCTTCACCGCCCTGCTTCGCATTGGCTCTGGAAACCGCCGTCATCGTTTTGCATAGTTCGGCGATATCACTGTCACTCGCCGCCAATTCCAGACATATGGTCTGGTCGAAGCTCCGGTTGCTGCCTTCGAACAACAGTTCTTTGATAGTTGCATCATCGGCCTGTCGCGTGGTGCCGGCGACCCGGACAAACGTGCCCTGTTCCCTCCCCATCGACTTGATGAAGTAGGGGCGTTGCGCACCCGGCAGTATTTCGGCGACGATCACCGTCTTGCCATCAATATCCCGCATGGAGATATCCGGAATGATCAATGGTTCGCAACTATCCGCGATGGCGTTGGAGATGGCGTCCATGATGGTGAACACCTGATCGTCCGGAACGCCGACCACGCGCAGCGTCTGATCTTCGATGCCGAATACGATGCGGCCACCGCTGCCATTGGCGAACGCTACCGCCGTCTTCGTGTACTTGATACTTCGATCCGGCAACGCGACCTTATACTCGACGTTTTTGGATTCGCCGGCGAAACGCATGGTATTCGACATGTCACTCTCCCAGCGGGTGGGTGGGCCAGGTCCAGGATTGGACGGTTTTGCGTTTCTTTTCGAGGGCGGGGATGGTGCGGAGGGCTTTGCCCAGACGCAGGTAGTTCACCAGCACGCCGTCGTCGAGGTCAAGGGGCAGGTTGCGGGTGGCGAGCGGGTAGAGGATGTCCCGCTCGTAGTCGGCGCATTCCCGGATGGCGGCCTGCAGTTTCTCGCCCTTGCGCACCTCGCTGGCCTTGGAGGATTCCAGCAGTCGTTCGGACTGGGCGTGCAGTTTGACGGCGAAGTCACGCAGATACACCAGCACGTTGTTTGTGGTGGCGGGCGTGTAGCGGTGCAGGTAGACGAGCGCCTTGAACGAGCCCTTCTTGTCGGTGCGACTGGAGTACATCCAGTAAATCGGACGGTTCCTGTACATGCGCACATGATCGTCGTAGAAATCGTTGACGAAGTATTTGCGCAAGGGTTTGCCGAGCACCTGTTCGATGTAGGCGATGTTTTCCGCAAGATGCCGTTCGCCGAGGGCCACGCCGAGGAAGGTGCGGAAGCGGGCGGCGAGATCATCCTCGAACCATTCCTCGTCGGTGACGGGGATGACGTTGTCCGCGTCCGGCTCGAACGTAGGGTTCGGGATCTGATCGTGATAGTCGTCGAGGGTTTCGCCCTGCGAGGCGAGGATCAGACCGGGCTTGTCGAGCGAATACCGCCCGAACATGCAGCCGACCGCGTAGGAGATGATCTCCTTGACCAGATCGCGGGCCATGAGCTCGTCGCGTTCGGCGGGCGTGGCCTTCGGATACGCGAACGCCGGATTACGCTTCAGCGAAACACGCTCGATCGGCACATCGCACGGCACCTCGTCACGCACGCCATACGCGTCCGCCACCAGCTCGTTGTTCCTGATCTCGCGCTCGCGTTGCTCCTCGGTGATCTGCTTGCAGTGGGCGATGAATGCGGGGATTCGCACACTCAGGCTCCCCTTGTCAGGGGAACCGGCGCCCGATCTCTCTTCTTCGCTCCTCTTGTCAGGGGAGCTGTCGGCGCAGCCGACTGAGGGGTATCCCAGCACGTCCAAACCCGTGAAATCCCACGAGGTTTCGTAGGAGTCCCAGTCGGCTTTGGACGTGGAGATGAGATTCTTGACATTGCCTGTATCAATTCGGTCGAGGGAGTCGGCAAACGGCAGAGTAGCAATCTGCCCCACTTCAAAATGAAGTGTCGGCGCAATACTTTGCAACAGTTGGTCTGTTACAGATGAATTGGAAAAGGCCAGCAATTCGGCATTCTGGGATTCATTTCGTCCGAAGAGACAATCACCAACATGGCTGAAGATAAAGCCGGAAGGATAGTACCGAAAAGAAGGTACTCCTGAGGTGACATTAGACCATGACACAGAATCATGGAAATAAAACGATGGATTCCTCACCACTGAACGTGGTCTAAAGTCATCGATCTCTTTGCCATCATTCTCCCAGTTAATGAGGTAATCCTGATTGCCATACCATTTGCGGAAGTCACCGCCCTTGTTGTACGGAAACCACCGCTTGCCATTGGCGGCGGCTTCTTCATGGGATGTGCAATCGAACGAACTACGGGACTGATTAACCTCCCACCATTCACGGATGAAACGGTTATTGTCCGCCGTCGCCAGTCCCTGACGCGGTTTGGCGACTTCCTCCAGTGGTTTGCCCATCGTGAACGTGTTGCGCATTGCTTCGGACAGCCAGTACACGATCGGCGAGCCGGGAATTTGGGCGAAATCATGCTGGTTGACGGTGAACGACACTGAGGATTCACTCCCCTCAGTCGGCTTTGCCGACAGCTCCCCTCGAAGAGGGGAGCCAACTGCTTCCGCGCATGCTGCCGCCTGATTGTCATCGCCTTGCACGTCAACCAGTCGCAGATACGTCCCCTTGCCGTCGGAAGCACCGTTACGGATGGTGAATGCCGTGGTGGAGACGACTTCGCCGCCGATGCTGTCGAATGCGCCGGATCCGAGATGCGCCATCGTTTCGATGGAGTGCTTCGCGAGCAGATTCTTGCGTAGTTCCTCGAACGAGGAGAGGAACATCCAGCTTTGCATGGTGATCATGCCGAGCAACGCGTTCGGCTGGATGAGTTGCAGGTTGCGCAGGATGAATGCGGCGAACAGGTCGGACTTGCCGTCCTTGTAGTGGTCGTTCACGTACTGCTTGAGTTCGGCACCCATGTTGCTGGAGCCCATGTACGGTGGGTTGGCGACGACCGCGGCGTATTGGCGGGCGAGGTAGGCGGTTTGGGTGAGGACGGTGTGGGCCTTGCGGGCGAGCTCCTCGTGGTTGATGAAATCATCGGTGAAGAGAGCCGATTCCACCTCATCCGTCGGCTTCGCCGACACCTTCCCCTCGGAGGGGAAGGCAAGAGCTGACAGTTCGGAGTCGGGCTGGATGAGGGAGCCGTAGACGTCGGCGTGCTGGTACGTGTTCCATGTGTCGGCGTCGAGGGTCACGTCGTACAGTTCGTTGAGTTCGGAGACCTCCTCGTCGGTGAACTCTTCACGTGTGATGCGCTGGATGTTGGGCTGCACCTGACGGCCCTTGCGGAAGAAGCGGCGGTACTTGCCTCGGGCCTTCATGGTCAGGGCGAAGGCGGCGAGGTTGGCTGCGCGTTCGTCGATCTCCATGCCGAAGAGGTTATGCTTCAGAATCAGCCCGGGGATCTCGTTGGCGGAGTAGCCGGCCTCGTCGTAGATGTCGTAGAGCAGGTCGAACGCGTAGGTGAGCATGTGGCCGGAGCCGCAGGCCGGGTCGCAGACGGTGAGGTCTTCGGGGGTGGCGATGGCGAGGCCTGCATCCACCTCATCCGTCGGCTGCGCCGCCACCTTCCCCTCGTAGGGGAAGACAGGGTTTGATGCCTCATCCGTCGGCTGCGCCGCCACCTTCCCCTCGTAGGGGAAGGCAAGGTTCGATGCCTCATCCGTCGGCTGCGCCGAGGCTTCTCTCCCTCCGTCAGCTTCGCTGACACCTCCATCGTCAGAGGGAGGCAGGATGAAGTACTCCCAGTTCTTGTAGAGCTGGGATTCGGGATGGTTCTGCGTCCATAGGCGTCCGACGGTGTTCTGCACCAGATACTGCACGATCCAGTCGGGGGTGAACAGCTGTGTGGCCGCGGGAATCTCGTCGGCTCCGGCCTTCCTCGACTTCTTGAAGCCGGCCATCACCTCGTCCTTGCGGTCGGCGATGTAGAACTGGTAGAGCCATCCGATGATCTCCACGGCGCCTTCGCCCCGCTCCCCCACGCAGTCCTCCACGCTCATGGCTTCGACGGCCTTGCGCAGCACGGAATCCCTGGCGAGCAGATCAGAGGGCATCAGTATCTCATCGGCGTCGCCGGCGTCATCGAACATGAACGGGAGGAAGCGATGCCAATAATCACAGTAGGCGCGCAACAGCAGAGCGTACGCGTCTCCCTGCGGATCGCTGCTGGGCTTGCTGCCGTTCAGCAGCGCCTGAATGGTGGGCAGCACCTTGGCCCTGACACCGATGTTCGAGTCGAAGACGTCCTCATCGAACTCGCCGCGGCGCGCCGCCGACAGCACCGCGGGCAGCGCATTGGGATTATCCGGTTCGTCGCCGGACACCACATGCACACTCGTGAACTCGTTCGCATCCATGTACCGCAACGCGATGATCCGGTTGAACCAACGGTAGGCGTGACGTTCCACGGTCTTCGCCCGGCCATGCTCGCCGCCACCGTTGCGTTTGATCTCGGCGAGCAGACTCTCGTACGCACGCGGATTGTCGGATTGCGCGGCGGAATTCCGCTCCAACGCCGCATCCAGCTTCGCTCGCACCGCCTTCATCAGTTCCACGCGCGCCCCGGCCGCAAACGCCTGCAACCTACTCGTGTTCATGCTTCGCTCCCCTCGTCTCGTCAAGCCCTCATCATCGCGAACCGATACCCGGCCCAGCCCACAGGCCGCGCATACAAAGCACCATCATACCGGTGGCCACCCAATATCGCCCATAGTCACATACGGCCAACGGCAATATCACATACCAGATGCTCATCAATCCCATCGATATGCGATGAGCAATACGTCACCGGCTTACAGTTCGATAACCACACCGGTGTTGTATTCGACCGCGCGACGGGCGAAATCATCCAACTTGCGGTAAATCTCAGCCAGCCGAGGCGTAATCGGTTGCTCAAGACGGGCCTCAAGCCACCCCGCCAGCAGACGACACTGACGCGCGTCGAAGAAGTCCACATCACCATAGCCAAGTGTGGTATCGCACACGCGGTTAATCGCATCCGTGAAATCCTCGTCTAGTGGGTCACGGTCCGATTCGTGCATCTTATATATTTCGATATGTCCATCGGGCTGCATCGGCCGTTCCGGGACATTCCCGTAATAGGAGGTGACGTGCTCGAAATCATGAAATAAGGTCGCTTCCATGAGTAATCACATGTCCTTTCGCTTGAGAATTTTGAAGTTGGGCTTCTTTTGCTCCCCGCATCAATCATTCATTCGTACGTGCATATCCAGCGCGAGCGCTTGACAATGCCTTCCCATACCAGTTAAGTCCGCCAGCCGTCGCAACTTCAAAAAGACGAGCTGACTGGGAATAATGATCGTGCGCAAGTGCCCTGTCGTCAACGTTCTCGACAGTTTCCCCGGTATGCTCATACCACTGTGCCAAACGCAATTCGATGCTGGCCAATACTGCCGCATCCTGCGGAAAATCAGGATTACAGCAATCATATGCAATATCCGCCGCTTTACGGTATAGTGCGATAGCTTTGTCCGGATTACCAGCACATCCTCGTCCGGATCGATACAGATCGCCAAGTTTGTAGCAGCTTTCCGGATTATTCATCTCAGCACCGAGAGCAAACCAGTGGAAGGCCTGCGCGTCATCCACCGAACCAATACGGCCGTACAAATTATTTTTGCCGCAAAACCGCTCTACAGCAAGATGCGTTTTCCTTCGCGGATGGTGGCAATAAGCCTGCGCCGGTATTCGTCCAGGAACTCGTCCACGTCGTTTTCGGTGGTCAGCATGGGCTTGGGACGGGGCGGCGTCACACGAACGTTGCGGTTGACCGGCTTCGATTCCGGTTCTGGCGAAACGGCCGCGTGCTTCGGCTCCGCGCCGACACCATCGGCAGGCTCGAAGGAATCGCCGGGGTTGGAGGAATCGTCGGAATCGGTGCGAACGGCATTCCCGCCCGGCTGCGCTTCCGGCTGAGGCCCCGTCTGACGCCGTGCGGCATCCGACGCGGCATCCAACTGATTGACCAGAGTCAGATACAGGTCGCCCTTGACGGCGTCCGCGGTCTGACGGATATCGGCAACGTATTTCGCGCCGTTGATCTTGGCGGCCGCATTATCCAACGTGAGCAGCGCGTTCCGCTGCGCATCCTCGTCGGCGTTGCGATAGGAGTCGATGCCGATGATGCTCTCGCGCACGGTCTGCACAATCGCCAGCGCACTCTCCCGTTCCGCGCCTATCCACGTTTCGAGATGCGCTTTCAGCTGGGCCAACTCCTTATTGAACCGGTTGACCCTATTGCCTTGGAACAGCATCGGATCATCGACGATGACGCGAACCCGGTCCCGCTCCCGCTGCAGTTCGGCGGAGGCCAATGTGAAATTCGAATCGTTGGTGCCGATCCAATCCAGACCGGAGACCAGGCTCTCCCGCTGGACGCCGCGGAGCAGCTTGCGGATGGGATCGACGACATCCTCCTTGTCGTCAAGCAGCTGCTCCGTGCTGTTGGCTTCGTTCCTGTTCGGGAAGGATTCCAGCAGCCATGCCTCAGACATGGCGGCCACGGCCCTGAGTCGGCGCAATGGTTCGTCAAGCTGCGAAGCGAAGGCGAACCGGCCGCCCTCCCTTCTGAGGTCCTCGATCTTGCCGATCTCCGCGACCAATCCGTTCTTCACGGCCGCCGCCATATCCTCGACGTCAACGGGAAGATTCGCCGCGGTGAGATTGAGGTATTCGTTGGCGAAGTCCCGCAGCTCCTTGACGTTCGCGGGATTGTATGCCTTGGGGATCTCCACGCGCATGGCCTCGGTTTTCCTCTGATTGGTCAGATTCCTGACCACATCGGTACGGGGGATCCGCTTGCCGTCGATCAGCAGATGAATCCGCTCGCCGCCGTAGAGATGGCACAGGCAGGCCAACGTGTTGCCCAGGGACCAGCCGTAGGGCACGTCCTCGTAATGTCGGATGACGTCGCCCACCGTTGGGGCGAGCTTGTTCCTCAGCTCTCCCGCAATGTAGTCGAACACCTCCTGAGAGGGTAGATCTAGATTATCCTTTAGGAAATCGGAATCGTCGCTGCCATCCATCGGAATCGTGTTCGTAGCGTTGGCCAGCACATCGGGCAGATCCCGCTCGGCATAGGCCAGACCGGATACCATGTCGAAATTGGTGTAGAGACGACCGATAAGCGTCTGCAATGCCTCCGTCACGATGGCGACGGCATCATCCTTCGCCTTGACCCCCAAAACCGCTCCATTATAGGCGAGCGTGGCGGCCTTCAACGCCTCGGCCATGGCAATCTTGAGCCCGGCCCGCATGAATTCCAGGTTGCTGCGCTTATCGTCGATGATCCGCTTGCGCGGACCCTGTTCGCCGGAATGCAGGCGAACGTACTTCTCGGTGCGCTCGTACATGGCCAGATCCCGCATCAGCGTCGGGTCATCGTCGCTCAGAATCACACGCAGCTCGCTGCGCTCACCTGACGATTGCAGAATCTTGTCGCCGAGATTCATATCGTTCATCGGCGTGACGATGTGCAGGGCGATCGGATACGTCCTGCCCTGGCCGATGTTGTCGATCATCAGACCGAAGCGGAACGGCGTCTTGTGCCTGCCCTGCCCGTAATCCACATGCGTCATACGGAGGACATCCTCGTTGATGATCTGCTTCATCAGACCGCGGATGCTGTTATCGTCGACGTCGAGGTTCTTGATCTCGCTTTCGACGGCCTGCTCGTCATTGGTCAGATACTCGTACTCGTCGCCGGTGCGGTGCACGTAGTTCTTCTGCTCCAGATCATCCAGCGTTCGCCGGATCCGCTCCTCCAGTCCGGGAAGATCGACGTCGAAGCGGTCGAGCACGAGAATGCGCAGATTGCGCACGTTGGCCTTGAAACCCCTGACGTGCTTGACCAGCAGCAGCGCCTTGAGCAACGCAATGGTCAACGCCCCGCTTTCGGTGCGGGTGTCGAACTCTCGCGAGGCCTCGTTGATGCGATGGTTCGCGGCGCTTTGGATGGTGCCGGCAATGCCGTCATACAACGCACTGAACGGCACGAGAGAGCCGACGGGCCTGTTCTTGCATTCGACGAGCGCACTGCTGATGGTCGACAGCAGCGAACGCTCGCCAACCGAGCGATGCTGCCCCTCGAAAAAGTCGGCGGCACTCATGCCGCGCATCGCATCCTGGAACAGAGCGAACTGGTAGTTGATGAACGGATAGGTGGCGGTGAAATCCTCCTCCGTGCCGAACTTAAGGTTTCTGAACTGGCGTACGCCGCCTTCGCCCTGGAAGGAGAACAGGGTGTTCAGTTCGTCACGATGCCGCCGCCACAGTTCCTCGGAGGCCGTTTCGCCCTGCTCGTTCTTGGTCAGCAGTCGCTTCTGGATCACTTCGATGGCGTCGGCGCTGGAAAGCTTCAGATCGATGGCGAAGCGCCCCTTGATCTTGGTGAAATCCAGTCCCTGGCTGACGGTGCGGTCGCCGATGACGGCGTCGATGTCCTCCTGCGAGGTGACGATCACCCATACCCTGCCGTTGGTGCGGGAGAACAGCTCCTCGGTCACGGTCTGCAGGTTGAGCATCAGATCGGACTCTGAGCCGATGAACTGGCCGACCTCGTCCACGAGGAATATGATCCGATGATTGTCTGGCTGGTGCTGAAGCCAGTCGTTCACGTCGTCGGCGAAATCGGCAATGGTCGGATTGTACTGTTTCTGATAGTCCTTGAGGATGCCCGTAACTTCGTCGCCGGTCGCAGCCGAGAATGCCCTGTCGATCTTGGGTCCGGAGAACGCCGCCTGAGTGCGGCCCCTGGACCAGGGTTTGCCGGCGATCTGCTCGAACTGTCGTGTGAATTCGTCGAGGCAGCCGTTGCTTTCCAGATCACGCTCCAGTTTGGCAACGTACTTGTTCGCGCCATAGTATCCGCGGGCTTCGTCGAACACGCGGATGAACGCGTCCATGAGTACGGTCTTGCTGCCTTTCTGCCCCTTGCTGTCGATGTTGAACAGCAGGGATGTTGCGGGAATGCGCAGATTCGCGTCCAGCAGCCCCTCAAGCACATGGTTGTCCGCATCCCTTGCCTTGGCCTTCATGATTTCGACGACCTGAGCGCGACCGATCGGCTCGGCCGCGTCTCCTGCGCGAAGTCCTTCCGGCGCATCGCCGAGAATATGGGAGAGGATCTTCAGCAGGTGGGATTTACCCGACCCGAAGAAGCCGGAGATCCACACGCCGTTCGTATAGTCGGCGGACGGGTCGTTGTACGTGTCGAGGAATCGTTCGAGATTGGTCTGGATCTCGTTGGTCAGCACATACTCGCGAACCTCATCCTCGAGGTTGCTGTCGTCGCTGGCCTTGACGACGCCATCGATCTTGTCTTCGATGTTCTTGACGAAGATGTCCTTGAGCTGCAGTTCGATGCCCATCTCTCGATTTCCTCCCGATTCGTTCTCTGCCGTATTCGTTGTCATGAGATTCGCCGTCATGCGATTCGCCGTCATGCGGCCGCGTCGGTCGGCACATCCATGTCGTTGAGGCTGAAGGCGCGATAGTAGTTATCCGCCCCAAGCCGGTCGAACAGACGCATCAACGAAACGGTCGTCGCCGTCTTCTCGTATGTGCCGGGGAAGAACACCACCACCGGCACATGCGAGGGGATGACGTCCTGCACGCAGTTCAGCAGCGCATGTGCGCGAATGTACGGATACACCTGACCCACTCCGGTCAGGAACACCATATCGGCGGAATTCGCTGTCATCGCTTCCCGACACCGGTCTCCGATCGCATCCTTCAGATCGTCGTTGTCAGGGCCGAGCATGCCGGCAAGCGCCTGGTAGAAGTCGTCTTCCTGCAGCTGCGGCCATGCGCCGCCATTGCCAGCAGCATCGTCGTCATCGCCATGCATTTCCGGCTCCTGTTCGATGGCGGCATCGAACACGTCGTTGTCCTTCATCACGCCGATGGCCAGTTCGTACAGGTTGATGACGAGCACAGCCGGAGCGGAATCTCCCTCGCCCACGGGGTCCATGCCCTGCAGACGGTTCACGAGCAGCGGAATGCGGCGCTCGACCTCCAATTCACGTTCGGGGGGATAGGCGTAGATGTAGTTCGCCGGCTCTCCGGCCGTATCCTCTCCGTTGCGGAAACGTCTGGATCGCATTTTCAGGAACAGATCATCGAATTCCTTCTCGATGTCGCGGGACCGTCGGCGTGCCTCGTCATTGGGATTCGCCATTCCTCGTGTCTCCTTCTCGTCTGGCTCTGCCGGGCCTCGGCAAGGCCTTGCCCGGCCCGTACAGCCGTGGTTTGCTGACATCGTTACCGCATGGGGAAGAACCGGAATGATTCCGGCCTCTCCTTAAGGATATCGGTCACCGTCCTGCCGAGCAGTGAAGGCAGCAGCGTGTCACTGTCCTTCTCCAGCAATCCGGCCTCGACCATGGCCTTGAACAGGTTGGACCGCAGTTTGCGCGCGGTGGAGTCGCTGAGCTCCTCCAACTCCGAATGCCACATGCTTTTGGACAGGATGAACCGGTCGTAGTCCTCGCGGGACACCGTCATGGCCCCCATCAGGTAACGGTCGCGCAGCACCTCGCTGGCGAACTCCCCCACCACGGCGTAGTAGCGGCACATCGCCACCCACATCAGCGCCTGAACGTCCGCCGCCGGAACGTCGTCTTCGGCGAGATGCCGGATCTCCGCCTCGGTCAATGCGCTCAGCCGCTTCACCACTTCGCTGACGATACGGGCGTTCGCCGATTCGGTGCGGATGGCCAGCACGTTCTCGTCGATGACCCTCCTACGGATGCGGGTCACGCGCTCCCCCACCTCGCGGCCGGCGGACGATCTCCCGACCGCGGAGTTCGGGATTCGAGTAGTGTCCTCGCCATCGCCGGTGACACTACCGTTGCCGGCGCCATCGTTGCCGACGAAAAACGAGGCGATGATCCTTCCCTGCGGGGCAAGCAGCCCCCCGACCGTGAACGACAGTCGATATCGTTCACGGTTCGGACTTTCCGAACCATATGAGCCGGTCATCGATTCCCTTCGGTCTTCCCGAGCCGTCCCTGAGTCGGCACTCGACACCGTCAACCGTCACTCGGCGAGCAGGTGGGCCACGGCCTCCAGAGCGAGTTTGTAGCCATAGAAGCCCATGCCGGTGATGGTGCCGGTGGCGACCGGGGAGATCACGCTGTAGCGGCGGAAGGCGTCGCGCGCGGCCGGATTGGAGATATGCACCTCCATCAACGGCAGTCCGGCGTCGGTGACCATGTGTGCGGCGTCGGAAAGCCCATAGCTGTAGTGGGTGAACGCGGCGGGGTTCATCACCACCGGGGTCTTCTCGTCGACGGCACGGTGCATCCAGCCGATGATCTCGGCCTCGTCGTCGGTCTGCCGCACCTCGACCTCAAGGCCGAGCTGCCTGCCCCATTCGGTGCAGTCGCGGCGCAGGGTTTCGAGATCCTGATGGCCGTACACGTCGGGTTCGCGCACGCCGAGACGACCGAGGTTCGGCCCGTTGACGACGATGACTTTGGTGGACATGATTTGACTCCTTACGGTTGAACGATGATTGCCGACTGGACGACGCGACCGCCGACTGGACGACGGCTACCGCTGAACGCGGCGGAACGCCTCCTCTACGGCGTCGGCCGGCGGGTTCTCCAGATGCACGACGTGGCCGGGACGGTCGAGCACCACGAACCGCAGCATGTTGCCGCGGGCCTTCTTGTCCTTGTGCATCAGGGCGAGCACATCTTCGAAGCCGCCGTCGTTCCAGCTGATAGGCAGGCCGAGCGAGGACAGCAGCGAACGATGGTAGTCGACGAGATCACGGTCGATGTAGCCGAGAATGTTCGCCAGCTCGGCCGCATACACCATGCCGACCGCGACGGCGTTGCCGTGCCGCCAGCGGAAATGCTCCAGCTTCTCGATGGCGTGGCCCATGGTGTGACCGTAGTTGAGGAACTCGCGCTTGCCCTTCTCCTTGAGATCGGTGGAGACGTGATGCGACTTCACCGTCACGGTGCGTTCGATGAGCTCGGCGATCACCGCTTCGAGTTCCGGGTCGATCGCATTCGGGTCGAAGGTGCGCAGCTGTTCGGCGTGGTCTTCGAGGATGCGCAGGATCTCGGTGTCCTCGATGAAGCCCGACTTGGCGACCTCGCCCAGTCCCTCGACGAAGATGTCGTTGGGCAGGGAGCCGAGCGTGGTCAGATCGGCGAGTACGCCGGCCGGCGTGTAGAACGAGCCGACCAGATTCTTGCCGGCCTCGGTGTTGATGCCGGTCTTGCCGCCGGTGGAGGCGTCGACCATGGCCAGCAGCGAGGTGGGGCAGTTGACGTAGGTGATGCCGCGCATCCACGTTGCGGCCACGAATCCCGCCAGATCGGTGGCCGCGCCACCGCCCAGGCCGACCACGGCATCGGAACGGGTGAAGCCCTCCTCGCCGAGTCGCTTCCAGATGCCGTTGGCCACCTCGATGGTCTTGCCCGCTTCGGCGTCGGGGATGGTGATGTCGGTCACCTCGTATCCGGCCCGGCGCAGCAGAGCGCGTACGCGGTCGGAGTGACGCTGCACCGGCGTGGTGTGGATCAGGGCGATCCGGACGGGCGCCGATCCCAGCACGTCGGCCAGATGGTTGACCACATGCGAGCCGATGCGCACGTCGTAGGGGTCGGTGCCATCGACGTGGACGACACGCTCGTTGACGGTATCCGCGATGTTCTGTGCTGCCTGCATGGGGGTCTTTCCTTTCGTATGCACGATGAGATTCGCGAGATCGACGTAGATGTCATGCCGCTCGGCATACAGACGCCGCCACTTCCTCGCGGCATCGTCGGCCAGCAGCGGCCGGTTGCCGGCACGGGACGCCCGGGCGATCGCCTCGTTCGGATCGGCGTCCAGATACACCACCGTACCGCCCGCTGCGATGTACCGGCTCAGCTCGCTTCGCGTGCGCTCGGTCATCGGAGCTCCCCCGCCGAGGGAGAGCACGCCATCGAACCCATGCAGATCATCGATGATGACCTCGGATTCGATGCGGCGGAACTCCTTCTCCCCCCGTTCCTCGAAGATCCGGGGGATTTTCATATGTTCCCGGGCTTCGATCTCGATATCGGAATCGCGGAACTCCACGTTCATCAGGGTGGCCGCATCACCGCCGATCCGGGTTTTGCCCGATCCGGGCATGCCGATCAGTACGGCCTTGGGTTGCATATCGTCTCTCTTCTCTCCTCCGTTCCGCGTCCCGATGCCGAAACGCGGAACAACCCGTCGTCGGAATCATCATTCACGATGTTCACGACGACGGCATATGACCGGATGGCCTGATGATCAGCGCATGTGTTCGGGCCAGGACGCCAGATACGCCTGCGCGTTGCGACGCACCTCGTCCACGGAATCACCGCCGAACTTCTCCAGCACGAACTTCGCGAGGGTCAGCCGTACCATCGCCTCGGCCACCACGGAAGCCGCAGGCACCGCAGTGGTGTCGGAACGCTGGTTGATGGCCTGAGCCGCCTCGCCGGTAAGCACGTCCACCGTGCGCAGCGCGCGGGGAATGGACGGGATCGGCTTCATCGCGGCGCGCACCCGGATCGGCTGCCCGTCGGACATGCCGCCCTCGATGCCGCCGGCGCGGTTGGACAGACGATCGATGCGGCCATCCTCGTTGACGACGATCTCGTCGTGCGCCTGCGAGCCCGGGCGCACGGCCTCCTTGAAGCCGTCGCCGATCTCCACGCCCTTGATGGCCTGAATGCCCATCACCGCTCCGGCCAACGCCGCGTCCAGACGTCGGTCGGACTCCACATAGGTGCCGATGCCGGCCGGCACGCCGTAGGCGATGACCTCGATCACGCCACCGACCGTGTCCGCGGTCTTCTTGATCTCGTCGATGCGCTCCACCATGCGACGCTCGCCCTCCTTGTCGAGGGTACGGACCGGGGAGGCGTCCAACGCGGCGACGTCGTCGGGCGTGGGCAGCGGTGCGTTCTCATCCACCGAGGCCCCGCCGATGGAGATCACATGGGAGACCGTGCGAATGCCAAGTGACTGTTCGAGGAACTTCGCCGCCACCGAGCCGAGGGCCACGCGGGATGCCGTCTCGCGGGCGCTCGACCGTTCCAGCACGGGACGCGCATCATCGAACCCGTACTTGCGCATGCCGGTCAGATCCGCATGGCCCGGACGAGGCCGGCTCAGCGGGGCGTTGCGACCCTCGCGGGGAATGTCATGGTCAAGCGGATCGGCGCTCATCACCTCGGTCCACTTCGGCCATTCGGTGTTCGCGATCTCGATGGCCACGGGGGATCCGAGCGTGGAACCATGACGCACGCCGGTGAGCAGACGAACCCTGTCCTCCTCGAACTTCATACGGGAGCCTCGCCCGTATCCCAGCCGCCTTCTGGCCAGCGCATCCTTGATGTCCTGAGAGGTGACCTCCACCCCGGCCGGCAGTCCTTCGATCATCGCCACCAGGGCTTCGCCATGAGATTCTCCTGCGGTCTGCCAGCGCAACATCGCCTGCTCCTTCGTCTTTTCGGCCGAACCGGCCTGTCGTTCTCGAAAAACGGAATACATTGTACGGGTATGCCGTATCTTTTTCTTATTCCTAGCGTAGTCGCCGGCCTTGCGGTGGCGTGTACCGATATATGGACACGCCGCGTACCGCTTTCGGTGATCGCGATCGGCTGCGTGGCGCAACTGCTCTGCACCGCTGCATGGTGTGTGCGCACCGGCGATTGGATGCCGATGATCTCGTCGGCGGGATTCGCGCTGATCTGCGCGGCGATCCAACTGGCGCTGGGATTGCTCAAACCGGGTCATCTGGGATTCGGCGACGTGACGTGCACGCTGCTGATGGGACTGGCGACGGGAACGTTCGGACTGCAGACGGTGGCCTTGTGGTGGCTGCTGATGGGACTGCTCGGTCTGGCCATGCTGGGGGTAGGCAAACGCCGGGGAGGGAATTCGATTCCCTTCGCCCCGGCGATTGTTCTGGGTGCGCTGACCGCGATCGCACTGTGATGTCAGCACGCAGCGACCATCAGTGGGAGGCCTCCCACTGCTCGTATTCCTTCTTGTACTGTTCGTGCTGCGCCGCCGTGGTTGCGAACTTGGTTTCGCCGGTATCAAGGTTCACGGTCACGAAGTACAGCCAGTCTCCCTGTTCGGGATTCATCGCCGCCGTGATGGCGGAATCACCCGGCTGGTTGATCGGCGTTGGCGGCAGACCCTTGTTGATTCGGGTGTTGTACCTGTTCGACGCATTGTTGAGCATCGCATTGGTCAGCTGACGCGGCGCCACATTCGCTCCGTATGCCACGGTGGAGTCCATGCCCAGTGACATGTCCTTCGCCAGACGGTTCTCGATGACGCGCGACACCTTGCCATAGTATTCGTCGCGGTTCACCTCGCCCTCCACGATGGAGGCGATGATCAGCACCCGCTCGCGCTGGCTGCCGGTGGGCACGCCAAGGGAATCAAGCTTCTCAATGCGCTTGTCGACCATATCCTTGAGGATCTGCGACGCGGACTTCTTGCCCTTGACGTTGTAGTTGCCGGGCTCAAGCCACCCCTCGAAATTGCCGTTCGCCTCCGCGGGCAGAATGCCCTGTCCCTTGGCATTGACGATCTTCTGGAATTCCGATTTGTCGATTCCGGAGATCTCCGCGGCCTGGGAGATCACGGCACTCGCCCTTTCTCCGGGATTGACCACGAGGAACCCTCCGGCCTTGGTGGAATCGGTGAGGATCTTCACCACGGCCTCCGAATTCATCCGATACCTGAGCTCGAACGTACCCGGCTGAAGCTGGTTCTCAAGCCCGGAATTCACCACCGCCTGCTGGAACGCCTCGGAGGATTTCACGATACCGGCCTTGGCGAGATTGTCGCCGATGGTGACGCTGTCGTCTCCGGTCTCAACGGTGAACTGCACGTCCCCGCTGCCGGGACCTGGGTAATCGGCCGCCTGCACTCGCTGCTGCTGCACGGCGCCGCGCAGACCGCTGATCTTCGAATAGGCGAACCATCCTCCGATCGCGATGAACGCCAGCAGCACCACGGCGATGATGATTCGCATCCTGCGAGCCATCTGCTTCTTCCGGCGGGAACGACGCATGTCCTTGCGTGATTTCGGCGGACGCGGAGGCCGATTCGGGTCGAGCACCGGAGTGGGCTCCCCCTCGCCGACCCACTGCGCGTTGTCGGCGAAAAACTCCTGCATATCGTCGGCCATCAGTCCTCCAACCCAACGGAAGCCGTTTTCGTTCGCGAGGCGGCGTCAAGAGCCGCCTGCAGCAGCACCACCGCAGACTGCTGATCCACATTCGGACGATGTGATCGCATGGACAGACCGGCTTCGGAAAGCTGTCGGTGCGCTGAAACCGTGGTCATGCGCTCATCCAACAATTCTACTGTGGTCGCAAGTCCCCGTGAATCAATATGCTTCTCCAGCGCTTTGGCCCACCGACGGGCCTTCCTGGCGCTTTTGCCTTCGGTACCGTCAAGCAACAGCGGATAACCGACCACCACATGGTCGATGTCATGATCCTCGATGAAGTCACAGGCCTCGTACAGCGCCTGAAAATAGTCTCCGCGCACCACGATGTTGCCTTCGGGGTGCGCGAAGGTGAGCTCCGGGTCGGACATCGCCAGTCCGACCCGAGCATTGCCAAGATCCACACCTAGCCAGTGGGACAATACTGTTTCCCCTTTCAGGTTCGGTCGATGGCCCTCAGCGTCCAAGCACCTGAGCCTTCAGACCGGACAGCGCCTCATCGATCCTGGAGGCGTCCTGGCCGCCGCCCTGGGCGAAATCGGGCTTGCCGCCGCCGCCACCGCCAAGCACCTTGGATGCGGTGCGCACGAGGTCGCCGGCCTTCAGGCCCTGCTCGCGAGCGGAAGCGTTGGTGGCGACGATGATCACAGGGTTGCCGTTCTCCCCCTCACCGGCGAGGGCCACCACGACCGGGCGGGATTCTCCCAGACGACCGCGAATGTCCATCACCGACTTGCGCAGAGCGTCCACGCTACCGAAACGTCCGACGTTCCTGACGGCCACGGCCACGTCGTCGGCACTGTTCTTCGCCTGCTCGACGATCTGCGGCACCTGCGAGGTGAGATTGCCCTCATACATGGCGGCCAGACGACGATCGGACTCCTTGAGCTTGGCGAGCAGCGTGTTCACGCGTTCGGCGAGCTCGTCGGGTCGGGCGTTCAGCGTGTCGGAAAGCTGGGAGACCAGTGCGTGTTCGCGGGCGTTGTACTCGTAGGCGCCCTGTCCCACGACGGCGTCCACGCGACGCACGCCGGAACCGATGGAGGCTTCCGACATGATCGACACGGAGCCGATCTTGCCGACATGATCCACATGGGTGCCGCCGCACAGCTCGCGGCTCCAGCCGTCCTCGCCGATGGAGACCACGCGCACGATGTCGCCGTACTTCTCGCCGAACAGGTGCATGGCGCCGAGCGCGATGGCGTCGTCGAACTTCATCTCCTGGGTGGTCACGGCGAGGTTGTCGCGCAGACGGTCGTTCACACGGGCCTCGACGACGTTCATCACGTCCTTGCTGGGTGCGCTCGACCACTGGAAGTCGAAGCGCAGACGGTTCGGGGCGTCCTCGGAACCACGCTGGGTGGCCTGCGGGCCAAGCTCCTCGCGCAGCGCCTTGTGCACCATGTGGGTGGCGGTGTGGGAGCGGGCGATGGCACCGCGGCGGTTCGGATCGATGGTGGCGTTCACCTCGGCGCCGACGACCAGCGTGCCTTCGGTGAGACGGCACTGGTGCACGATGAGATCCTTGATCGGCTTCTGCACGTCGTCGACCTCAAGCACCGCGCCGTCGTCGGAGAGGATCTCGCCCTGATCGGCGAGCTGTCCGCCGGCCTCGGCATAGAACGGGGTGCGGTCGAGGATGACCTCGATCGTGGCGGGCGCGGTGACGGCGGGAACCGATCCCTTGCCCTCCTGCATGATGCCGAGCACCTTGGAACGGCTGGAGAAGTCGGTGTATCCCAGGAAGTCGATGGGCTTGGCCAGCGTCTTCTTGAAATCGTCGTACACGGAAAGATCGACGTTGTGGCGCTTCTTCAATGCGTCGGCGCGGGCGCGGGACTTCTGCTCCGCCATGAGTTCGCGGAACTTGGCCTCATCGACCTTCACGCCCTGATCGGCCGCCATTTCAAGGGTCAGCTCGATCGGGAATCCGTAGGTGTCGTGCAGGGTGAACGCATCCTCGCCGGACACGGACTCGCTGCCGGTCTTCTTCGCCTTGTCAACGGCCACGTCGAGGATGGCGATGCCGTTCTCCAGCGTGCGGCGGAAGGCGTCCTCCTCGCCGTAGGCGGATTCGGACACCTCGTGGAACGTGTTGTTGAGCTCCGGGTAGGTGGCCTCCATAGCGGCCTTGGAGGTGGGGAACAGCGTCGGCAGCACGGGATCGTTCACGCCGAGCACGCGCATGGCCTGCACCGTGCGGCGCAGCAGGCGGCGCAGCACGTAGCCGCGGCCGTTGTTGCTCGGGCGCACGCCGTCGCTCATGATCATCAGCGCGGAGCGGACGTGATCGGCCACGACGCGGAACTTCACGTCGGCGGCCTGATCATCGCCGTACTTGAGACCGGAGAGCTTCTCGGCCGCCTCGATGACCGGATACACCTCGTCGGTCTCATAGATGTTGTTCTTGCCCTGCATCAGGTAGGCCAGTCGTTCCAGACCGGCACCGGTGTCGATGTTCTTGTTCTCCAGCTCGCCGACGATATGCAGATCGGTCTTGGACTTGACGTTGTCGACCTCGTAGTTCTCGAACACGAGATCCCAGATCTCGATGTAACGGTTCTCGTCGGCGATCGGGCCGCCTTCGACGCCGAACTCGGGACCGCGGTCCACGTAGATCTCGGAGCAGGGGCCGCCGGGGCCGGGGCCGCCGGTGGTCCAGAAGTTGTCCTCCATGCCCATGATCTGGATGTGCTCGGGGTCGACGCCCTCGTTCTTCCACATCGAGCGGGCTTCCTCATCATCGGTGAAGGTGGTCATCCACAGCTTCTCCGGGTCGAAGCCGTAGCCGCCCTCGCTCTGCGGGGTGGTCAGCAGCTCGTAGGCGAAGTGGATCGCCTCCTCCTTGAAGTAGTCGCCGAAGGAGAAGTTGCCCAGCATCTGGAAGAAGGTGCCGTGGCGGGTGGTCTTGCCGACCTCGTCGATGTCGAGGGTGCGCACGCACTTCTGGTTGCTGGCCATGCGCGGGTGTGGTGCGGTCTGCTCGCCCATCAGATACGGGATGAAGGGCACCATGCCGGCGATGGTGAACAGGGTGGTGGGATTCGGCGAGATCAGCGATGCCGAGGGCACGACCATGTGGTCGTGCGCCTTGAAGTAGTCGAGGTATCGCTTCGCGATTTCCGATGTGCGCATGAGAGTGCGGCTCCTTTTGGAATTTCTCTGCTGTTGCTTCTCTTGACGTCGAAACGTAGAAAAACTTGAAAACTTACATGATGATCGGCATTCCGCGCGGCATTGTTCGCTGGACCGTCACGGAAACCGGAATCCGGCGGAACTACCGGGAGAGCTTGTCGATGTACCGGTCGTTGAGTTCGGCCTCCCGCGACTTCTGATGACGCTGGAAATCATCGAACAGCGCCTGAACCGTCTGCAGGGTGATCGGCGGCTGCTCCTGATCGGGGCCGAATACGAACTGGCGGGCGGGCTCGGGCGTATGGGCCTTCACGTAGGCCTGAGCCTTGGTCACCGCCATCACGCCGAGGCCGACGCCGACGGAGATCCACAGGAGTCGTTTGAACATCTCACTCCCCCTTCGTCTTTCCGGAGGCGTTTCGCGGAATCGCGGTTTCCGCCGGCGTCTCCGCGGGGCCGGCGGCACGCTTGTTCAGGAAGTCCTGCGCCGTGGCCTTCACGGCCCACACGGCGGACGCCGCCTTGATCACCGGCTTGCCGAGGAACGAGCCGTACAGGTCGGTCAGCGCGCCGATGTTCGTGGCGGATCGCTGCGCCGCATCGGAGATGGCGTTGACGTCGTCAAGCGACTGGTTCACCTTCTGCACGGTGGACACGCCCTCGTCCAAGGCCGGAATGGCATGGTCTCCGGTGTCCTTCACCGTATCGGCGATCTGATCGAACAGCTTGCCGAGCCGGATGAGCGGATAAATCATGAACCCCGCGAGAATCGCAAACGCAATGGCCGCGATCAGGCCGGCGATCTGCCCGATATCCATCGTGATACCTCTTTCCCGGTGACGCCTGCTATGGCATCGACCATTCCCGGACGCAATACAGCCTCTTAGGCTACCACAGCACGACGTCACCGCGTCACTGGTTGTAGGAGACGATGGCGATCCCGCCATCGTCCAGCGGCAGCGAGGGATCGTAATCCAGCACCGTCACGCTGCCGTTCGCCGGACGTTCGCTCAGATCATAGCCTTCCGGTGCGAACCGGTGCATCAGGCTCAGCAGCGTATTGCCGTGCGAGATCACCAGCACATCGTCGCCGTCATGCAGACGGGGGTTGCCGGCGATGATCCGGAATCCGCCTTCCACACGCTCCCAGTATTCCGATTCGCTTTCGGCGTCGTGAAACGGATCGGCCTCCTTGAGGAAATCCTTGGTGGCGGCCAGACCGAACCGGCTCACGATCTCGTTGTAGGTCTTCGCGCCGTGAGGTGCGCCCGCCGCATACCAGGCCATCGCCATGTCGAGGCCTTCGTAGTAGCCGTAGAACTGCTCGCGGAAATGCATGTCGACCGTCAGTTCGGGGCGAGCATGGCCCGCCGCCTCGTTGATGTCGAGCACGCTGTGCGCGGTCTGCTCGGCGCGCGTGGTGTCCGAGCAGTATGCGGCCGCGAAATCCACGGATTCGAGCTTATGACCGGCCTTGACCGCATCGGCGATGCCGGATTCGGTGAGCGGCGAATTCGACCAGCCCTGCAGTCTGTTGTACCGGTTGAAGTAGGTCTGCCCGTGGCGGACAAGATGCAGATGTAACGTCATGCTTCCGATTATGACACCACGTACTGAACGTGAGGAGCTGTGCCGCGCATGCAGCCGCGCGCACCGTCGTTTCGTCGTTCCCGGCATCGCGTCCGCCGCCGGATCCGGCGTCACATCTGAGAGCCGGACCCGCTTCCCGGAGCGTCCTTCCCCAGCACGTCGGGGATCGGCTTCCACTTCGGCATGCCTTCGGCGCGCAGCTGTTCAGGACCGTTCTCCCAGTCCACCAGCCCGGCGATCCTCGGCCCGGTATCGTATTCGTCGAGCATCCAGGTGATCGAACCGTCAGGACGGTATGTGGGGGTGAGCCTCGACCAGAAGGCGTTACGCATCGCCCCAAGGCCGCTGAGTCCATCCGGATCGATGCCGAGCAGCGTGGAGATGGTGGCCACGATCCAGGAACCATGACTGACGATCACCAGCGTGGTTTCGGCGTCATCGTCCCTGAATTCCCCGATGATGTCACGCAGGGCGTCGGCCCCACGCCTTCCACACGCCTCACGGCTTTCCACGCCGTACTTGAGTTCGCCGCCGGTATGGGCCTTCCATGACGCGTACGCTTCGGCGTCCATGGCACATACTTCAGGCCGGGTGAGCCCCTCCCACCGGCCGAAGCTGCGCTCCCGAAGCCGCTTGTCGAGCGTGACCGGCAGACCGAGCAGATCGGCGAAGGCATGGGCCGTCCGTTCCGCACGAAACAGATCGGATGCCATGACCACGAGCCGACGATCGGCAACCGGCGCGTTGCGGTATTCCTCGATGTCGCTGCGCTGCTGCGCATCAGGCCCCGGCTGGGCCAGCAGCTCGGGATGCGCGGCGATGTGACTCACCTTGGCCCAGTAGTATCGGGAGGCCAGTTCGTATCCGGTCTGGTCGGCCTGCCATTGGCCGATGATGTCCAACGGTATGTCGATCTGCCCCTGCAGACGCCGAGCGAGGTTGTACGACGTGCGACCGTGCCGCACCATCACCACTTCATTGATCATCGATGTTTCCCCTGACGTGTGAAACCGATCGTTTTCTCGTACACATCTTAGCGAAGGACTACCCTTGAGCTGGACCAGAGTTGGGAGATGATATGAGGATTCTGCTGGCCGTGCCGAACATGACGATGGCACGGGTTCTCGAAAGGACGCTTGACGGCGAACGGCATGAGGTGACCGTCTCATCCACGCACGGCGAGGTCAGGAAGACGCTGGAATCCGGCAGCTTCGATCTGGTGATCCTCGACGACGAGATGCAGGGGATGTCGTCCACCGAACTGACAAGCATGCTGAAGCGTCTGGACGGACACACGAAGGTGTTGTATCTGACCACCCCCTCGTTCAGGAAAAGCGACAGGCCCGAATCCGATGCGGACAACGACGCCGATGCCCGTTGGGCGGCCAGCGAGGCGCTCGCCGCCCAGATGGCCAGACGCCACGACATTCACGCGTCGCTTCCCAAGCCGTTTTCGAAGGCCCAGCTGCTGTCTCACATCGCCCTGTTGTGCGGGGCCGACGGGCAACGCTCCTCGACGCTGATCAGCCACGGGGATCTGACGCTCGATCTTGCCAAACGTCAGGCGTTCTATGGCGACGTGAGGGATCCGATACCGCTCTCCCCCCGCGAATACGCCACGCTGGAGACGCTGATCCGCGCCAACGGCAGGTTCCTCTCCTTCGACGAACTGCTGGAGGCGGTGTTCGGCAGGGGTGTGTTCGAGCAGCGTGACGCCATGGAGGCGACCATGTACCACCTGATGAGAAAGCTTCGCCGCGCGGGCATGTACATCACCCAGCGCGGCGATATGTATCGCATTCTGTAGAGCGGTTCGAGCGATTCCGCAGTGCGACGTCGCAGCACGCTGCCGTGCGATTCGACGCGATACCGTACATCGATACGAATCGATTCAGATCGATGTGTTAGACGGTCTTTTCCTCCCCGGTCTTTTCGGCGCGGCCGTCCAGCATGAAGGCGCGGATCATGCACAGCGCGGTCACGGCGATGGCTGCCGCCATGAGGAAGTATCCGGTCTGCGCGCCGTTGGCCGTGGCCACGGCTTCCGTCAGTCCCGAGTTCATGCCCAGATGCTGATACACGGACATCACGGTGGCGAGCACGGCGGTGCCGAGCGCGCAGCCGAACTGCTGGCAGGTATTGAACACGGCGTTGCCGTCGGCCTTGAGCTGCGGGGACACGTTCTTCAGACCGTCGGTGAACACGTTGGAGTAGGTGAAGCTGTATCCGAACACGTACACCACATGCAGGCATGCCACCCAGAACGGGGTGAGATGATGCGCCAGCAGTCCCTGCAGCAGCAGGCCGAGGAAGGCGAACGTCAGTCCGATGCCCACCGGCAGCCGCGCGCCCTTGCGGTCGAGCAGGGTGCCTCCGGCCGGGGCGCAGAACGCGCCGAGCAGCGCGCCGGGGAGAATCACGAATCCGGCGATCATCGAGGTGGCTCCAAGGCCCATCTGCACGAAGTTAGGCACGGTGAACGAGATGCCGAGCATGACGAACTGCAGCAGTACCAGCGACATCAGATGCCAGCGCAGCGACGGATCGGCCAGCACCGTGAGATTCATCAGCGGCCGTTCGGATCTGCGCTGCCTCCAATAGAAGACGAACACGCAGATCACGCCGATCGCAAGGGAGACGACGGCCACGACGGGAATGGCCCCCATGGCTGTTCCCGCGAAATAATGCTGCACCACCAGTCCGGCCTGTTCGACACCGTAGAGCAGTCCGGTGAACCCCAGGGCGATCAGCACGACATGCCCGGGGTTGAGCGATGTCTTCTCGGTGGGGACGAACTGCCGCAGCGAGACGAAGCCGAGGATGAAGATCAGCACGAGCAACGCGATGATGATGAGGAATGATTCTCGCCACGGCATGAACGTGGTGACGATGCCGCCGAAGGACGGGCCGAGCGCCGGAGCCAGGGCGACGACGAGATTGCCGTAGCCCATGAGCATGCCGATCTTGGTGCGCGGCGACTGTTCGAGGATCACGTTGAACATGAGCGGCATGCCGGTTCCGGTGGCGATGCCCTGCACCACTCTCGCTACGATCAGCGCGGTGAAGGTGGGCGACCAGAAGGCCAGCAGGGATCCAGTGATCGCCAGCACGCATGCTGCGCTGAACACCGCCTTGTAGGTGAATCGACGCTTGAGGAACGCGGACAGCGGTATGGTGGCCGCCACCACGAGCAGATACGCGGTGGTCACCCATTGCACGGTGGCCGCATCGACGGCGAACTCCTTCATCAGGTGCGGGAAGATGACGTTCATCATCGTTTCGGTGAGGATGCCGACGAACGCCAGGGCACCGGTGGCGACGATGGAGCCTACGAGACGGAGGGTGATGTTGTTTCTGTTCTGATCGCGATCATACGCTGATGCCGAATTCATGGATGATGCCTCTCTACTTCATGTCATGCTGTGGGAGTCATGGTCCTGCTGTTCGGCGCGGTCGGAGAGGAACCGAGAACAACAGGACAAGAATGTTCCCCTCAAACGAAAACCCCGCGACACAGCGGAAACGCCATTGTCGCGGGGTCGGCGAAATAGCCGATGGGATCCCGTGGGATCAGCGAGCGTAGAACTCGACCACGTACTGGATGTTCACCTGCACGGGGATCTCCTCGACCTCCGGCTTGCGGGTGAGCGTGGCCTTCAGCGAGGCCAGATCGACATCCAGGTAGCCCGGAACGGCGGGCAGCACGTCGCGGTGCACGCCTTCAGCGGCGATCTGGAACGGCACCATGGTCTGGCTCTTCGGACGGACCTGAATGGTCTGGCCGGGCTTGACGTGGTAGCTCGGACGATCAACCTTGTTGCCGTCGACCAGAATGTGGCCGTGGACGACGAACTGGCGGGCCTGAGCGGTGGTGCGGGCGAAGCCGGCACGCAGCACGAGGGCGTCGAGACGGGATTCGAGGAAACGCAGCATGGCGTTACCGGTCTGGCCGGCCTCGTGGGTACCCTTCTCGTAGGCGGCGCGAAGCTGCTTCTCGGACACGCCGTACTGGGCGCGCAGACGCTGCTTTTCGCGCAGACGGACGGCGTAATCGGACTCAGTGCGACGACGGGTGCGACCATGCTCGCCGGGAGCATACGGACGCTTTTCGAAGATGCGCTGGGCCTTGGGGGTCAGAGCGATGCCGAGGGCGCGAGAAAGACGCACCTGACGGCGAGCACGCTGAACATTAGTCATGTTCCTTGTTCCTTTTCTGTCGTTATCTGAACGGAACGCGGAATCCTCGATTCCGCGCTGAGCCGGCCTCTTCCAATGCTTAACCGCGATCCTGTCGCGAACGGAACCAAAGGTTCCGCCGACCCATTGATGGGCTAAGGCTCCAGATCGGCGAATGCCTGACGGCAGACACCAAAATCAACATGATACACCATCATCTGACTTTTCCCGGTATCCCGGCGCGTTCGACGAATATCCGCCGAAATCCGTCAGAGTTTCTCGATGGGTGCCACTCGCAGCAGCAGACGTTTGACCCCTTCGGAGCCGAAGTCCACGGTGATCACCGAATTGCGGCCCTTGTCCTGCACCCCGACGATCCTGCCCAGACCATACTGATCATGGCTGATCCGATCGCCCTCATGGAAATCGGCGATGTTCAGCCCGTTGCCGGTTCCCGACGTCGATGCGGCCGATCCGGAACCGGACGAGCCGCTTCCCGACGCCTTCTTCTTCGCCGAGGCGATGGAATCCAGCAGCTGCTTCTTCATCCGCTTGGTGGTCACCTTGCCGTTGCGACCGGACCCCGACGAGGAGGAACCATACGACTTCGAACCATATGACTTCGATCCGTAGGACGATCCGGAACCATACGACGAACCGCTCCCCCATCTCGATCCCGAACCGTACGAGGAACCGGAGCCGTACGACGATCCCGATCCGTACGACGACGAGCCGCCGAAATCCTCGAATCCGGAGAACTCGTCATCGTCATCGAAGTCGCCCCAACCGCCCCGCATCTTCTCGGAGCTGGTCTCCTTGCGCTTCCAGTCGATCAGATCGGCCGGAATGTCGTCCAGGAACTGGCTGGGCATCATCTCCGCCGCCTGCCCCCACTGCGAACGGACCGCGGCACGCGTGACGTACAGGATCTGCCGGGCGCGCGTGATGCCCACATAGGCGAGCCTGCGCTCCTCCTCCAGTTCGCTCTCGTTGTCGATCGAACGGGAATGCGGGAAGGTGCCCTGCTCCATGCCGGTGAGGAACACGACCGGGTATTCGAGACCCTTGGCGGTGTGCAGGGTCATCAGCGTGACCTTGCCGGTGTCCTCCCCCTCGTCGGGCAGCTGATCGCTGTCCGCAACCAGAGCCGTGGTCTCCAGGAACCCGTTGAGCGTGGCGTCCGGCGTGTTCTGCTCGAACTCGGCCGCGGTGGACTGCAGCTGGGAGAGGTTCTCGACGCGGGTCTGATCCTGCGGATCGGTGGACTGCTGCAGCTCGGCGAGCAGACCGGACTTGTCGAGCACCTCGGCCACGATTTCCGAAGGCTTGGCATCGTTGTTCGCCACGAACTCGCGCAGGCCCTTCATCAGATCACGGAACTCGCCCAGCAGTCTGGCCGTGCGCGTCGGCACGCCCTCGATGGAGTCCAAATGGGTCAGAGCCTCCCACGCGCTGGTCTGATGCGCACTCGCGTAGTCGGTGAGCACGGCCTCCGCACGGGCGCCCAGCCCACGCTTGGGCACGTTGAGAATACGCCGAAGGTTCACATCGTCGTCCGGATTGGCCAGCGCCTGCAGGTAGGCCATCGCGTCCTTGACCTCACGGCGCTCGTAGAAGCGGGTGCCGCCCACAAGCTGGTACGGTATGCCGGCGTTGATCATCGCCTCCTCCAGCGACCTCGACTGAGCGTTGGCACGGTACATGACCGCGATGTCCGCGTAGGAGAATCCCTCCTCCCCCGCAAGACGAGCGATCTCCGTGGCGATCCACGAGGCCTCCTGCTGCGCGTTGTCGGCCGCATAGCCGACGATCTTGTCGCCCTGGCCGAGCGCCGTCCACAGCTTCTTCGGCTTGCGGCCCGGATTGAGCGAGATCACCTTGTTGGCCGCGTCGAGAATGGTCTGCGTGGAACGGTAGTTCTGCTCCAGCATGATGGTTCTGGCGTTGGGGAAATCCTTCTCGAACTCCTGGATGTTGCGGATGTCCGCGCCACGGAACGCGTAGATCGACTGATCGGAATCACCCACCACGGTGATCCACGCCGGACCGTTCCTGCCCGCGCCCACGGCGCCCGGCTCCGGAGCGAGTTTGTCATCCACGCCGGCGAGCTCGCGCACCAGCACGTACTGGGCGTGGTTGGTGTCCTGATACTCGTCGACCAGAATGTAGCGGAACCGGTGATGGTAGTAGGCCGCCACATCGGGATGGTCGTGCAGCAATTCCACGGTGCGCATGATCAGATCGTCGAAGTCCACCGCGTTGGCCGTGGCGAGCCGGTACTGGTATTCGGCGTACACGCAGGCGTACAGCTCCTCCACATTGCCGAAGCCGCCCACCTGCGGGTTGCGCTGCCCGGGCTTGAACTGAGGGGCGTACTCCTTGAGCTGGGTTCGCCAGTCCTGCAGATTGTTCTTGTAGTCGGAGATTCGGGCGAGGATCGAACGGGGCGTATACCGTTTGACGTCGATGTTCATCTCGGTGCAGATGATCTTCACGAGACGCTGCTGGTCGGCGGTGTCATAGATCGAAAAACCGGACTTGAGGCCGATCTTGCCGCCGTCGCGGCGCAGGATGCGCACGCAGGCGGAGTGGAACGTGGAGACCCACATGCGCTGGGCCACCGGACCGATCAGCGTCTCCAGACGCTGCTTCATCTCCGCGGCGGCCTTGTTGGTGAACGTGATGGCCAGAATCTGACTGGGCCATACGCCGCCCACACCCATGATGTAGGCGATGCGGCGCGTGAGCACACGGGTCTTTCCGGAACCGGCGCCGGCCGCGATCAGCAGGGCCGGGCCGTAGTACTTCACCGCCTCGGTCTGCTGTTCGTTCAGTCCGGCGAGCAGCTCGTCGGCACTGCGCCTGATCACATCCGGCTCATCGTTCATCATCATTCACGCTCCCCGTCCCGTAGATGTTCGATTCATGTCCTTGCCGTTCCGGCGATAAACCGAGTACATGAATCTACCATCCGGGCGGGTCAAATCGACTGATCGCCGTCGGCGGCCTGCGCACCGGATCGAACCGGGGCGTCGGACCGGACCGATGCGTCAGAACGAACCGCGTGCTCTTCGAGCAACTCGCCCACATTCGTGTCCTCATCCATATAGTGGTCGAAGACGTCGGTGATCTCCCTGCCCGGCGCCTCGGTGAGCATGGAGACGATGACGATGGCGAGCGCGGAGACGATGAAGGCCGGCAGCAGTTCGTAGATGCCGAAGACGCCGCCGAGCGGCTTGACGAACAGGTTCCATGCGAATACGGTGATCGCGCCGGCCGCCATGCCCGCCACGGCTCCCTGACGGTTCGCGCGGCGCCAGTACAGACTGAACAGCATCAGCGGGCCGAATGACGCGCCCAGACCGGCCCAAGCGTATGAGACGATCTGGAAGATCGAGGAGTTCTGATCGGCGGCAATGATGCAGCCGAACAGGAAGACCGTGAGGATGGTGATGCGAGCCACCCACATGACCTGTCGGTCGGTGGCGTTGCGTTTGAAGATGCCTCGATAGATGTTTTCGGCCACGGCGGACCCTGCGATGATCATGTAGCTGGACGAGGAGCTCATCGATGCGGCGAAGATGCCGGAGACCACCACGCCGCACACGAAGCTGGGCAGCAGGATCTGGCTGAGTACGATGAACACGCTTTCCGCAGCCACCTGGGTGCCGAACTGCGTGGGCAGCATGGCACGGCCGAACATGCCGATGGCGATGGCGCAGCCGAGCGAGACGACGACCCATACGGTGGCGATGATGCGCGACTGGCGGATTTCCTCGGCGTCGCGGATGGAGAGGAACCGCACCAGCACCTGCGGCATGCCGAAGTAGCCCAGTCCCCATGCCAGCAGGGAGATGATGGTGATGATGTCGAAGTCGGCAGGGTTGCCGAACAGAGGGGCGCCGTTGGCCGTCATCTGGGCTCCGGTGGCGGGGTCGAGGATTGGGGATGCGGTGTGGTTGGCGCTGAGGTAGCCGGGGATGTCGGCGAGGAACGCGGCCACATGCTCGATGCCGCCGGCGTTGACCACCGTGCCGACGCATACGACGGCGAGCGCGAAGAACATGAGCATGCCCTGGATGAAGTCGGTGACGACGACGGAGAGGTATCCGCCGATGACCGTGTAGGCGAAGACGACGATGGCGCCGAGAATCATCATCAGGTGGTAGTCGAGGCCGAAGAGGGTGTCGAACAGTTTGCCGACGGTGACGAAGCAGCTGCCTACGTAGACGGCGAAGAACACGATGATGATGAGCGCCGCGATGGTGGAGAGGATGTTGCGGGTGTCGCCGAAGCGTTTGGAGAAGTAGTCGGGAAGGGTGATGGCGTTGCCGGCGGCCACGGAGTAGCGGCGCAGGCGTTTGGCGACGATTTTCCAGTTGAGGTAGGTGCCGAGGGCGAGGCCGAGGGCGGTCCATCCGGCGTCGGCGATGCCGGTGAAGTAGGCGAGGCCGGGCAGGCCCATGAGCAGCCAGCCGGACATGTCGGAGGCTTCGGCGCTGAGTGCGGTGAGCCAGGGGCCGACGCCGCGGCCGCCTGCGAAGTACTGGGATGCCGATGAGTTGGATCGTTTCGAATAGAAGAATCCCACCGACAGCATGGCCGCGAAATACAGGACCATGGCCAGGAACACCCAGATATCGCTGGTATGCATGTACGTCTTCCCCCCACTATGTTTTTTTCGTATGTTTTCGTGCTGGCTGCGTGCCGGTTGCATGCGCTCCGCCGTCGATCCGTTCGGATCTTTCCTCGGCTTTTCCGGTACCGTCTTTTCGGCTCGGGTTTCAGCGCGCCTCCCCAATGCCTTTTCCGGGGACGGCTTTTCACGGCGGCGAGACCTCACTATAACGGTCACGGCGATGTGGCCCAATTCGAGATGAGTGTGATCTCACATGGTAAAGTCCAAACCCCGTTCCGTACCGCAGTACAGTTTTGGGGTTTGGCGTGGTTTCGAGGTTCGGCGGAGGCTTCGCTCCAATATGCATCGAGGGCGTTCATAGGGCTTCCCCGCCTCCCCTTGAGGGGAAGCCGTCGATTTCAGCTCACGTCCTCGCTGGCCCCGGACCCGGCAGAGGGCTTCCCCTTGAGGGGAAGCTGTCGGCGTAGCCGACTGATGAGGTGAAATCGGACTCCGAAATCACGACTTCGTGACAAACGGATGACATGGAAAGGAGCGGCCCAGACACCAGTGAGTTAACCCAGGTAGGAATCCGCTCCCTTCGTTAATTGTATCCGACGACCATCGTGACCAGTGTTCGGATCACTGATAGCGGATGATGAGGGAACATGTCATCGAACCGGAGGTTCTCGGATAGGTTCATGAGGATGCCGGTGTGGTAATCATCGTCGTATGGGTCTCGTGACCAGCCGCTCCCCTGTTCGTCAATCCAGTCGTTTCTGTGTAAGCTCATAGATCAGCGCGCCAAGCATGCCTGTGAACCTTATTTCGTTGACGAACGCCTGAACCTGTAGCACGGACTGACGCAAGAGCATCCATCATGCACTGCGTAGTATGCCGCATACGATGATGGTTTCCCGGTAATGAGTACACTGTTTTTATGGGGATCGAACACATCGATGATGATCAGCCTTTCGAGACGACCGAGCGGTTGCGATGGCGTAACCGGCAGGCGTATGAGGATGCCGCCAACGGCCGGTATCATTCCGATAAGGGGATTCGGGACGAGAATGGTCGCTTAATCAGACAGCCTGACATCTTGTTCGGAAAAGCCGAAGAAGAGGAACCGGCGGATGCGGGTGTTCCACCGGTTCGGCCATCTGTCGGAGAAGAATGTCATACGTATGCCGATGAGCGGGATCGACAAAGGAATGCTCGGGACGAGTCGCATCCCATGGCCGAGGCGGTTGGCGTAATGATCGGTGAGATCATTACGCAGATACTGAATGACCCACGGGTGCAGGCCTCTCTGCGTCAGACCGTTCGTCATGCGGGAGCACGACTGATCGGGCTTGCAGACAAGGCAAAGTCGTACATCAGCAACGCTTGGGCTACCCGTGGAGCCGAAACGGACTCGCATGCCGGCAAAGCGACGGCCATGGTGAAAACTTCAACCGATGCTACGGATATCAATGGAGAGAACATAGAAGGCGAGATCGTGCCCGATGAGTCGGTGACCATGACCAGCGACGAGTTCGCGGCCAGGCAAGAGGAGGCGCGACGTCTCAGGATATTCATGGCATCCATGCGGGAACGATTGGCTCAAGTGCGGCATGATCTCGATCATGCGGTCATCACACCGGAGGAGGCCGGCAAGGAGACGACAAGAATCACGCAAAGACTCATGCGGGAACTGCCGGCATCGCAGTCATTGGAATTGGAGAACGGCTGTCGGGCCAGCGGAATCGACCTTCATGCCATGATCGATGGTTCGCCGATCGACCGTAATGCGGAAGTTCACCGCAATGGAAACGTTCATCACGACAAGTAGGGATTCTTATGTATGACAAATACCAGCAGATTGACTATCGATGTCACTTATATCGTCAGACACGAATTCTTATGGTGACAGTCTTGCTGCTATTAGTCATTACGGTAACGGCATATGCAGTGGCGCTGATTCATTCGGCAATAGGATTCATCCACAGCTTGCCCGAGAACGTCTCGGTAATCATGCATACGGTTATTTGGCTATCTGATCCCGACAATGTTTTAGGACGGTTTTTCGCCACATGGAATAACGCGCTGCTATTCATGACCAGCAATCCATGGCATCAAATACTGTCGATCATGTTGCAATGGATCCTCACGCGTATCGCGGTCATTGACTCGGACACATTCATCATTCTGCTGGCTCGTGCGGTAGAGATGTGGGCTCTGCAGTCACTATTGCAGGAGTTGATTGAGCCGGACATTCCACGACCGGCCGGATCAGGTTTGCACATCACATGCCTACGATATGCGATACATCGATTTCTCTCTCTTCCATACAGGACGATGCGTAAGACCATTCTCTCCCTGATCGCCCTACCTTTCGCCAGCAATATGTATGCGGCGGTGATTCTCTTGCTATTGCTAGCATTCGGACTTTCCTTGGCGGCAATCGCCCTTCACTATAAAGATGAATGGTGGGCAAATATTCCACTACCGCAATAAATAAGTCAGGCTAACGTAGGAATCCGCCCCTGCATCAAAGGTAACAGGTGATCATCGAGACCGCTCGTCAGGTGTCCAGCGACGGATCGAGACGAATTGGCTTATCGGTTCGGATCATCGCCCGTTGTGCGAGGCCAGATCCGGTCGAACATGCGATCGCATGCGTCCATGGCGGCCCCGACCGGATCATCGCCCTCCCCCAGTGCGGCGTAGCGCGCGAATTTCGCGGGATCCTCCTCCTGCATGCCTTCCAGCCAGTCCCGGTATCGTTCGGTCATGTAGTCGGATGCCATGTCCCGTGCGGTATGCCCCGGATGATGGATCGCATGGTATGGCCGTCCTGCCGCGGCGTCCTCCCAATAGCCGACGATGTATCCGGTGACATCGTCCATCAGCTCGTCGTAGGCGCGGATCTGTTCATTGATGGGAAGCATGGGTTCAGTGTACGGCGCAACGCCGAATATTCACGGAACAGATGTTCGAATACGGGTTTGTTGGAAGGTTTCGTCTGCGTCCACCTCATCAGTCAGCCTGCGGCTGCCAGCTTCCCCTCAAGGGGAAGCCCGAAAACACCGACGACGCCCCATCACCATCTTGGCGCGTGTGTCCGCAAGGCGCGGGAGACGAAGGCGTACCAAGGTACGTCGAGCCTCCCGCAACGCCGCGGACACTCCGCCAAGTCAGTGCTGGCCGTAGACGTTGGTGTAGCGGTCGTTCAGCTTGTCGATGTCCGCCTGGTCGATCTCGATGATCTCACCCAGCTGACGGGCCGCCCACATCGTGTGCGCCACCTCCTCGGTCATCGCCGCAGCCTTCACCGCGCCCTCGGCATCCTTGCCGATCGTGAACGGACCATGGTTCTGCATGAGCACCGCCGGCGACTTCGGGTACTTCTTCAGCGTCTCCACCACGCCCTCGCCG
>NZ_NMWU01000038.1 GCF_002860355.1 Bifidobacterium margollesii
CGAAACGGTGCATCGACACGCAGGCCGAACGCAAGAGCCGCAAGCTGTTCGCCCGGTTCATCCCCGACAAGAGCGCGCTGGCGACCGCGCGCGCCGAATACGACATCTACAGCCGGATCCCCGCGCCCGCGCGCATCGACCGCACGTGGGACAACGGCACGGAGTCCTCCTGCCACCTGCTCGTGGACGAGGCGCTGGGCATGCTCACCTACTATGCGGACCCGTACTCCTCGTGGCAGCGGGGCACGAACGAGAACCGCAACGGCAGGATCCGGCGCTACCTGCCCAAGGGGACCAGCTTCGACGACCTGTCGGATGCGGACCTGCAGGCCATCGTCGACGAGATCAACGACACCCCGTTGAAGGTCCTGGGCTGGGAAACGCCCAACGAGGTTTGGTACCGCGAGCTCGGCAAGGTAATGTCAAAGACAAGCCACCCAGAGACGAGTGTTGCACTTACAAATTGAATCCGGGCATGAACAGCGAATTCATCTCCATATCCTGCATACCCGCACCGACCTTCATCGAAGGGGACTATGTGGTCTTCGAACCGGGAGACCGCCATCCCGACCGCAACAACCTGCCGTACTTCATCCTGATCGTGGTGACCCGAGGCCGCCTGTTCATCAGCGAGGACGGCCGGAACATGACGGTCTCCCCCGGCGAAAGCGTGATCCTGCTGCCGAAGCACCATCATTATTCATGGAAGGCCACCGCCGAGACGACCGAATACTACTGGCTGCATTTCGCGGTGATCAGCGAGTGGGACGCCGGCCCCCAACCCATGCCGATGCGATCGTCGGTGGAGGTGCCGATTCTGCACTACCACACGCCCCAGCCCACGCTGTATCTGCTCAGACAGCGCCGGATCGAGAACCCCAAGGCGCTGCACGCCCTGTTCGACCGGCTGTTCGCCACCAGCACGAGCCAGATGCAGAACAACTTCTGGCCCACGCAGCAGCTGTTCATCGACGTCCTGCAGACGATACAGATCGTGGGCGAGGAGGAGACGGCCCCGTTCCGCCTCGCACGGCAGGTACGCCGATATCTCGACGATCATTTCAACGAGACCATCACGTCACGAAAACTTTCGCAGGTTTTTCATCTGCATTCCAGCTATATCGTCCGGTCGTTCAAGTCGGCGATGAACATGACGCCCAACGAATATCTGATCGCCTATCGGATGGAGCACGCCTACAAGGCGCTGGCGAACACCGATCTGCCGGTGCAACGGGTGGGATCGATGGTGGGGTATCCCAATCCCAGCTACTTCGCCACCCAGTTCCGCAAACGGTTCGGCATGGCACCCAGCGAGGTCCGCCTGCTGCACGTCATGCACGAGCCCCGTCAGGAGGTCTGATCACGGTGATTCATGAACACCGTGATTCATGACCACGGTGTTCAGGCCTACGGCCGCGGTTCCGCCTGCTGCGGTTCCTGCTGTTGTGACTCCAGTTCGCGGACCCGACGTTCCAGCTCATCGATGCGCCGGGTCTGCTGGGCGATCAGCAGATCACGCACATCATCGTATTCACGTTGCCGGGGTTTCCGACGATGACCGAACATCCCCGCAATGCGACTGGGATTCTCGAACAACTCCTCCATTTGATCGTCGCTGAGGCGTCTCGCAGCCCCAACACCACCGTTACCACCGCCGCCGCCATCCCGCACCGCCGCCGTCTCCGCGCCGGTAAGCGACTGCCGCCACCGGGCGATCGACCGTTCGATGCGCTTGTAGCCAATCAACGATGACGGCATTCCCGCTTCGGAGAAAATGGCCGACGGTGAATCGCCGGCCAGATACCGGCGCATGCATTCACGTTTGAACAGCGTGGAATAGCGGATACGCCCGCGATGCACGCTCTCCACGGCAGGCAACGACAACAAGTACCGGACCTCTTCGTCGGTGAAACTGCTTTCCGACATCACATACTCCCATTGATATGCCGACTGATATGGCCGAAGTCATGCGCCTTTGCCGACCACAGTCATATGAGTTTGCGAAAAGCCGGAGGGTTTTCTCCATAGGAGGAGCCCTCCGGCCTCGTGGTGTTCATACCTCATCCGACCTGCTCCGCAGGCCACCTTCCCCTTGAAGGGAAGGCCGTCCAGTGCAGCACCTCACCTGATATGGGCTTCCCCCTCCGGGGGAAGCTGGCAGCTGAAGGCTGACTGATGAGGGGAGATCACATCGCCTACGCACGCAGTGCCGCGCTGGCGCGACGGGACTTGGTGTAGGTGGTCACGGCCGCACCGCCGAGCACGGCGGCCAGCACCAGGAACATGCCGACGCCGGCGGCACCGGTGAGCGGCAGCTGCGTCAACGACTTCACGTTGGTCACGGTGGCCTTGGTCCCGTTGTCGGCGAACTTCACCAGATCGTACGGATCTGAAGCCGGGGTGTCGGCGAACTTCACATCCGTGGCCTTGGTCTGCTCGTTGTAGGTCAGGGTCACGGTGAACCTACCGGTCACGTTCTGAGCACCCTCGGCCACGGTGGTCTCGATGACGGTGTAGGTGCCGTTCTCCAGACCGGAGAAGGAGACCTTGCCGGTCTTGGCATCAGGGCTGGCGGTGATCGTCTTGCCGTTGGCATCGGTCAGAGAGAACACGGCCTTGTCAAGTCCGGTGGTCGAACCGTCGGCCCACTGCTTGGTGAACTCGAAGCTGTTGCTGTGCAGGATCACCGGGGTGCTCGTACCGGAGGTGTTGCCGCCGTTGCTTACCTCGGCGGAGTTGGTCACCGGGTTGGTCTTGGCGTCGTCGGTCACGGTGGCGTCGTACTTCACGGTCAGTTTCTGGCCGGCCACGTTCTGCAGCTTGTCGAGAGCGGCCTTGGTCAGGGAGACGGAGAAGGTGATGTCCTTGCCGTTGCCGGTCACGGTCCGATCGGCCGGGCTCACGGTGTATTCGGCGTCGGCGAGCGCCTCGGTGGCGTTGTCGCCGGCGTACACCTTGACGTTGGTCTTGTGGGTGTCGATGGACAGACCGGCCGAAGCGTAGTCGTTGAACACATAGGTGTATTCGGCGTCCTGATCGGTGGTGGAGGGAACCGCACCTTCGATGGCGTAATGCAGGGCGTCTCCCACGCTCACGGTGCCGTCATTGTCGCCGGTCACGGTCTTCTTCGGCGGCACGTTGGTCTTCTGGTTCTTCACCTCGATCTGTCCGGTCATGCCCAGCGCGGTGTTGGCGGTGCCGACGATGATCGGCAGGGACTTCTGCGTGGCGGTGGCATCGGCGGTGGTGTCGACGATCAAGTACAGACCGGCTTCCGGCACGGACAGTTCGTACGGTTCGGCGTCGGCGGTCGCTTCGGCGCCGTTCGTCTCGACGTAGGAGACCAAGGCGTTGGCAAAGTTGCGGGAGGCGGCGTCGCTGCCCCACGGGAACGCGGAGTTGTCGCCGAACAGCGGGTTACCGGTGCCGTTGAGGTCACCGGACTGGGCCCAGACCATCGGATCGACATTGGCCGGCACGTCCTTGCCGGTGGCGGTCTTGATGGCCTTTACCACAGTGTCGCGATCGGCCACGGTCTGCACTTCACCGGTGTTGGCGGTAAGGTACTTGGCCAATTCCACGACCTTGAACGTGTGACCTTGAACCACGCCGTGCTCGCCGGCGTTCAACGTGATGGTCTCAGCGGCGTTGGCGGTACCGACGCCGAGGGCCATGCCGCCCAGAAGGGTTGCCGCGGCGGCGACCCCTGCGAAAAGCTTCCTCAACTTCATGAGAAACCCTCTTTTCCTTTCATTGATTACTGTGTTCTGCAATCGCGGAGGCGGTGCCCGTCGGGCCTCCGCGATCCGCAAATCCTGGTGTGCATTCAGTTATGTGGTGATGGTGGTGGTTTTCTGGTCACCTCATCCGACCGGCTCCGCCGGCCACCTTCCCCTCAAGGGGAAGGCAAAGGGGATACCATCCCGGCCTCCCCCTCAAGGAGAAAGTGAAGGGGATACCATCCCGGCCTCCCCTCAGGGGGAAGGCGAAGGGGATCGACGGGTTCCATCCCGGCTTCCCCTTGAGGGGAAGCTGTCAGCCGCAGGCTGACTGATGAGGTGCGAACGAAGCACCCGCAAATTACTACGCCATCGCGCCCCTCCGTCTCCGGTACTCGTTGATGCCGAAGCTGGCGGCCACGGCCGCAAGTGCGACAAATGCCACACCTCCACCGACGATCGTCCATTCACGGCCGGTCGTGCCGCCGGTCAGCGGCAGGGAGGAGACGGCGAGCCGCTGGTTGACGATCGTCCCGTCTTCACCAACGCTGACGACGAACCGGGGGTCGGCGTCGGGCTCGTTACCAGGTAGCACGGAAACCTTGTGGGTTGCATCGGCACCGATCGGCAACGCATATCCTTGGGGAGCCTTGGTTTCGGTCAGCGTGTAATCGCCCCACTTGAGGCCGTCCACCTGCAGATAGCCGACGCCATCCTGCTTGTCGCCGGAGGTCTGATCGACGTCAGCGATACGCTCGTTCGGCTTGGCGGTCGCGTCGGCGGGCTGATTGTCGATCACGGCATAGGTGTCGCCACCGGCGTCCGGCCCCTGCAGGGTCCATTCGGATCCGCCCAGATGGGCGGCCCGATCATGCGCATCGATCTTCTGCCATAGCATCGAAGCGGGTTTGGCGGTGTTGATCACCGTGCAGGTCACGTCGATGCCCGGTGTCAGGGTTACGGCCGATTTACCACCGCTGCTGCGCACGGTCACGGTTTTGCCGTCGCCGTCCACGCAGTTCCAGTCACCGGCCGTGTATCCGCCGAAATACCGGTACCCGGTGGTCATGTCCGCGGATTCCCCAAGCGTGTAGGTGCCGACGGCAAGTTTGACGGCCTTCATGGATTGGCTGACGACCTCACCTTCAGCGGCGGCCTCCCCTTCCGGATTCGCGGGGTTGATGCCGTATGCGGGATCGTCGGTTTTCAGGGCGAACAGCTTCCAGTTGCGCGGCTGAGCCCCATATGCGCCGGCATTGGTGTTGTTCACACCTTTGGCGAGCGTGAGGCTTGGCACCTTCACCTGAATCACCGGCCTGTCGTACAGTGCGTTTTGCGCGGGCCCTACGGTCTCTTCACCGTTCACGTTGGTGACCACCTTGTACGACACGTTCGCCTTGGTGCTGCCGTCGGCGTTACCGGCGTTCGAAAAGAAACCGGGTTTGCCGGAACTGCTGGTATTGCCTTCCGCGTCGGTTCCCTGATCTCCCGTATTCGGGTACTGATTGTTCGCGATGAGGTACCGGTAGGCCTCGTCGGTGGGTTTGATCTTCAGCGATACCGTGTAGATGACGTCCGGACTCAGTTTGGTCTCATTCGGGAAATTCAGCGTGATGGTCTTGCTGGCCGGATCATAATCATTCTTCATGGATTTCGCGGCAGGATCCGATGTGGTCACATCGTTGCCGTCCTTGTCTCGGGCGGATACTTCCTGCAGACAGCCGGTACCGCCCCGGGAATCGGTGCAGACGGCCCAATCGGACAGCACATCCGTGATCAACACGTCGCGATACATGGAGCTCTTCTGGATCTGCTGGACGATGGAGTCGAAAGCGGCGGAGAGCTTGTCGGCATCGGTACCGTCGAAGAACGTGCCGGTCGGATTGATCCGATCGGCGAACTGGCTCATCTTGTCGTTTGCTTCGGATCCGGTGCTCACCGCGTAGAGCGTGGCGCCGGAACGTTTGCCGGCCTCGTTGACGGCTGCGGTGAAATTGTAGCCGTTGGAGTCGCCGGAACCGGTGCCGTATACGCCGTCACTCTGGTAATACGAACAATCGTCGGGATCGAACCAACCGCTGCAGGTCACGCCCATGCTGCTGTTGCGGAAGGTCGGCGCACCGTCGGATACGAAGATGATGTATTTCTGTACGCCGGCACGGCCCGTATTCAACGAGTTTGCATTCCGCAGCGCGGCCTCCCAGTTGGTTCCGCCACCATTGCCTGAGCTGGCGTCCATCGAATTGAATGAACGGGAGATATCGGCGGCTGACGTGCTCCACTGGCTGGAACCGAACCGCATGATCGTTGATGTCGTGTCGAAATCGACGACCGACATCTGCACCTGTTCGGATTGCGGCAGCGCGGCATTGGCGGCCGTCAGCAATTTTTGGGCCAGTGTTGCGGCATCGGCCTTGGCGATGTCCCATCGGGTATCGCAGCCCCAGCCGCCATTGGGGTCGGCGCAGGACGCCATGCTGCCTGAGGAGTCCATCACCAGCACCACGTCGGCGGGCTGGTTTTTCTGCTCGGTGCTGGCACGGGATGCGCCGGTGACGTCGAGACTCAGCCAGTAGGTGCCGTCACCGTTGTCCTTGATGTATTTGCGATGCGCCGGGGCACCTAGATCGGTATCCGCGGCGGCTTTGGCCGTGCCCTCTTTGGCAGGTTTGGCTTTGTCCGTGGCCTCCGGACGGAGGTTTTTCGCTTCGGCGGCGTCGGCGACACTCTCAGTAGACGGTTCAGCATCGCCATCTTCATTGACAGCCATGGCCGAGGGAACGGCCAAGGCGGCGAAAACAGCCACGGAGACCATGGCGGCAATGAGCCTAGAGCGAAGCCCCCCCCCAAGAGAGTGCTTATCGTGTTTATGGAAGTTTCTCATGCCTTCCCTTCCTTCAGCTACACCACCGGACGAGGCCCCTTTTCTGGGTGATCGGACCTCCAGTCCTCGCCGATATACTCGCTACCGACATACTGTTCCAGACGGTAACAGCGCAATAGTCGACACCCAACCCCCACCCCCTTGGCATTCATCCACCCCATCGTGAGATGATGCGTGAAAAACGGGCGACTCAAAACGCCTTCAAAACCCCCGTGAATTTTACGGCTCGGCCTTCTTCCCACCTGCCGAGGCCTTACTTCGATTGCTCTCAATACCGCCGAACAACAAAAAGGGCCGCGACCATTGCCATGGTCACGGCCCAATAAGCCTCACAGCTTTGCTCTTCACCGCCTTACGGCGCTCACACGCCGCCGACGATTCCGGCGACTACCGCGCGGTGATCTGAAGAATCGTGCGGCGATACGGGGAACGCTCTCGGGTGCGACGAATGCGCTGCACCTCGATCACCTCGCCGTCGGCGTCCGCCTCGAACACAAGATTGCCTTCCAAACGTCGACGCAGCAGACGATTCTGCCGCTTGAGCTGACGGTTTTCCTCCATCAATGCCAGCACGCGGGTGATGCCGGCCAGATTGATCGACTCGTCCTGACTCATGTGCTGCGCCTGGGCGAGTCGATCGATGTCCCGCAGACTGTAGCGTCGGGCGCCGCCCGGCGTCCGCTGCGGCACGATCAGCCCCAACCGATCGTACTGCCGCAGGGTCTGCGGATGAATATCAACCAGATCGGCAGCCGCGCTCACCGTGAACACCGGCATATCGGCGTTCAGCCCCAGCTCGTCCACGGTGTCAAGCGTGACTCGGCCGATCACCAGCGCTTCGGCGCACATGGCATAGGCCCGACGAATCTGCGGCGTAATCTTGGTCATGGCGATCAGCCCAGACGCTCGGCAGCGATCTGCTCGGAGAAGTCCTTGCTATGCGAGGCGAACTCCTTGAGCGCCTTCTTCTGCAGCAGGCTGAGATTGCCCGGCACCTTCACGGACACGACGCCGATCAGATCGCCGTTGCCCTTCGGGTTCTGCACGCCCCTGCCCTTCAGCCGCACTTCGGTGCCGCTGCCGGAGCCGGCGGGCACCTTGAACGTCACGATGTTGCCGTCGATGTCCTTGGCATCCACCTTGCCGCCGAGCGCCGCTTCGGACACGGTGAGCGGCAGATCGACCAGCACGTCGTGCCCGCGCATCGAGAACCGCTTGTCGGCCTTCACATGCACGGTGAGGTACAGGTCGCCGTGAGCGCCGCCGTTCAGCCCGGCATGGCCCTTGCCGGCCAGACGAATCTTCTGACCGTCCTTCACGCCGGCCGGGATGTGGGTCTTGAACTTCCTGCCGTCCAGACCGAGCGACACCGTGGCGCCCTTGACCGCCTGACGGGTCGTCAGCGTGATCTTGGAGTTGCGGTCACGGCCGCGTTCCGGCTGCGGGGCCTCCTGATACTGATATCCGCCACGGCTTCCGAAACCGCCCTGACCGGCGGCACCGCCGAACGCCTGGAAGATGTCGTTGAGATCGGGGCCACCCTGACCACCGGTCGAGAAGCGGATGCGGGACGAACCCTGCGGGCCGCCGGCGCCGGCACCGAACATCGAACCGAAGATGTCGGAGAAGCCGCTCGCATCGAAGCCACCCTGACCGGAGCCGCCGGCGAAGCGGGCGCCGCCCATGCCGAACTGGCGGATCGCATCGTACTTCTGACGGGAATCCTTGTTGTTCAGCACATCGTAGGCTTCCGAGATGTCCTTGAACTTCTCCTCGGCCTCCTTGGTCTTGTTCAGATCGGGATGGTATTTGCGGGCCAGCTTGCGATAGGCCTTGGTGATCTCGTCGGCCGATGCGTCCTTGGAGACACCGAGGACCTTATAGAAATCCTTGTTCAGCCATTCATTCTCAGCCATCTCCATGTCTCCTTTCTAAAAAGTCTTGATTGTGTATGTGATGTTGTTGATATGTTGTTTCCATCATTGCCGGGGCTGGCGGCATGTGTTGCGCGATACACTCAAGGCCGTTCGGCCGAGCCTACGATCGCGCAACACATGCCGCCAGCCCTTTTTGGCCTCCCCTTGAGGGGAAGCTGTCAGCGCCACACCAGGCTCCCTCTGATGAGGGAGCTGGCACGGCGAAGCCGTGACTGAGGGAGAGACCACACCGCCAAGCTGCATGCCGCACTCCCCCTGCGCCAGATGCACTAGTTCTGCGGGGATGCTACGACCACTCGGGCGGCGCGGATCACGCGGTCGCCGATGCGGTATCCGGCTTCCACCACGGTGTCCACCGTCTCCTTCTCGGCTTCGGGATCCGGCTTGTGCAGGATCGCCTCGTGCTTCGTCGGGTCGAAGTCCTCGCCCTTGACGCCGAACTTCTCCACGCCGAACTTCTCGAAGGCCTTGTCGATCTTCGCGGCCACGGCCTTGAAGGAGTCGTCCATCTCACTGTGTTCGCGGATGCGGTCGATGTCGTCGAGCGCGGGCAGCAGCGCGGTGAGCACGTCGATGATGCCGTGCTGACGGAAGGTGTCCTTCTCCTTGGCGCTGCGGTTGCGGAAGTTGATGAATTCCGCGCGTTCGCGCTGCAGGGCCTCCAGGTAATCGGCGGCCTCCTTCTTGGCCTTGCCGAGCGGGGTCAGCTCGTCGGCCTGCTCGCCATCACCCTCGGTCTGTTCGCCGTTCTTGTCGGCGGCGTCCTTATCGGATGCGGCCGCACCGGCCGTCGAATCAGCGGCCGTGCTATCGGCACCGGTCTTGTTCGCGGCTGAATCGGCGTCGGCAGAGCCGGCGGATGCCGGGTCGTTCTTCAGCGACTCGGCATCCTCCATGTCGTTCAGGTAGTCGTCCTTGTTGAACTCAGACATGATTACTTGTTGTCCTTGTCATCGTCGTCCACGACTTCGGCGTCCACCACGTCGTCGTCGCCACCGTTGCTGGCGGTTCCGGCGGCACCGGCGGCACCCGCGCCGGCAGCGCCGGCCGCACCTGCGGCACCCTGCTGCGAGTACAGGGCTTCGCCGATCTTCTGGGCCGCGGTCATCAGCTCGGTCTGGGCGGACTTTATCTTCTCGATGTCCTCACCCTTCAGGGCTTCCTTCAGGGCGTTCACCTTGTCGGTGACCTCCTTGGCGACCTCGTCGGAGACCTTGTCCTTGTTGTCGTTCACGAGCTTCTCGGTCTGGTAGGCGAAGGATTCGGCCTGGTTGCGGGTCTCGGCGTCCTCACGGCGCTGCTTGTCCTCGGCCTCGTGGGCTTCGGCCTCCTTCACCATGCGGTCGATCTCGTCCTTCGGCAGGCCGGAGCCACCGGTGATCGTCATCGACTGCTCCTTGCCGGTGCCCTTGTCCTTGGCGGACACATGCACGATGCCGTTGGCGTCGATGTCGAAGGTGACCTCGATCTGCGGGATGCCACGCGGAGCCGGAGCGATGCCGGTCAGCTCGAAGGTGCCCAGCGGCTTGTTGTCGCGGGCGAACTCACGCTCGCCCTGGTAGACCTGGATCAGCACGCTCGGCTGGTTGTCCTCGGCGGTGGAGAACACCTCGGAGCGCTTGGTCGGGATGGCGGTGTTGCGGTCGATCAGCTTGGTCATGATGCCGCCCTTGGTCTCGATGCCCAGCGACAGCGGGGTCACGTCGATCAGCAGCACGTCCTTGCGGTCGCCCTTGATGACGCCGGACTGCACGGCAGCGCCGACGGCCACGACCTCATCCGGGTTCACGGACTGGTTGGCTTCCTTGCCGCCGGTGAGCTCCTTGACGAGCTCCTTGACGGCGGGCATACGGGTGGAGCCGCCGACCAGCACGACGTGGTCGATCTGGCTCACGGAGATGCCTGCATCGGACAGCACGTTGTTGAACGGGGTGCGGCAGCGACCCAGCAGATCGGAGGTCATTTCCTCGAAGTGGGCACGGGTCAGAGTCTCGTCCAGATGCACCGGGGTGCCGTCAGGGGTCATGGCCAGGTACTGCATGGAGATGCTGGTGGAGGTGGAGGAGCTCAGCTCCTTCTTCGCCTGCTCGGCGGCTTCCTTCAGACGCTGCAGGGCGATCTTGTCCTTGCTCAGGTCGACGCCGTACTTGTTCTTCACCTCACCGACCAGCCAGTCGATGATCTTCTGATCCCAGTCGTCGCCGCCCAGGCGGTTGTCGCCGTTCGTGGCCTGCACCTGAATGGTGGAGAAGCCGTCGTCGTCCTTGCCGATCTCCAGCAGGGAGACATCGAAGGTGCCGCCGCCGAGGTCGAAGACCAGAATGCGCTCGTCCTCCTTGCCCTTCTCAAGGCCGTAGGCCAGCGCGGCCGCGGTCGGCTCGTTGATGATACGCAGCACGTTCAGGCCTGCGATCTTGCCGGCGTCCTTGGTCGCCTGACGCTGGGCGTCGTTGAAGTACGCCGGGCAGGTGATCACAGCGTCGGTCACGGGCTCGCCGAGGTAGGCCTCGGCATCCCTCTTGAGCTTCATCAGAATCTGAGCGGAGATCTCCTGCGGCGTCCACTTCTTGCCGTCGATCTCAACGCTCCAGTCGGTGCCCATGTGACGCTTCACGGAGCTGATCGTGCGATCGACGTTGGTCACGGCCTGACGCTTGGCGACCTCGCCGACCAGAATCTCTCCGGACTTGCTGAACGCCACCACGGACGGCGTGGTGCGAGCGCCCTCGGCGTTCACGATAACGGTGGGCTGGCCACCTTCAAGCGTTGCGATGCAGGAATTCGTGGTTCCCAGATCAATACCAACTGCGCGTCCCATAATGTCCTCCTATGGTCTAGGTTTCGTTCTACGTTCTTCGCTCAAGTCTCTGCGGATCTCGGCCGGCCACCCAGCGCCCGGGTGCCCGTTCAGGATCCGGAAGGCTTTTTCGCTTTCCAAAACTTGAGCCTACATCACTCAACTTCCGAACGCAAATGTTTATTCCCGTCATTCAAAAGTTTTTCGGCGTTTCCGGAGTTTCCTGAGTCTCCTGAGTTTCCGGAGTCTGCCGGCATCCCTCACTCGCAACGCCAGATGCAGAAGCTGCGCGGCGGTATGGCCAGATGCCGCTCATGACCGCGCGAATAGCTCTCCCAGTTCGCTTCGCCGCATCCCGCCGCGCCACGGGAGCTGAACACGCACTGCCACGCCGAATCGTCGAGCGGCGCGAACTGGCCCCAGTCATGCGAGGCCCGCAACGCCGACACGCCCTGCCACGCCATCTGCTTCGTGGGATTCACCGTCACGCAATCGTTGCCCACACGGAACACGACCACGGAATCGTCGCGCGCAGGTACGATGCGAGGTCCGCCGAACACCCCCGGATTCCCCAAACGCCATCGGATCAGCGACGCATAATAGTCCACCAGCGAACGCAGACACCGGGCGCGCCGCCAATCCAGCCAGTTCAAGGCGGCCGGCCGATCGTACGAGTTATCGCAGCCGTATTTGGTGCGCGCGAACTCCTCGCCCGACAACATGAACGGCACCCCGGCCGACGACAGCACAAGACCGGCCGCCAAACGGTTCGCCTCCATGACGTCCCCGCTGCGGTCCAGGTCGGCCTCGTAATCATCCTCGGTCGGCCCGGATTCGACCGGTCCGGATTCATCCGACCTGACGCCGGAGCTGTCGGACGCCGCCGATCGCATGGCCGCGCACAGCTTATCCCATAACGTCAGATCGTCGTGCGCGGAAACATACTGAACGACCTGCCCCACGAAGGCCGGCTCGACCTCGGTACCCCGCCAGGCGTCGACGGCGTGCCGCACGGCCGACGCGAACTCCGATGCCGCACCGGAGACATAGCCGGGCTTATGGTGGTGGAAAATGTTGCCGCGTATCGCATCCCGCGTATCATCGCTGAAGAATCCGATCCGCGAATCCAGACGGGCCAATCCTCGTTTGCCGGCAAGCACGACATCGGGGGAAACCGCGGTCATGTCGGCGGCCCACGGTTCGCCGTACATGATCTTCGCCGCGCCTCCCGGCAGGGCGTCGAGCCGGGCACGCACCGCGTTCATGGTGTCCACATCCATCAATCCCATCAGGTCGAACCGGAATCCATCGATGTGGTATTCACGCGCCCAGTATTCGACGGAATCGACGATGTACTGGCGCATCATCGGCCGTTCGGATGCCATGTCGCTGCCGCAGCCCGACCCGTTGGACAATGTCCCGCCGGCATATCGACGGCAGAAATAGCCGGGAACCATGCGCTCGAACCAGTTGTCCGCGGAATACATGTGGTTGTACACCACGTCCATGATCACCTTGAACCCGTTCGCATGCAGCGCCTGAATCATCCGCTTGCATTCGCGGATGCGCACCGCGCCGTCAAACGGATCGGTGCTGTATGAGCCTTCCGGAACGTTGTAGTTGACCGGATCGTATCCCCAGTTGTAGGGGGCCGCCACGGCATCGTCGTCGGCATTCCGCAGGGCGGCTTCGTCCACCGACCCGAAATCGAAGATCGGCATGAGCTGCACGGCGGTGACGCCAAGCCGCCGCAGATACGCCATGCAGGTGGGGAAATCCCCCTCGCCGTCCACACTGGTATCGGGATGGGTGAAGGCCAGATACGTTCCTCGATGCTCGGCCGGCACGCCGCTATGCGGATCGTTGCTGAAATCGCCGACGTGGGTCTCCCAGACCACCAGACGATTGATCGGAACATCCGGCGCTCGGTCGTCGTCCCATCCTGCAGGATTGGTTCGGCGCAGGTCCACGACCATGCTGCGTCGACCGTTCACGCCGGCCGCGCGCGCCCACGGGTCGGCGGTGCGGCGGCTCGTCCCGTCTGCGAAGAACACCAGATAGTCATAGTATGTGCCGTGCCCCACGCCATCGACGCGCTTGGCCCAGGTGCCGTCCGCTTCGTGACGGATGAGATCATAAGTCGCTTCCACGCCGCCGGAATCGCCATCGCGAAACAGGCGGAGTTCCACGCGGCTCGCGGTCGGCGCCCATACGCGGAACGTGGTCCCGCCGTTCCCACCGCTCTCATTGCTCTCCTCGCCCGGAGTTCCGGCTGCCGCATCGGGAATCGCCCCCAGATCGCCGCCATCATACGGCGGCAGGTCCTCGATTGTCGGAACGCCTATTGAAACGCTCATATCGCACCCCCATCGGCACATCGCTTCCACACAGCAATCTACCAGCAGGAAGGCGGAAACCCGAGTTGTGAGGCTTTCCAATAGGGAACGCCACAAATGGCAAAATCCCAACCGCGGAATTGCAGCGTTTCTGAGCCTGAAGCTCGTGGATAATCGCTGTCTCGGCAAAGCGAAGCCTCACAACTCGCGTTTTCGACGGTTTGTTGCGTCACGGCAGGCGCGCGACGCATACGTTACCGTATGAGATAGGTCACATTTCGGATTCATAACCCCGTATTCCCAGCAAATTCCCGGTTTTGGCGCAGAAATCGCCCAGTAGCCGTTTTTACGCTCGACACCGACGATCGATGTCATGATGTCATTAGGGGGATTCTCATGAACGCGACCATTACGCGCGCGGCGGTGACCGCCATCGCCGGCCTCGCCATCATCGGCGACGCCTTCCTGTTGTTCGTCAAGCCTCATCAGATGCAGGGCCAATCCGCTGCGTCCGGAGCGACACTAGGCGCATCCGTCTCACCCGACGATTCGGTCGGATCGTCGCCGGACACGAATTCCGGCTCAGTCGGCTCGAACAACTCGAACAACTCCGGCACGGCGACGTCCACGCTCGCCGACGGCACATACACCAGCGTCGCCTCCCCGAACGAATATGGCGAGGTGCAGCTGCAGGTTACGGTCAAGGGCGGCAAAATCACCGCAATCAACGCGGTCAGCTATCCGAATCACACCGATCGGTCGCAGGCGATCAGCGCGCAGGCCATTCCCGAACTCGCCGACCGGGCGATCAGTGCGCAAAGTTCCGACATCCAATTCGTCAGCGGCGCCACCGAAACCTCCACGGCGTTCGCGAACTCATTGCAGGACGCCATCAATCAGGCGCTGAATCAGCGATGACGTCGACACCATCCAGGCCAACCATTCATGCCCGCGTCACCCATGCGATGACCGTGCCGTTCACCATGCAGATCGTAGCCGCGCCACGGCAATCGCCGCGTGATCTCGCCGCAATCGCCGACGAAACCATCACGCTCATCGACGCATGCCTTCACGACGTCGAGACCCGCTTCTCCCCGTTCCTCAACGACTCGCTCATCGCCAAGGCACGTTCCGGAGATTGGTCGGCGTTGCTGCGCGACCGAGATTTCGCGGAAGTCTACGCACTCTGCCAGCAGTCGAAGCAGCTTACCGACGGGTGCTTCGATCCCATGCACAGCGGCGTCTACGATCCAACGGGCATCGTCAAGGGGTGGGCCATCGAGATGGCTCATCAACGGTTTCTTATGCCGCTGATCCGCGATGGGCACTGCGCCGCCGCCGCATTGGGCGGAGGCGGCGATATCCAGACCGCGGTGCGTGACGACAGTGATTTCGTCTGGCGCATCGGCATCGAGAACCCACTCGTCGGCAGCATCAGCGGCATCAGCGGCATCGCCCCGGAAAAATACGATCCGCAACAACCGCCCATCATCCGTACCATATCCCTGCGCGACGGCGCGATCGCCACGTCGGGAACCTCCAAACGCGGCGAACACATCACACGACGTTCGCATGACATTGCGCAGGCGACCGTCGTCCATGACCGTCTGGTGTTCGCCGACATGTGGGCGACGACCGCCATCATCGCCGGCGAGCAGCGGTTCCGTGGCATCCTCGCCGCCCACGCCTCCCCGAATGTGCAGGCGGTTCTGGTGCGCGACCCCGAATGCCGCGCCGCCACCGATTCCCTTGTCTCCATAATCGGATTCCCACGACATAAGGACTCATAAAGGATTCACATGAAACGCATTACCATATCGATCACGCTGGCATGGGCAGTCGCACTGTTCGTCGTGCCGCTGCCGTTCCTCGCCACACTCGCTACGGGTCTTCCCTCCTTGTATTCCAACGAATTGTTCGGCATCGAACTCGGCGTCGTGGCATATACGTGGATGCTGGCCGCCGTGTATCTGGCATGCCGCCCCCGCTGGGTGGACAGGACGGTCGGACTGCCGCACATGTATATGATCCACGGCATTCTGGCCGTATCGGCCATCGTCGTGGCGTTCATCCATCAGTCGTTGCTGCCGGGAGCGGGCGCACTGATCGGGCTAACCGGCCATGTGGGATTGTATCTGTTCATCGCGGTGGCGGTGTGGTCGATGGTGTTTCTGGCGGGATGGCTCACCAGCCGCGTGGCATGGCTCGCACGCGTCAAACGAACGTTGGAGCGCGTGTTCCGCCATGAGATGAGCGTATGGCTGCATCGTTTGAATCTGCTGGGCATCGCCATCATCGTCATCCATGTTCATGTGATCGATTACATCGCCGCAATCAAGCCGTTCATCTTCCTGTTCGATGCGGCGACGATCGCGATGTTCGCCTATTACCTATGGACTGTCATCAGTCGGCGCATCTACGCTTTGCGAGGGCACGTCGTCTCGGCACGGCCGATCGCCGACCGGGTTACGGAGCTCACGGTGGGGCTCGATGGCGAAAGCGCACGCAACGTCCGTTGGAATCCGGGGGATTTCGCGTTCATCGCGTTTCCCGGGGAACGCGGCATGCATGAATACCATCCATTTTCATTGACGAATTCGTACAGCGGGGGCAGCAACGCAACCTCAGGACAGGACAGTCGTCCGCCGATGACGTTCGCCATACGCGCGGACGGCGATTTCACCACACGGCTGGCGACGCTCAAGCCAGGCACCGCGGTGAACATCGTGCCTCCGTACGGCCGGTATTCGGAATTCATCCGCGAACATGATGAGCGGGGAGGCGACGCAGGCGATGCGGCGACTCCGTTGGTGCTCATCGGCGGCGGCATCGGCATCACGCCGCTGATCGGCGTATTGACGGGGTACGCCGGTTCCGGCCGGCTGATCGATTTTCTGTACACGGCCCGCGGCGAACACGATTTCATCTACCGGCAGGAGCTGGTCGCCTTCGGGGAGCGGAACCGCAACGTGCACGTGCGGCTGAGCACGCATCGGCCCGACGAACAGTCGCTGGCGCCGATGATACGTCCCGGTGCCATATATCTGGTTGCGGGGCCGCACGCGATGCTGGTCGCCGTGCGTCGAATTCTGCTGGCGAACGGCGTGGACGTCAACGACATCTACTACGAACCGTTCACCATGTGACCGACGGCGTTACGCGGGCCACCCGGTCCACGTAACGCAGCGTGCCCACCAGCACCCACACCGCACCCGCTCCACGAACGTCAACCCCCGGCGCTATTGTTAGATCGTTCAAATAAATCGTTCGGATCATCCGCCGAATACGCTCGCTATCTCAACCAGCATTTGCGACATCGACGTCAATATCGGCGCGCGACGATCACAGCGGCACCGACGATCGCAGCGACAACGACGAAAGGGGATTCCATGACGTTGAACAACGAACATGCCGACTGGTGGAAGCAGGCCGTGGTTTATCAGGTCTATCCGCGCAGCTTCCGCGACACGAACGGCGACGGACTCGGCGACATCAAAGGCGTCACCGACCGCATGGAGTATCTCAGAGAGCTCGGCGTGGATGCTATCTGGCTTTCCCCGTTCTACCCGTCCGAACTGTACGACGGCGGCTACGATGTGATCGACTACCGCAACGTCGATCCCCGCCTCGGCACGATGGACGACTTCGACGAGATGATCGCCGCCGCACACGAGGCCGGCATCAAGGTGATCGTCGACATCGTGCCGAACCACACCGCGGACCGTCACGTCTGGTTCCAAGAGGCGCTGACAGCGGGACGCGGTTCCGCGGCCCGCGAGCGCTACATCTTCCGCGAGGGGCGGGGCGAGCATGGTGAGATTCCGCCGAACGACTGGGAGTCGATCTTCGGCGGGCCGGCATGGGAGCGTGTGGACGACGGTCAGTGGTATCTGCACCTGTTCGCCAAGCAGCAGCCGGATCTCAATTGGAAGAACCCGGAGGTGCACGAGGAGTTCAAGAAAACGCTGCGGTTCTGGTCGGATCACGGCACCGACGGGTTCCGCGTGGATGTGGCGCACGGCATGGCGAAGGATCTGGAGTCGAAGCCGCTTGAGGAGCTTGGTCATTGGTCCACGCTCGACCAGTTCAACCCGAACGGCGACAACCCGCTGTTCGACCGCCCTGAAGTACACGACATCTACCGTGAGTGGCGCAAGGTGTTCAACGAGTACGATCCGCCGCGGTTCGCCGTGGCCGAAGCGTGGATCGCCCCCGAGCATCAGGCGCTGTACGCTTCGCCGGACGAGCTCGGCCAGGTGTTCAACTTCGAATTCGCCAAGGCCGACTGGGATCGCGACGCAATGCGCACGGCCATCGAGGAGGGACTCGCTTCGGCCGACCGATCCGGCTCCACCACCACTTGGGTGATGAACAATCACGATGTGCCGCGTTCCGCCAGCAGATACGCGCTGCCGACGCTTAAAACCCACGCCTACCATCAGCTGGTCGAGGCGTGGCTGCTGCGCAACGGCGATCTGGTCGATGAGGATCGTCCCCTCGGCGCACGTCGAGCGCGGGCGGCGGCGATGATGGAATTGGGTCTTCCCGGCGCCGCGTACATTTATCAGGGTGAGGAGCTAGGCCTGTTCGAGGTTGCGAATATTCCGTGGGATCGTCTGGAGGACCCGTATTCGCGCACCAGCCGTCATCAGTTCGCGGTCAAGGGCCGTGACGGATGCCGCGTGCCATTGCCGTGGAAGGCTTCAGGCGCTCCGCGGATCGCCGAATGGAGTGATCAGGCGATCGGCAGCAGCATCGACGATAATGCGGACGGTCGTAATGCCAGTCTGTGGAAGTTCGGCGACGGTACCACAGGATCGTTCGGCTTCTCCGACGACCGGCCGGACGATTCCCCGGCGGCGGAACCGCATTTGCCGCAACCGTTGTGGTTCAAGGATTATGCGGCCGATGCCGAGGACGCGGACGACGGGTCGATGCTGAATCTGTATCGTCGCGTGTTGGATATCCGGCAGCGCCTGCTCACCCCCACCGGCGATGTTTCGTTGACCTGGGTGGACGATGAGGTGGCCAGCGAGCGCGCGGAAACGGTGATCGCCTATGCCCGCCCCACTGCGGAGGGCGGACGTCTGATCAGCATCACCAACTTCGGTGCGGATCCGCTGCCGCTGCCCGATGGTGAAGTGGCGGTCGCTTCCGTCGACCTTACGGAGGACGGTCTGCTTCCCCGGGACGCTACCGTCTGGCTTCTGCAGTGACCGACGACGCAGTGACGGTCGAGGCAGTAGCCGCCGAGGAGGTAACCGCCGAGAACGGAGCGATCACCCCGCTGTCGGCGTCCACGTAGCCGGAGGAGCCCAATGCCGACGTGGTTGACGACCATGCGGCGACGATTGCGGATCCGACCAACGAAATCGTTGCGGTTATTGCGGTCATGATGATCATCCTCCCCCCGCATATCCGATCGGCCCGGTTCGGGAATCGCTTCCCGTGGGGATATCCCCGGCCGGACCGATCGGGTATGCGATCAATACCTACGTCATATGCGGCTCACGATGACGTTCATCCCCCAACGACGCCTCGATCAACCGCACAATTGCGATGCTAATCGCGTATTGTTTCCCCGCACAACCCTGAGGCCAACGCAAAAATCGATGTGTCGCCATCGAGAAAGTCGATAACCGACGTGATCGGCGAATCAGACAAGCCGGTCGGACAGATGGCCGAGCCGACCGAGGGGAATCCTATACATGGAATAATGGTGGTCATGACTGATTCGCATACCAACCGTCAGATCTCGTCCGGCGCCGACGACGTCGTCAGGCGTTTGGACGCCGTCAACGACAAGGTGACCGCCAAGCGCAAGGCGTTCGAGGCCGATCCCGACGACGCCATCGATAAGATCGTCAAGTTCACGTTCCCCACGGTCACCGGTTTCGTGGCCAGCAAACTGCTGGAGGTGTTCTGGAACCGGGGCGGCAAGCATGTGGCGAAACAGAATCCGCTCACCAAGGCGTTCTCCGGAGCCTTGTTCGCCGGGGTTTCCGCAGCCGTGGGTTTTCTGGTCTCACAGGCCAGCGAGCATGGTTCGCAGGCTCTGGTGAATAGGCGTCACCGGCGCAACGGCAGATAACCGAACCGGTCTTGCGCCCAAAACGTAATTCCGTCGCATCCCTCTATGATTCCGTACGGTGTTGGGTCACAATGGAGGCATGACAAACACCACGTATGATCTCGATAATCCGACCATCACCACGCTGCTGAACCGCAGGTCCATCCGTGCGTTCGCTGATGAAACCATCCCCGCTGATGTGGTGGATGTGTTGGAGACCGTGGCGCAGCACGCCGCGTCCAGCCAGTATCTTAACGATTGGTCCGCGATTCGCGTCACTGATCCGGCGGTGAAGGCCAAACTGGCCGAAATCGGACATCAGCCGTATATCGCACAGGCGCCGCTGCTGTATGTTTTTGTTCTGGATGAGCACCGTAACGCCGAGATCGCCGCGGCCAAGGGTGTGGACGTGGATTCCGAAGCCTTCACGCTCAACGGCAGCTACCGGTACTCTCAGGCGCAGAACGACGCCGTTCTCGCCCTGCATGCCATGGAGACCGCCGCGTATTCGCTCGGACTGGGTTGTGTGATTCTCGGTTCGCTGCTGAACGACGTGCAGGGTCTGATCGACCTGCTGAAGCTGCCGAAGTACACGTATCCCGTGCTTGGTCTGGCCATCGGACGGCCCGCGCAGGATCCGGCGCTGAAGCCGCGACTGCCGAAGTCCGTGCAGATCTTCGAAAACGCGTATCCAGCGGATAGTGGAACGCTGCTGAATGACATCGCCGATTTCGACGCTGCCGTGCACCAGTATTACGATCTGCGCAACACCGATCGGCCGGTGGACGCCTTCAGTGACCAGATCGCCAAGAACGCCGTCGCGCCGATGGGCAGCAAGACGGTGGAGCCGATCGCCAAGGCACAGGGATTCCGCCTCGATCGCTAGACGATGGTAAAGAGAGCCGACATACGGCTCTTCCGTCTTTAGGTACTTCTTCAGGTGTTCTGCAACGGATGCTAGCGGCGGCGCGGCTTGTACCCTTTTTTCCGGGAGTGAGGTTTGATCTGCTGGTTCAGCGGCGTGTGCACCCACGCATTGTCTGGATCATGACTGGTGAGATGCCATGTGCTGCAGTATTGGCATCGATACACCCAAAGTTCCACGCCGCGTTCCACGAAGCTCTGCTGCGCCGCACGCTCCGCCTGCGATTTGTCGTGGTACATGATCTTATTGGTGTTGCCGCACCGTTTCGGCGTAAAGAAGTGCATTCCAACCCCCAGGATCATGATGGTCAAACACCATGATGATAGACCATATCAACGAGCCTTAGAGGAAACGAACCCAAGGAAACCGCCGCGGATATAGTAAAGGCCCTGATGGTGTTGCACCATCAGGGCCTTCAAACGATTGAATGCGGCGGCGTGTTACTCTCCCACACCCTACCGAGTGCAGTACCATCACCGTGCCAGGCCTTAGCTTCCGGGTTCGGAAAGGGACCGGGCGTCTCACCTGGGCCATGACCACCGCAAAACCAAACACACGACACCACCAACAGGGCGATGCCGGCAAAAACAGTGGCCGGCCGGGAACCGGACAGCGGACGCAAGCAACAACACCATCAACCTGATCGCAGTCAACCATCATCAGTGCTCCGTGTCACCCGGACAACCCACCGGACCGGCAAACCCAGTCCCGCAACCCGCCACGAACGACGGGCAAGTCGTGTGATTGTCCTTCCCCCGTTAGTACCGGTCGGCTCCACCCCTCGCAGGGCTTCCACCTCCGGCCTATCAACCACGTGTTCTCCATGGGGGGTACACACACCCCGAAGGGCATGAAGGAATCCTTATCTTGGAGAAGGCTTCCCGCTTAGATGCTTTCAGCGGTTATCCCACCCGAACGTAGCCAACCGGCCATGCCACTGGCGTGACAACCGGCAAACCAGAGGTTCGTCCACCCAGGTCCTCTCGTACTATGGGCAGGACTCCTCAAGATTCCAACGAGCGCAGAGGATAGAGACCAAACTGTCTCACGACGTTCTGAACCCAGCTCGCGTGCCGCTTTAATCGGCGAACAGCCGAACCCTTGGGACCTGCTCCAGCCCCAGGATGCGACGAGCCGACATCGAGGTGCCAAACCATCCCGT
>NZ_NMWU01000039.1 GCF_002860355.1 Bifidobacterium margollesii
GCCGATCGCCGACCGGCCCAAGAGCGTGGACTCGCGCCGCGGGTTCGGTCACTTCGAGTCCGACACCGTCGTCGGCGCGTCCCCGTCGAAACGGTGCATCGACACGCAGGCCGAACGCAAGAGCCGCAAGCTGTTCGCCCGGTTCATCCCCGACAAGAGCGCGCTGGCGACCGCGCGCGCCGAATACGACATCTACAGCCGGATCCCCGCGCCCGCGCGCATCGACCGCACGTGGGACAACGGCACGGAGTCCTCCTGCCACCTGCTCGTGGACGAGGCGCTGGGCATGCTCACCTACTATGCGGACCCGTACTCCTCGTGGCAGCGGGGCACGAACGAGAACCGCAACGGCAGGATCCGGCGCTACCTGCCCAAGGGGACCAGCTTCGACGACCTGTCGGATGCGGACCTGCAGGCCATCGTCGACGAGATCAACGACACCCCGTTGAAGGTCCTGGGCTGGGAAACGCCCAACGAGGTTTGGTACCGCGAGCTCGGCAAGGTAATGTCAAAGACAAGCCACCCAGAGACGAGTGTTGCACTTACAAATTGAATCCGGGTTTAAACCCTCGAAAAGAGTGAATTGATAAACTGATAGAGACTTGAAGCAAGGAGGCTCAGCATGGGATCAATTACGGATTGGACATTGCTGCACGCTGCGATCGTCCCCATTATCGTCGGCGCCGCGCTGTTTTTCATGGCTTCTTCGCGCACGACTTCCTCGCAGAAGGAACAGGCCCGTGGAAGGACGCTCATGCTGGCTGGCTCCGTGCTGACGCTGATCGGTGCGACATTGATTATCGTCAGTCAGCTGTTCCGCTGACCTTCGCTCCGCTGGAGTCTCCCCACAGGGCGGAATCAGCATCGCGATCGGACGCATTGCCCGTACGGTATCGCCCATGACCTTAAGGGTATTACGATTACCTTAATCGTAATTAAGGTAATCGTAATACCCTTAACGGTAGAGCTACTCGTTCAAGCGCACGGAGGCATGTCATGTTCGTAGCCCGAGAGCATGAACTACAAACGCTGGAGCGGCTGTACTCCAGCGACTCATTCGAAATGGTGGTGCTGTACGGTCGCCACCGCGTCGGGAAAACCGCACTGATCGACGAGTTCGTCAAAGACAAGCAGGTGCTGTATTTCACCGCCATCCAGCAAAGCGCCAAGATGAATCTTGAGGATTGTTCTCGCGCAGCATTGAAATTCTTCGGCATGCCCGCATCGACACCATCGTTCGGAGGATGGCGAGAGGCACTGTCGTTCGTTGCGGAGCAGACGGAGCACAGCGGCAAGCGCCTTGTATTCGTGTTCGACGAGTTCCCGTATGCCGCCGCCGCAGAGCCAGCGCTGCCTTCTATTCTGCAGATCGCGATCGATCATGGTTTTCTCAAGACGAACATGACGATGATCCTGTCCGGCAGCAACGAAAGGTTCATGGAGGACAACGTGCTGGGCCGAAAAAGCCCACTGTACGGTCGTCGTACTGCACAGATCCATCTGTTGCCGTTCGACTATGCCGACGCGGCGAAGTTCCTTCCGAATATATCCGCTCAGGAGAGAATCCTCTTTTACGCGGCCTTCGGCGGAACGCCCTACTATCTCGCACGCCTGCAGGAACGGGATGGATTCGAAGCCAATGTACTGCGCCTGATGTTCGACAGCCTCGGCGCACTGAGGGAAGAACCGATGATGCTGCTTCGCGAGGAGCTACGCGAACCGGCATCCTATTATTCGATTCTTCTGGCCATTGCAGGGGGCAACGCCACACCGAAACTCATCGCCGAGCATGCTGGTGTGGATGCTGATTCCATCGGTGCCTATCTGAAAACACTGGTGGGGCTGCAACTGATAGAGCGCAAAGTGCCGTTCGGCGATGACCCAAGCAAATCCAGAAAAGGCATGTACGTCGTTTCAGACCCGTTCTTCGCCTATTGGTTCCGCTTCGTTGGCCGCAATATGAGCATTCTGGAGGGCAACATCGGCGAAACCGTGGCAAGGAGACTCGCCTTCGGTCCGGCATTCGACACCTATGTGGGGCAGCAATTCGAAACGGTGTGCCAGCAGTGGCTGATTCGACGCAACGCGGCCGGAGAGTTGCCATTCATCGCCACGCAGTTCGGCAAATGGTGGGGGAATGATCCCATAGCGCGCGAGCAGACGGATATCGACGTTATCGCCGCCGACCCATTGGCCAAGACCATACTGTTGGGCGAATGCAAATGGCGTAACACATTCAACGAGTCCGAAGCCATCGAACGACTGCATCGACGGGCCGGTCTGATAAAAGGGTATAGCGCCGATGATGCGTGGATGACATTGTTTACGAAACATCCCGTCGCCGAATCCACGAGTGATCGGTATGCGGGTGACGAGCGACTGTCGTTCGTCACCGCGGAAGATCTCTATCAGCAGGGAGAGTGAGGGCTCCGAGACTTTGATTTACGTGGAGGGAAAGCGATTCCGCGGATTGCCAGTGTCTGCCGCCACATACGATGATCTGCTGCCGCATACAGCAACGCCGTCGGCTTCCACTATGGGATTCCCAACGTGGGATTTCCAACGCGGGATTGGATGCCGACGGCGTTATGGGATCGTGGTCACAGGCCGGTCGATCATGAGATCACGATCGAAGGATCGACCGGCCTGAAAAAGGTCGGCCGATCCGCGAAAAATCACATGCTCATGCGGGCGGACAGACCGGTGATCTCGGCATCGACCGGAGATTCCTTCGCGTCTTCCATCGTCCACATGTGCTTCAGGGCCTTGACGAACTTGTTCTGGGACTTCATGATGATCACACTTCCTCTAATCCATGCGGAGCGGTTTCCCCCGTTCCGATCAAGGATGATATGCATGTGATATTTCACTGTCAACCAGCAAGACATCATTTTGGCAACAGTTGCCGCGCTTTGACCGAAAACCCTATCGTCGCAGGCCCTCATAAACCAGAAAACACGAGTTGTGAGGCTTTGGCTCCCAAGCGATCGGAACGAAACACACAAACCGTTGAAATCACGTAGGGGAAAAGCCCCGATCGCCGACTGTTCCGTATCACAAGCCTCACAACTCGCGTTTTCGCCTCTCAAACACGACAAAACGGTCCTAGAACCCAAAGGAAGGAAAGGTTCCGGGACCGCAAAGCGATAACGGTATTGCCGTCAGGAGAAAATAAGGAGTAGTCGCGGTTCCCGAGCCGACAGGATCGTCCGACCCGGGAATCCGCTATACGCCGGTACCGCAGTACCAGTACCAATCGGTACCGAAGTACCGGTCGGGCGAATCAGAACTTGTGGGCGTTCACGTAGTCCCAGTTCACCTCAAGGCCGTGGCCCGGAGCGGTCGGCGGGGTCCAGTAGCCATTCTTGATGTTGTCGGACGGCTTGAAGATGCCCAGCGCGGTCCAGGTGCCACCGTCGGTCATCTCGGAGGCGTAGATGTTCGGGATGCAGGAGAGCAGCGAGGCGCTCAGCTCCATTACGAAGTGCGGGGTCATCGGCAGGTTGTGTGCACGGGCGGCCGCGGCGATGTCGAGGTATCCGGTGATACCACCCACACGACCGAGATCGGCCTGCACGTAGTCGCAGGAACCCTGCTCGAAGTGCTGGTTGAACTGGTTGAGCGTGTAGGTGTTCTCACCGAGGGCGATCGGGGTGTTCACGCGCTCACGCAGCACCTTGTGCCCCACGATGTCGTCGCTCGGCAGAGGCTCTTCGATCCACAGCAGATCCAAGTGATCGAACTTCTTGAACGCACGCAGCGCAGCCGGCAGCGTCCATCCCTGGTTGGCGTCCACGGCCAGCGGGAATCCGGGCACGGCCTCCTGGATCTTGGTCAGACGCTCGACGTCCTCTTCGATGTCGGGCTTGCCGACCTTCACCTTGGCGCAGATGTAGCCTTCGGCCTTCCAACGCTTGACCTGCTCGATGACCTCTTCGATGGTCAGGTTCAGGTTGATGCCGGAGCCGTACAGCGGCACGCGGTCGCGCACCTTGCCCAGCAGGTCGTACAGCGAAACGTCGAGCGACTTGGCGAGCAGATCCCAGTAGGCGATGTCGAGCGCGGAGAGGGCGTGCGTGGTGACGCCGGCGCCTCCGACGTCGTGGATGTACTTGTAGGAGCGGCGCCACAGCCCCTGCGGCGAGACCTTCAGGCCGATGACGTCGGGAATGATCTCCTCGTCCAGCTGGGCGATGGTGGCACCGCACCAACCGGAGGTGTGGCTGAAGCCCACGCCGGTCAGGCCGTTGGAACCGGTGACTTCGGCGATCACGACCTCGATGTTCTCCACATGGTGGATCTGGTCTCCCCACGGTCCTTCCGGCAGCGGGACGCGGGTCGGGGTCAGCTTGATGCTTTCAATGGTTGGGATTTCATTCATTTTGGTGTTCGCTCCTTTGCAGAACTTCACAGGTCCAGTGCGGAACTGTGCGAAATATGGTTGGTGATCGATATGGCCGTCTGCATTCCCACCGCCGGCGCGATCTTCCGATCGAGGTCGGTCATGCCGCCGAAGGAAGGGAGGAAACGACATGACCGATCGGATCAGAATGGTTGATCACACCGATCAAATCATTCGGACGATCGTCGGACGATCGTCGGACGATCAACCGGTATTCGATGATCGGATTACGCCGGTACGGCAGGGATGACAGCTGAGTTATGGGTGGGGGAGAGGATCCGCCCGACCAGTCCGCCCGTCTGGCAAATGAAACGGACCGATCGAATGCGGATCGAATCCCCCGGTCGGGTCAGTCCTTGATTTCCCCTCCCTTCTTGAGGGATTCGGCGGAAACCGCGTGGTCGAAGACCTCGGGGAGGATGAACGATGCGGCCAGGAAGGCGATGACCGGGAAGATCACCACGATGAGATCGGCCTTGACGACGCCAAGGTTCTCGAACAGGGTGGGGAAGACCCACAGCGTGACGAACGAGGCGAGCTTGACGAAGGTGTAGGCGATGCCGGAGGCGGCGCCACGGTAGGCCGGCTTGGCGACCAGGGATGCGACGGTCTGGCCGGATTCGGAGGACCAGTAGTGGCCCCACAGCATCACGCCGGAACCGCCGATGATGATGATCATGTTGTTGGAGGAGATGCCGACGACGGAGATCACGATGCCGACCGCCACGAGGCCGAAGCCCCACTGGCTCAGGCCCTTGTGGCCGATCTTGCGCAGCAGCAGCGGGCCGACGAAGGCGGAGATGGAGGCCAGGCAGTAGACGGCGAACATGGCGAGGTTGTTCTGCACCAGCGTTGCGATGCCGAGACCGGCGAGGATGGTCGGCAGGTAGAAGGAGAAGGAGTAGTTCTCGAGGGCCTGCACGAAGTTGGAGATCCACGCGAAGATGGTGCTGCGGCGGGTGAAGGGGTCGCTGAACAGATCCTTGACGGCCTCACCCCAGGTGACGCGGGGGAGTTCCATGTCGTGATCCGGAACGACGCCGTTCAGGCAGTCCTTGCCGTAGTAGCTGGCGGCGACCTTGCGGGCCTCGACGAAGCGGCCGTGTTCGACGTACCAAGTCGGGGTTTCGGGGAGGTTGTGTCGGGCAAGGAGCAGTAGCACCGCGGGGATGGCCGGGATGGCGAGGATGACGCGCCAGGTGACGTTCGGGTGCATGGAGCCGAGCTCGAAGGCGGTGACCAGGATGATGGCGCACAGGATGCCCAGGGAGAACATGAACTGCCAACGGTTGGCCATGACCTCGCGCTTGCCCTTCGGCATGATCTCCATCATGTAGGTGAAGCCGTTGGCCACGTCGGCGCCGACCGGGATGCCGGCGATGCATCGGATGACGGCCAGCACCTCCATGCTAGGCGCGCAGCCCTGAGCCACGGCGCAGATGGCGAACATGGTCATCGACGCCATGAAGATGTTGCGGCGACCGAACTTGTCGGTGAGCCAGCCGCCGAGGATGGCGCCCACGATGGCGCCCAGCTGGGTTCCTGCCGAGGTGAAGCCCAGCAGGCCGGCGCTCGGGTGGAACACATCCTTCAGGTGGGTCATGATGAAGGACATCGAGTAGATATCCCAAGATTCGATCAGCAGGGCGGTGACCATAAGCCAGCCGGCCTTGGAGGCGTGCGGGGCCTCCTGACGATCGAGCACGGCCTTGGCGTGTTCGATTGTGTCGTATATCGCAAGATTCTTGTCAGACATACACACTCCTTTGTGAAGTACAGCTTCTCTTCCGAATGTCTTTGTGCATCTATTGCGAATGCCAATGGATATCTGGGAGAGGAGGGGATTGCCATCGTCGGCCTCCCCGGCCTCCTGATATATCTTTTGATATTCATGTGATATATTAGATACGGATGCGGAAAGTTGTCAACTCGGCACAGCAGGGAAGCCTCGAAGGAAAGCCGGGAACACAGCAACCTCATCCGTTGAAAACCAAAGCCAAACCGGCGGATCTGGCAGCGTGGTTCCTCCCAACGAAGGGCAAGACACGCCGAACCTCACCGTTGGTTCCACCCGGAAGGAAGTAGTATCCATGGCCGATTTCACATGGTCACCACTGGACGACCGCGCAGTCAAGATGGCGAAGACGCTCACCGCCGACGCAGTCGAACACGCGGGACATGGTCACCCCGGTTCGGCGGTCTCCCTCGCACCGATCGCCTACACCCTCTACCAGCACTTCATCAAGCACGACCCCGCCGACCCGAAGTGGGTTGGGCGTGACCGCTTCATCCTCTCCGGAGGCCATGCCTCGCTCACCCAGTACATACAGCTCTACTACGCCGGATACCTCACCCTCGACGACATCAAGTACTTCCGCGGCGGCGCCGACACCCGCACGCCGGGACACCCGGAATACGGACTGACCCCCGGACTCGAAATCACCACCGGACCGCTCGGACAAGGCGTGGCGTCAGCGGTCGGATTCGCCTACGGCCAGCGCTACCAGCGCGGACTGCTCGACCCGGACGCCCCCGCCGGCGAATCGCCGTTCGACCACAACATCTGGGTGATCTGCGGCGAAGGTGACGTAGAGGAAGGCGTCTCCGGCGAAGCCTGCTCGCTGGCCGGCAACCAGAAACTCGGCAACCTCACCGTGATCTTCGACGCCAACCACATCCAGATCGAAGGCGAAACGCAGATCGCCTTCGCCGAAGACGTGCTCAAGCGCTACGAAGCCTACGGATGGTACACCGACGAAGTGAGCTTCATCCAGCCCGACGGCTCCTACAAGGAGGACGTCGAAGCGCTGGCCGCCGCACTGCACAAGGCCGAACAAGTGACCGACCGACCCAAGTTCATCAAGGTCGACACGCTGATCGCATGGCCGACCCCCGGCAAGACCAACGATCCCTCCTCCCACGGCGCGCTGCTCGGCGCGGAGGCCATCGCCGGACTCAAGAAGCTCCTCGGCTTCGACCCGGACAAGACCTTCGAAGTGGACGAAGAGGCATTGGCCCACGCCCGCAAGGTCGCCGAACGCGGCAAGGCCGCCCACGAGGAGTGGAACGCCCGCTACCAGGCATGGCGTGAAGCCAACCCCGACAAAGCCGCGCTGTACGACCGCATCAAGGCCGGCAAGCTTCCCGAAGGCTTCGACAAGGCCATCGACGATCTGGAAGCCACCTACGAGGTGGGCAGCGAAGTCGCCACCCGAGCCGCATCCGGCAAGGTGCTCAACGCCATCGCACCCGTCATGCCCGAACTGTGGGGCGGCTCGGCCGATCTGGGAGGCGCGAACCTCACCGACATCGACGGCGCCACGTCGTTCGCCCCCGAAGAGTACGCCACCACGCAGCATCCGAAGGTCAGCCCCTACGGCCGACAGCTGCACTTCGGCGTCCGTGAATTCGCCATGGGTGCGATCACCAACGGCATTCTGCTCGACTCCGACACCCGCCCGTTCGGCGGCACGTTCTTCCAGTTCGCCGACTACGAGCGAGGAGCGGTCCGACTCGCCGCGCTGATGGAGATCCCGAACCTGTACGTGTGGACCCACGATTCCGTCGGCCTCGGACAGGACGGCCCGACACACCAGCCCGTGGAGCACCTCGCCGCCTACCGTGCGATCCCGCAGCTCGAAGTGGTACGTCCCGCCGACGAATACGAAACCGCCGAAGCCTATCGCTACTTCTTCGAAAAGGACAACACGCTGCCCACCGCCATGGTGCTCAGCCGCCAGGTGCTGCCCGTACTGCCCGAAACCGCCGAAAAGGCGCGCGAAGGCGTCAAGCACGGCGCCTACGTGCTGGAAGACGTCGAAGGCACCCCGGACGTGATCCTCATGGCCACCGGCTCCGAAGTGCAGGTGGCGCTGGCCGCCGCCAAAACGCTGGGCGACGAAGGCATCAAGGCCCGGGTGGTCTCCGTGCCGTCGATGGAATGGTTCGAGGACCAAACCCCCGAATACCGCGAAAGCGTACTGCCGTCCTCGGTATACGCCCGCGTCTCCGTGGAAGCCGGACTCGCACAGCCGTGGTACAAGTACCTCGGCAGCTTCGGCAAGGCCGTGTCCATCGAACAGTTCGGCCTGCAGGGCGAAGGCCTGCAGAACCTCAAGGACCTCGGCATCACCCCCGAACACGTCGTGGAATCCGCCAAGGAATCCATCGCCGCCGTCAAAGCCGTCATCAAGTAACCATCATCCGAAACCCCAATCCAACAGGCATTAGCAGAAAGAAGGAACCATGACAGAAGGATTCTCCATGAATAGCTTCTCCCTCGAAGGCAAGGTGGCCTTGGTTACCGGCGCCTCCTACGGCATCGGCTTCGCCATCGCCACCGCCTACGCCCAGGCCGGCGCGAAGATCATCTTCAACGACCGAGACCAGGCCAAGATCGACCAGGCCGAAAAGGACTACGCCGCCCTCGGCATCGACGCCCACGGATACCTGTGCGACGTCACCGACGAACAGGCCGTCCAGACCATGGTCAAGGACGTCGAAGCCAAATACGGCACGATCGACATTCTCGTGAACAATGCGGGCATCATCAAGCGCATCCCGATGACCGAGATGAGCGTGGAGGACTTCCGCCAGGTCGTGGACATCGACCTCAACGCGCCGTTCATCGTCGCCAAGGCCGTGATCCCGGGCATGATCGCCAAGGGGCACGGCAAGATCATCAACATCTGCTCGATGATGAGCGAGCTGGGCCGCGAGACCGTGTCCGCGTACGCCGCGGCCAAGGGCGGCCTGAAGATGCTCACCCGCAACATCTGCTCGGAGTACGGCGAGCACAACATCCAGTGCAACGGCATCGGGCCCGGCTACATCGCCACCCCGCAGACCGCGCCCCTGCGCGAGCGTCAGGCCGACGGCTCGCGCCACCCGTTCGACGCGTTCATCGTGGCGAAGACCCCCGCGGCCCGCTGGGGCACCCCGGACGACCTCAAGGGCCCGGCCGTGTTCCTCGCCTCCGACGCGTCCGACTTCGTCAACGGGCACGTGCTGTACGTCGACGGCGGGATCCTCGCGTACATCGGCAAGCAGCCCCAGTGAATCATGTGATGGAGCGTCGTCCGCGTTGCGGGGCGCTCGACGTATGCGAATACGCCTTCGCGCCCCGCGCCTTGACGACGCACGCATCACATGATCCACGGCATCCCACGCCCGGCTCCCCTCCCGGAGGGGAGCTGTCGCCGGAAGGCGACTGAGGGGAGGCCCCGAACTCGCCCCGGTCCTGCTTCCGGCGACTGGGGGGAGGACCCGTGCCCGCACGCCCCGGTCCCACGCCGGCATGCCGGCGCGTCAACCATATTTTCACCGATTCGGAAAGGAAACACCATCATGCGCATCGCTTTGATCAACGAGAACAGCCAGGCCGCGAAGAACGGCCTGATCCACGAGGCCCTGGGGAAGGTCGCCGCCGCCAAGGGCTTCGATGTGGACAACTACGGCATGTACGCGGCCGACGACGCCGCGCAGCTGACCTACGTGCAGAACGGCGTGCTCGCCGCCGCGCTGCTCAACTCGGGGGCCGCGGACTTCGTGGTCACCGGCTGCGGCACCGGCGAGGGCGCCATGCTCGCGCTCAACAGCTTCCCCGGCGTCATCTGCGGGCACGTCGAGGACCCGCTCGACGCGTACACGTTCGCGCAGATCAACGACGGCAACGCCATCGCGATCCCGTTCGCGCTGAAGAACGGGTGGGGCCAGGAGCTGCAGCTGGAGTACATCTTCGAGAAGCTGTGGCTCGAGGAGCCCGGTTCCGGCTATCCCAAGGAGCGGGTCGTGCCCGAGCAGCGCAACAAGCGGATCCTGGACGGGGTGCGGGCGGCCGCGTTCCGTCCGCTCGTGGACATCTACCGCGACCTCGATCCCGAGCTCGTCAGGGGCGCGTTCGCGGGCGAGCGGTTCCGCGGGCTGTTCGAGGCGCACGCCCAGCCGGGCGAGGTCAAGGACTACGTGCTCGGCCTGCTCGACTAGGCGCCGGCGTCGGCGGCCGGTCCGTTCCCCGTGGCGTGTCCCTGCGGCACGCTCCCCGGAACGAACCGGCCGCCGCGCGTTTG
>NZ_NMWU01000004.1 GCF_002860355.1 Bifidobacterium margollesii
AGTCCATATCGACGGGATGGTTTGGCACCTCGATGTCGGCTCGTCGCATCCTGGGGCTGGAGCAGGTCCCAAGGGTTCGGCTGTTCGCCGATTAAAGCGGCACGCGAGCTGGGTTCAGAACGTCGTGAGACAGTTTGGTCTCTATCCTCTGCGCTCGTTGGAATCTTGAGGAGTCCTGCCCATAGTACGAGAGGACCTGGGTGGACGAACCTCTGGTTTGCCGGTTGTCACGCCAGTGGCATGGCCGGTTGGCTACGTTCGGGTGGGATAACCGCTGAAAGCATCTAAGCGGGAAGCCTTCTCCAAGATAAGGATTCCTTCATGCCCTTCGGGGTGTGTGTACCCCCCATGGAGAACACGTGGTTGATAGGCCGGAGGTGGAAGCCCTGCGAGGGGTGGAGCCGACCGGTACTAACGGGGGAAGGACAATCACACGACTTGCCCGTCGTTCGTGGCGGGTTGCGGGACTGGGTTTGCCGGTCCGGTGGGTTGTCCGGGTGACACGGAGCACTGATGATGGTTGACTGCGATCAGGTTGATGGTGTTGTTGCTTGCGTCCGCTGTCCGGTTCCCGGCCGGCCACTGTTTTGCCGGTATCACTCTTGTTGGGTGGTGTCGTGTTGTTTGGTTTTGCGGTGGTCATGGCCCAGGTGAGACGCCCGGTCCCTTTCCGAACCCGGAAGCTAAGGCCTGGCACGGTGATGGTACTGCACTCGGTAGGGTGTGGGAGAGTAACACGCCGCCGCATCAAAACGTTTGGGGTCGCCCGTATGGGCGGCCCTTTTTTTACTACTTATCTCTTCCAATTTCCCGTGTTTCCGGTTCGTAAGCCCTGGCCTCCGGTCCGGCCCTCATCGGTGGAGTTCACCGAAAGTTCAGCATGAAGCGGCGGGTTGGTAACGGCTTCTCAGGTAGGTTGTTACGTAGTTCTTGAAGCAAACAGGGAGCACTATGACCTATACGGCATTGACCGGCATGATCATCGTGGCGATTGTTCTTGTCGCGGTGATCGCCGTACGCATGGCCTATCGCAGCGGCAAGCACATGGGAGCCACGGAACAGGCCCGCAGGGATCTTGACGCACAGGCAAAACAGCCGGTATCGGTGTTTGGTCGGGGAGTGCAGACGGACGCCGCCTCCCGCGCGTTGCTGAACGTGCTGCGCAGTGCGATCATTCTCACCGATGGGTTGGGCAATACCCGATACATCAGCATCGATGCCGAACGTCTCAACGTAGTTGAAGACGGCCATATCACCTCTTCTGAAATTCGTGACATGCTCACGCAGGTGGTGTCGGACGGTAAGATCCGCGATCGTGAGGTGACGGTGACCGTGCCCGCGCCGTCCGGCCGCATCACCGAACAGACCGAACGGTACCTGCAGGTGCGTGTCGGCCATCTTGCCGCCATCCGAGGCGGCCTGCGAAGCGACGGCGACGGGATATCCGACAAAGGCGGGGCAAACGAACTGTACGCCGTGCTGATCGAGGACGTGAGCGATCGGCGGCATTTCGAACGCATGCGCCGGGACTTTGTGACCAACGTGTCGCACGAGCTCAAAACCCCGGCCGGGGCGATCTCGCTGCTGGCCGAGACGATCAGCGATGCGGCGGATGACCCCAGCGCCGTGAAATACTTTTCCGGTCGCATCTCCAAGGAATCGGAGCGGCTCACCGAACTGGTGAAGAAGCTCATCGAACTGCAGAAAGTGCAGGACGACGATGTGGCGGCGTCGCAGAAGAGCGAACCGGTCTGCGTGCCGGAAATCGTGCGCGAGGCGATTTCAGAGAACGAGGTGCAGGCTTCCGCGAAGCACATCGAGATGCGCATGTTCTTCGGAGACGATCCCGTGGGCGAGGTGGCGGGAGCGGGGGATTCCGCCGTTGGGAAGCCGGACGGTGACGAGTCGAAGCGAAGCCTTGCCGTGACCGATGCGGATGCGATCGTGGTGCGTGCCGATGCCGAAAATCTTAAGACCGCCGTGAAGAATCTGGTGGAGAACGCGATCCACTACTCTCCGGAAGGCACGCATGTGGGAGTGAGCGTGAAGCGCACGAACGATCATGTGCAGATCCGTGTGGTTGATCAGGGCATCGGGATTCCCGCCGAGGCGCAGAGCCGCATTTTCGAGCGCTTCTACCGGGTTGATCCGGCTCGATCCCGGGCCACCGGCGGCACCGGTCTGGGACTGTCGATCACCAAGCACATCGTGCAGGAGGCCGGGGGAACGATTTCCGTATGGTCCAGGCCGAACGAAGGCTCCACGTTCACCATTGAGCTGCCGTGTGCATGAATCCGTGAAGGCGGTATATCGTGGTAAGCGGTATATCGTTATATATTGATGTTCTACGTAAGGACGTTTTCGGTTGCAGCCTGAAACGTCGTCCTGACATAAGCAAAGGAGAGTCATCTCAATGACTCGCATTCTGATCGTTGAAGACGAGGAATCGTACCGGGAGCCGCTGATCTACCAGTTCACCCACGAAGGATACGATGTGATCGCCGCTGCCACCGGCGAGGAGGGTCTGGAGCTGTTCACCAAGGGCGGTGTGGACTTGGTGCTGCTCGATCTCATGCTCCCCGGTCTGGACGGCACTTCGCTGTGCCGGAGGATCCGCGAACAGAGCCGCGTGCCGATCATCATGCTCACTGCGAAAAGCTCGGAGATCGACAAGGTCGTGGGGTTGGAGATCGGTGCCGATGATTACGTGACCAAGCCATACTCCTTCCGTGAGTTGCTGGCCCGTGTGCGTGCCGTGCTGCGTCGCAATCAGGGCAACATGGAGGTCTCCGAATCCGGCGGCGACGATGTGCCGCTGGTATGCGGGCCGATTCGCATGCTGGTCGGTCAGCATGCCGTCACCGTGCATGGTGAGAACGTGTTCTTCCCGCTCAAGGAGTTCGAGCTGCTCGAATACCTCATGCAGAACAAGGGGCGTGTGCTGACCCGACATCAGCTGATCGACCGCGTTTGGGGATCCGATTACGTGGGCGACACCAAAACCCTTGACGTGCATATCAAGCGGGTCCGCTCGAAGATCGAGGAGGATCCGGCCCACCCGCACTACATCACCACGGTGCGTGGCTTGGGGTACAAGATCGACGAACCCACGGCCTGACGGACGTGCCGGGATGATCGCGAAAACGTGTAGATCCTGTAGTTCAGGATGATCGTTTTCGCTGTTGATCGCCCGGAAGCCTAACCGGCACAGCCCCTCACGAATATTCGGAGGGGCTGTTCGCGTATCGGCGCATCGTCGTGCCATACCAGTAGATCATGTAGTGCAATAGCGTTTTAATTATCACAAGTTCATCGTTTGTTCACCTATTTCGGTACTCACCCCCTCGGAACACCAATAACCTTGAATTGTCATGAAAAAAGCGTGTCCGCCAGCGATTACCTGAGGGCGGCGCGTGACGGTCTGGATGTTATCGGACCGTTGACAGAAATAGAGGGAAAAGATAATGCGAAACAATCTTGTGGTTCGTTCCTTGGCCGTAGTTTCCGGCCTCGCCATGCTGGCCGGTCTGGCAGCCTGTGGCGACAACACTTCTTCCAGCAATGGCTCTTCCTCCAGCAGCTCCGCTTCCGGAGCTCAGCTCTCCGGTGAGTTCTCCGGCGCCGGTGCCTCCTCCCAGAAGAGCGCCGTGGACGCCTGGGTCGCCGGCTTCGCCGGCAAGCAGCCCAACGCCAAGATCGCTTACGATCCTTCCGGCTCCGGCGCTGGCGTGAGCACCTTCCTGACCGGCGCCACCGTGTGGGCCGGCTCCGACGCCCCGCTTGAGGACGATCAGGTCGAGCAGTCCAAGACCGTGTGCGAAGGCAAGACCGCTTTCGATGTCCCGGTGTACATCTCCCCGATCGCCATCGTCTACAACCTGAAGTCCGCTGGCCTCAACGGCACCGACAAGCACCTGAACCTGGATGCCGCCACGCTGGCCAAGATCTTCGACGGCAAGATCACCAAGTGGAACGATCCGGCCATCACCGAGCAGAACCCGGACGCCAAGCTCCCCGACACCGACATCACCGTGGTTCACCGTTCCGATAAGTCCGGCACCACCAAGAACTTCCTGAGCTACATCAAGGACGCCGCTGGCGACGCCAACTGGAGCTACAAGGTCGGCGAGAACTGGCCGAACAACGTTGGTCAGGGCGGCAAGGGCACTTCCGGCGTGATCTCCACCGTGAACCAGGCTGAGGGCACCATCGGCTACGCCGACGCCTCCCAGGCCGGTGACCTCGGCACCGTGGCCGTGAAGGTCGGCGAGAAGTACGTGCCGTACTCGGCTGAAGCCGCCGCCAAGGTCGTGGACGCCTCCCCGAAGGATGATTCCGCCAAGGGTGAGAACCGTGTGGTGATCAAGCTCGACCACAAGACCACCGAAGACGGTGCCTACCCGGTCGTGCTCGTCTCCTACGACATCGCCTGCCCCGCCTACAAGGACGCCAACAAGGCCGAGTTCGCCAAGCAGTGGCTGAGCTACGTGGTTTCCGAGGAAGGCCAGCAGACCGCTGCTGAGACCGCCGGCTCCGCTCCGATGTCCGACACCCTGCGCGCTCAGGTTCAGAAGTCCATCGACGCCATCCAGACCAAGTAATCTTCGAGATCAGCGTCTCCCACTCTTCGATTCGCGACACTAGCGACAACGATGTCGCGGTCGAGGTGTGAGAGGCGTTTTCTCGTATCAGAGAAATCAATTAAGGAGAATGAGGTTGGCTTCCCAAGCAACGTCGGTATCCGATGCTCCCGTCAAAGACGGTAAGACGGCCGACAAAGTCTTCAAGGGCGTGGCCTATGGTTGCGGCATTCTGATTCTTGTCGCACTCGCGGCCGTGTTCATCTTCCTGCTCGTCAGAGCCCTGCCGCTGATCACCGGCGACCAGTCCGCCAATCAGGCGACCATCGAGAGCTTCTCCGGTGGTTCAGCCCAGAACTTCTGGCAGTACGTCGGCCCGCTGGTGTTCGGTACCATTCTGGTTTCTGCCCTCGCTTTGATCATCGCGTTCTTCATCGCAGTGGGCATCGCACTGTTCATCTCGCACTACGCTTCTCCGAAGCTTTCCGCTGTGCTGTCCGCGGTGATCGACCTTCTGGCCGCAATCCCCTCCGTTATCTACGGTCTGTGGGGTGGCCTGATCCTCGTGCCGCACATCTTCGGTGTGTGGGACTGGTTCGCCAAGGTGCTCGGTTGGATCCCGATCTTCGCCGGTCCGGCCTCGAACCCGCCGCGTACCGTCGCCACCGTGGCCGTGGTGCTCGCCGTCATGATCCTGCCGATCATCACCTCCGTCTCCCGCGACATCTTCCTGCAGACCCCCGCTCTGCAGCAGGAGGCCGCTCTGGCGCTGGGCGCCACGAAGTGGGAGATGATCAAACTCGCCGTCATTCCGTTCGGCAAGTCCGGTGTGATCTCCGCCTCGATGCTCGGTCTCGGCCGTGCACTCGGTGAGACGATGGCCGTCTTGATGATCCTGTCTCCTGGCATGCTGTACTCCTTCAAGCTGCTTCAGGCATCCCAGAACCAGACCATCGCCGCCAACATCGCCGCGCAGTTCCCTGAGGCCAACGATCTTGGTGTGAGCACCCTGATCGCCACCGGTCTCGTGCTGTTCGTGATCACCTTCATCGTGAACTACGCAGCACGTAAGATTACGGATAGGAAGGATGCCTGATGTCCGCAGCAGCTACCACTCCTGAATTCAACCGCGGCCCTCAGCCCGATTTCGACAAGTTCGCTCCGAGCCGTTCCTTCAACCAGAGGCGCAAGTACACGGATGTCGCCATGCGCATCCTCATCTACATCGCGTTCGTGATCGCCCTGATCCCGCTGATCTCCGTGCTGTGGACCTGTTTGGCCGAAGGCTACAAGCGCCTTGACGGCTACTTCCTGAGCCACAACATGGTCGGTGTGATCGGTGGTATGTACCCGTACGGCGGCATCCTGCACGCCATCATCGGTACCGTCGAGATCACGCTCGGCGCCATGGTGATCTCCATCCCGATCGGTTTGATGTGCGCAGTGTACCTCGTCGAATACGCCCATAAGGGAGCCCTCGCCCAGACGATCTCCCTGCTGGTCGACGTGATGAGCGGTATTCCTTCCATCGTCGCCGGTCTGTTCGCCTTCTCGCTGTTCAACATCATCGTCGGCCCCGGTACCGTCAACGGTTTCGTTGGTTCGGTGTCGTTGTCGCTGCTGATGATCCCGACCGTGGTCAAGACGAGCGAGGAAATGCTGAAGATCGTGCCGAACGATCTGCGTGAGTGCTCCTACGCGCTGGGCGTGACCAAGCAGCGTACGATCACCAAGATCGTGCTGCGTACCGCACTGCCCGGCATCGTTTCCGGTATCATTCTGGCAATCGCCCGAGTGATCGGCGAGACCGCCCCGCTGCTCATCGCTTCTGGCTTCATCGCCAACACGAACGTCAACCTCTTCTCCGGTCGTATGACCACGCTGCCTGTGTACGTGTACAACGAGTACTCGCAGGGTCTGGCCACCTGCTCGGCGGCCGCGCTGAAGCTCAACCCGCCGTGCCTGCCCGGCATCCGTATGGAACGTGCATGGGCCGCGGCTCTGGTGCTGATCCTCATCGTCCTCCTGCTGAACATCATCGGTCGTATCGTGGCCAAGGTGTTCTCCATCGAAGGCACGCAGAAGTAATCGCCGTAAACGGTATCAATTAAGGAAAGAACAATGGGACAACGAATTGATGTCAACCATCTGAACGTCTACTACGGCGACTTCCTGGCCGTCGAAGACGTCAACATGAAGATCGAGCCGAACAAGGTCACCGCCTTCATCGGACCCTCCGGCTGCGGCAAGTCCACCGTGCTGCGCACCCTCGATCGTATGCACGAGATCATCCCCGGCGCCCACGTCAAGGGCGAGGTGCTGCTCGAAGGCAAGAACCTGTATGGTCCGGATGTGGATCCGGTCGCCGTCCGTCGTGACGTCGGCATGGTGTTCCAGCGCCCGAACCCGTTCCCCACGATGTCGATCCGCGAGAACGTGCTGGCCGGCATGAAGCTGAACAACCGTTCCGTGGCCAAGAAGGACGCTGACGAGCTCGTCGAGTGGGCTCTGCGCGGCGCCAACCTGTGGGACGAGGTCAAGGATCGTCTTGACAACCCCGGCATCGGCCTTTCCGGTGGTCAGCAGCAGCGTCTGTGCATCGCCCGCGCCGTGGCCGTGCACCCGCAGGTGCTGCTGATGGACGAGCCCTGCTCCGCTCTTGACCCGATCTCGACCCTGGCCGTCGAGGATCTGATCAACGAGCTGAAGAAGGACTACACGATCGTGATCGTGACCCACAACATGCAGCAGGCTGCCCGTGTGTCCGACTACACCGCCTTCTTCAACCTGAAGGAGATCGGCCAGCCCGGTCACCTCGTTGAGATGAACGAGACCAAGGTCATCTTCGAGAACCCGCACGAGCCCGACACCGAGCGTTACATCTCCGGCCGCTTCGGCTGATCGAGCGCCCGCCGCGCCGGTTGTATCGGTCCGGCTCGCGGCGGGCCCACATTCTTCCCCCGTGTTCTTTTTTCTTCTCTTCATTGGGGGATTGCGAAAGACCTTTGCGGCGTCCGCGTCGTAAAGGTCTTTTTGCGTGTATACTTGAAGAGTTGTGCCGAGATCCGGTTTGCCGCATAGAGCCGGGTTTCAACAGGTCCAGGTTTCGAGCAACCGGATCGGCACGCTCCCCGATGGCAAACCGGAGGGGATACCGATTTGGAGGTCGCGCCGAACATCGCGTGACTTCCCCTATCTAGAGCTGATATGCGGCGGCAACGGAGGACATGCATTATGGTTAATGCAATCGAAGCTTTTGACGCCAAGCACCTGAAGGCCGCCGAGGAGATCCCGGCGTTCCGTCCCGGTGACACCGTCAAGGTGAACGTGAACATCAAGGAAGGCAACAACTCCCGTATCCAGGCGTTCCAGGGCGTCGTGATCGCCCGTTCCGGTTCCGGAGTACACGAGACCTTCGTGGTTCGCAAGATCAGCTTCGGCGTGGGCGTGGAGCGTCGCTTCCCGCTGCACTCCCCGGTGATCGACTCCATCGAGCTGATCCGCAAGGGCAAGGTGCGTCGCGCCAAGCTGTACTACCTGCGCAACCTGCGCGGCAAGGCCGCTCGTATCGTCGAGCGCCGTGACAACAGCGAGAAGGCCGCCTGATCCTAGGCCTTCCAGACCGGATCTTCCGAGGTTCGCTTCGGCCCGGAGCCCGATGGGTTCCGGGCTTTGTCATATTCGCCCGTCTCAAGCCGTCCGCCAGTTTCATCGCCGCCCGTTCGTCGCAACGCCGTCCGGCCATCGCGTCTCCGGCCGGCCGCAGGCGGTCCGACGGGTGCAACGGGTATAGTCGGTGTACGCTGACACCGAATGCGACGCCGTGGGAGTCTGCGGAACAGGCGATATGCGAAACGGACGGATATGCGGAACACCGGAGCAGACGGAACAGAAAACACAAGCGGAACAGAAAACACAGACGGAACAGGGGGCATGCAATGAACGCAGACAGGCATGACGACGTCGAGAAACGCGGCAATGACCGCCTCACGTTCAAGGATCTGCTGGTCTGGGCCGGCGTTCCGCTGCTGATCGTCCTGTTCCTGAGACTGTTCGTCATCGGCGTGTACGAGATCCCCTCCGGATCGATGCTCAACACCCTGCAGATCGGGGATCGCGTGGTGGCGAGCCGACTGACCCCGAAATTCTCCGAAATCCATCGCGGCGACATCGTGGTGTTCAAGGATCCGGCGAATTGGCTCGGTACCGACGAGGGGGGAAGCGGCCGCACCCAGTATCTGATCAAACGGGTGATCGGTCTTCCCGGCGACACCGTCGAATGCACGGGGCCGGGATCGCCCGTGACCATCAACGGCAAGGCGATCGACGATTCGGTGTTTATTCGCGAAGGCGTGAATCCCAGTGATTATCCGTTCTCGGTGACGGTAAGCGAGGGACATCTGTTCGTTATGGGCGACAATCGCGCCAATTCCGCCGATTCCCGGGTCCATCAGAACGATGGCGACAACGGGCTGGTACCGGTGAGCGACGTGCAGGCCGTGGCGCTGGCCGTGTATTGGCCGATCAGCCACTGGTCGGGCCTTTCGCGGCCGGACGGCGTGTTCGACCAGGTCGGCGGCATTGCGGGGGTGGGACAATGACCACCGTCGTTCCCCGCGTGGCCCCCACACTGGATATGGAGCGCGCCCTGGCCGGCAAGGGATATTCGCTGGTGATCGGATTCGACGAGGTGGGTCGCGGTTCCCTGGCCGGGCCGGTGATGGTCGGCGCCGCCGCGCTGCTGGTGCGCGACCTCGACGATTGGGAGGTACCGTCCGGCGTCGCCGATTCCAAAATGCTCACCGAAGTGCGGCGCGAATCGCTGCTCGAACCGTTGCAGGCATGGACGGCCGCCTGGGCGGTGGGCTCGGCCAGCGCGCCGGAAATCGACGAGTGGGGCATCACCTATGCGCTGGGCGTGGCGTCCATACGGGCGATCAACGAGATCGAAACGTTGCTCACCACCGGAACGCACACCTCGCTGGGCGTGGATATGCCGACGGCGTTGGCCATGGGAAAACGGGGGATAGACCCCGAATGGCATGGCACGATAGCCGCGCTGGGCGGCGAAGAGTGGGAGCTGACGTTGGGCGTGGTGCCCGACGAGCCGATACTGGATCGCGGTGATCTGCGGGTGGCCGGGATCCTCGACGGTCCGAACGACTACATCACCCCTGCGATGAACTCCTTCGACGCTCCGGAGCTGCTCGAGCCGATCACCATGACCACCAAGGTGAAGGGAGATCGGCATTGCGCCACTGTGGCTTCGGCCGCCGTGATCTCGAAAGTGCTGCGAGACAGGCTCATCGAAGAGCTCGCCGCCGCGCACCCCGAATGGGAGGCATACGGATGGGCCAGCAACAAAGGGTACGGTTCCGCCGCCCATCGCAAGGCGCTGGTCGATCTGGGTGTGACGCCGTACCATCGCACGACCTGGCATCTGGTGTAGCGCGGTGGCATCTGGTGTAGCGCGTTGCAGGAAGGCCGGCATCAGGGTTCGGACCGAATTCGGGCTAGGGCGTTCGGGCTAGGATTCGGGCCGGGGGCGGCGATACGATGACACCATGACTGTTGAAATTGGGTTTGATCGACACGCCACCCGCGTCGAGGCGCTGAACGTTCTGCTGTGGCAGATCATGAACGAATATTCGGTGAGCGACCATGAAGGTCCGCTCGCCGACGCGGTGGAGCAATATCTGAACACTCTGCCGCACCTGACCGTGCGCCGCCACGGCGACACCGTGGTGGCCTCCACCGATTTCGGGAAGCCGCAGCGGGTGATTCTCGCCGGCCACATCGACACCGTGCCGGTGATCGACAACTTCCCGCCGAAATGGCTGGAACCGGGAGATCCAATGATCCGCCGGGAAATCGCCGAGGCCCATCCCGACGAACGGGTGCTGTGGGGACGCGGGGCCACCGACATGAAGCCATCCGACGCGGTGATGCTGTATCTGGCCGCCACACTGACCGAACCGAAATACGACCTGACCTACGTGTTCTACGACCACGAGGAGGTGGCCGCGCCGCAGAACGGTCTGCGCAAGGTCGTCGAAGCCCATCCCGATTGGATTCAGGGAGATTTCGCGATCATCGGAGAACCCACCAGCTGCGGCATCGAAGGCGGATGCAACGGCACGACCCGTTTCGACGTGATCTGTCACGGCGTCGCCGCGCATTCGGCCCGCGCATGGATGGGCGAGAACGCCATCCACAAGGCGGCCGACGTGCTGAACCGGCTCAACGCCTACGAACCGCAGACCATCACCGTCGAAGGGCTTGACTACCGCGAAGGACTCAACGCCACGCTGATCTCCGGCGGCAAGGGCACCAACGTGATCCCAGACGAATGCCGCGTGCATGTGAACTACCGGTTCGCCCCCGACAAGACCCTGGCCGAAGCCAAGGCGCTGATGATCGGCGCGGACGCCGGAGCGCAGCTCGGCAACGGCGAACACACGGCCACGGGAGGCGTGTTCGACGGATACGACATCGAGATGAAGGACGAATCGCCTTCGGCCCGACCAGGCATGGACACGCCGATGGCACGGTCGCTGGCCGCGCTCGCCAAGGCGCGAACCGGCCGCGATCCGCTGGCCAAGCTGGGCTGGACCGATGTGGCGCGCTTCTCGCAGCTCGGCATCCCGGCGGTGAACATGGGTGCGGGAGACGCGCTGCTCGCCCACAAGCACGACGAGCAGGTTCCCGAATCCGATCTGATCCTCCTCGCCGACATTCTGGAGGAATGGCTGAGCTGAGCCGATACGGCCCTGGCCGTCATGAGCATCGGCGAACATGTGCCATACTGGTATGTGGTGGTTCTGCATGTCCGCCGATGTGCGCAATGCGTCGATCCCCTTCCATGGCGTCGTGAATATTTGCCAACGAGCCGGAAGCGACGGTGTCCGCATTCGCCGATGAGACTTTTTGAAGTGCCCGTGCAGTGGTATCGCACACGCCCGCAGTGAGAGTGCGGTCGACGTGATGCTGCCTATCGGGAGAAAACAGGATGCGATGCAGCGCATCCCCAAGGAGCATTTGTGACAACTGAACACAACGACGGTATCGAAGCCGTCGCCAATAACGACGCCGCAGTCAATGCAGGCGCCCCGTCAACCGTATCCGATTCCGCCAACGCGAACCGTGCGACTACGGCCGCAACGGCTTCCTCGGAAGCATCGGCCGCCTCGGAACCAAACGATCAGGCCGCAAAGCCGGCACCCCGCCGTCGCGGAGGACGTCGCGTCGTGCGCGTCGCCGGAGCCGCCGGAGCCAAGGTGCCGGTGAAGATCGAAGCCGTGGCCGGAGCCCGCGCCCGCCGCAAGGCCGCCGCCGAAGCGGTGGAATCCGCGCTCGCCGAACTGCCGCGCCTTAAGGAGGATGTGCGGGATTCTCAGGAGCGGCCGTCCGTTGAACCCGAACGACCGGCCACCCGAACCCGTCGCCGTACTCGTGCATCGTCCGCGAAATCAGCGGACTCCGTGAAATCCGAGGGTGCCGCGAAATCCTCGGGCTCCGCGAAATCTCCGGCCCGTACCGCGGCCGAGGATGCGCGCCGCAGCCGCATCTCCGCACTGGCCGACGAATTGTTCACCGACAAAGGCGTTGACGCGGAACGCCCCGCGGCCAGAACGTCCCGTCGATCCGGTGACGCTCCGCTGGAGTTCTCGTCGCCCGAACAGGCCGTAGCCTCGATGCCCGCCCGTCCTCGTCCGATGACCTCCCTGCTGTTCCGGGAGCCGGTACTGCCGGTCGCCCGTCCCGAACAGCCGGTCGAACCCACGGCCGAGAACGACGATGACTCCCGCTCCGACTCCCATGACGATGCCCGGTCCGACGACACGCAGACCGTTCGCCGCCGTCGCCGCCGTCGCACCGACCGTGATCCCCGCGAAGATCATGATTCGCGCGAATCGCAGCGTGATCCGCATACGGACGATGCCCGGTCCGAAGCCCATGCGGATGAGGTCGAACGTGATTCGCGGAATGAGGACGTCGAGCATGAAGGCGAATCCCGTCGTTCCCGTCGTTCCCGCCGTCTGAACGCGCAGGAGCGTCGCGCCGCCGCCGAAGTGGAGCAGATCGAACAGGATCTTGAATACGACGATATTCACTACAATCCCATCGACGTGGAGAACGACGATGAGGATGATCATCAGGATTCGGCCGGTGAAACCCGTTCCCGTCGCCGTCGCCGCCGCAGCGCCCAGCACGAGGAGGAGACCCGCGAAACCGAGTCCCGTCGTTCGCGCCGCGAACGCGATCATGAGGACGAGGACGACGAGGGGACGGTGACCCGTCGCCGTCGTCGCCGCCGCAGCAAGGGCGAGGTCGAACGCGAGGAGCCGCAGATCCGCCGCAGCCGCAAACAGCAGTACATCGACGAGATCACCGACATCGAGGGCTCCACCCGTCTGGAGGCCAAGAAGCAGCGTCGCCGCGACAACCGTCGCGACCGTTCCCGTCAGTCCACGCTGCTCGAACAGGACTTCCTCGCCCGCCGTGAGAACGTGAACCGTCTGATGGTGGTGCGCGAGAAGGAACGGCACACCCAGATCTCCGTGATCGAGGATTCGATTCTGGTGGAGCACTACGTCTCCGACATTCAGGAGGTCTCCACCGTGGGCAACATCTATCTCGGCCGCGTGCAGAACGTGCTGCCGAGCATGGAGGCCGCGTTCGTCGACATCGGCCAGCCGCGCAACGGCGTGCTGTATGCCGGCGAGGTGAACTGGGACACCACCCGCCTCGAAGGCCAGCCCCGCCGCATCGAACTGGCGTTCCGATCCGGCGACCCGGTGCTCGTGCAGGTGACCAAGGATCCGATCGGACACAAGGGCGCACGCCTGACCTCGCAGGTCACGCTGGCCGGGCGATTCCTCGTGCTCGTGCCCTCCGGCGGCATGACCGGCGTGAGCCGCAAGCTGCCCGAACGCGAACGCACCCGTCTGAAGAACATCGTTTCGAAGATCGCCCCCGCCGAAATGGGCGTGATCATCCGCACTGCCGCCGAGGGAGCCTCCAAGGAGGCCATCGAAAAGGACCTCGAAAACCTGACCAAGCAGTGGGAGCATGTGAAGGAGGCCGAAACCAAGGCCCGCAACTCCAAGCGCCCGAAGCTGCTGCAGGGCGAGCCCGACGTGGCGATCCGCGTGGTGCGCGACATCTTCAACGACGACTTCAACAAGCTCGTCGTCGAAGGCGACAAGGTGTACGACCGGATCGAGGAGTACCTCGACACCATGGCCCCCGATCTCAAGGAGAAGCTTGAGAAGTGGGATCCAGAGGAGCATCAGGGCAAGGACGTGTTCGACCAGTGGCGCATCGACAGCCAGCTGCGCAAGGGCATGGAACGCAAGGTGTACCTGCCGTCCGGCGGCTCACTGGTGATCGACCGCACCGAGGCCATGACCACGATCGACGTGAACACCGGCCGGTTCATCGGCAAGGGCAAGAGCCTTGAGGAGACCGTGACCCGATGCAACCTCGAAGCCTCGGAGGAGATCGCCCGCCAGCTGAGGCTGCGCGACATCGGCGGCATGGTGATGATCGATTTCGTCGACATGGTGCTGCCGGCCAACCGCGATCTGGTGCTGCGGCGACTGGTGGAATGCCTGGCGCGCGACCGCACCAAGCATCAGGTGGCCGAGGTCACGTCGCTCGGTTTGGTGCAGATGACCCGCAAGCGCGTCGGGCAGGGACTCGTCGAGGCGTTCTCCGAGGAATGCCCCACCTGCAAGGGACGAGGATTCATCCTGCACGACAAGCCGACCGTCTCCGCCTCGTACGACGATCCGTATGCCCTCAAGGGCGGCGATCCGTTCATCAAGACGAACAAGCACAACCACGGTACCCCGGCGCCGAAGGAGGATCCCGCCCTGCCGCAGGGTTCCACCCCCGACGTCAAGGCCAAGCTCGCCGCCATCGCGGCGGCTGCCCAGGCTGCCGCTGGAGAGGATAAGTAACCCGGGCGTGCGGGACACTTCATCCGGGTGGGACACCTCATCCGTCCGGCTTCGCCGGCCACCTTCCCCTCAAGGGGAAGGCTGCTTGCGGGTTTGCGGTTCGGCTGCGCCGGTGGTTCCGGGCTTCCCCCTTTGGGGGAAGCTGTCGGCGGGAGCCGACTGATGAGGGGCTTGGGCTCATGTGGCGGAGGGCGGCGGCTCGCAGCCGGGAGGATGAGCCGCCCGTCACCGATAATTCAATAAGAATCCACGCCGGAGTTGCGAAAGTCCGGCGTGTTGTGTAAATTAGTCAGTCGGTGTCTAGCCATGCCTGTTTGAGGGCAAAATTCGTGCTAGACGACAATTAGCTTTCAAAACAGGCAAGGTAGGGCTATGTACGCGATTGTGAAGGCCGGTGGCCATCAGGAAAAGGTCGAGGTCGGCGATGAGATCATCGTCAACCGTCTCGACGCCAAGAAGGGCGATACCGTGGAGTTCCCGGTCGCTCTGCTCGTGGACGGCGCTAACGTGACCGTTTCCGCTAAGGATCTGGCTCAGGTTTCCGCCAAGGGCGAAGTCGTTGACGACGAGCTCAAGGGCAAGAAGATCAAGATCCAGAAGTTCAAGAACAAGACCGGCGTGGCTCGTCGCAAGGGCCACCGTCAGCAGCTGACCGTGGTGAAGATCACCGCGATCGCCTGAGCTACAGGTTTTTCAGAAACTCGAAAGGACAAGTCAAATGGCACATAAGAAGGGCGCGTCCAGCTCACGCAACGGTCGCGATTCGAATCCTCAGTACCTCGGTGTGAAGAAGTTCGGCGGCGAGGCCGTCGTCGCTGGCAACATCCTCGTTCGTCAGCGTGGCACCAGCTTCCACCCCGGCCACAACGTGGGTCTGGGCAAGGACCACACGCTGTTCGCTCTGACCGATGGCACCGTGCAGTTCGGTGTCCGTCGCGACCGCAAGGTCGTCGACGTGGTGGCTGCCTGAGCATCATCTCGGCAGACTGCGCAGAGCTGATCTGACGTTAGCGACAAGGCCGCATCCGTGCGCTCGACACACCGGATGCGGTCTTTTCGTATGTGTTCGTATGTAGTTCGTCTGTGATTTTGCGATATCGATGCAATGGCGGTGACCTCAGTACCAGCCGGTAAGGTGAGAAATTATGAGTGATTTTGTGGATCGCGTGACCGTTCATGTCAAGGGCGGTGACGGAGGAAACGGTGCGGCGTCGATTCGCCGCGAAAAATACAAGCCGCTTGCCGGCCCGGACGGCGGTGACGGCGGCAATGGCGGTTCGGTGATCTTCGTGGCGGATCCGAACGCCACGAGTCTGATGGACTTCAGGTTCCTGCCGCATCGCACGGCGGAATCCGGTACGCAGGGTCTGGGCGGAGACAAGGACGGCAGCAAGGGTGCCGATCTGATCCTCCCCGTGCCGCTGGGAACCGTGGTGTTCACCGCCAAAGGCGGTCAGGGCGAGCAGAAGAAGCCCGGCACGCCTCTGGCCGATCTGCGGCGCAAAGGCGACCGATTCGTCGCCGCTGAGGGCGGCAACGGTGGTCTGGGCAATCGCTCGCTGGCCAATCGCGCGCGTCGCGCCCCCGGATTCGCGTTGCTTGGCGAACCCGGCGAGGAGCGGGATCTGGTGCTGGAACTCAAATCCATCGCCGACGTGGCGCTGGTGGGCTTCCCGAGCGCCGGCAAGTCGTCGTTGATCGCCGCGATGAGCGCCGCCAAGCCGAAGATCGCCGACTACCCGTTCACCACGCTGGTGCCGAACCTTGGTGTGGTGCTCGCCGGGGAGAAGCGCTTCACCATGGCGGATGTGCCCGGTTTGATCCCCGGTGCCTCGCAGGGCAAGGGACTTGGTCTGGAGTTTCTGCGGCATATCGAGCGCACCGAGGTGATCGCTCATGTGATCGACTGCGCCACGCTGGAACCGGACCGGGATCCGATCGCCGACTACGAGGCGTTGGAGAAGGAGCTGGCCATCTACGCCGACGAGCTCGAACTGCCGTTGGGTGCGATCCCGATCGCCGATCGTCCCCGCGTGATCGTGCTCAACAAGGCGGACGTGCCGGAGGCCAAGGAGCTGGCCGAGTTCGTGCGTCCCGAATTCGAGAAGATGGGGCTGAAGACCTTCATCGTCTCCACCGCATCCCATGAGGGACTCAAGGAGCTGTCGTTCGCGTTGATGGGCATCGTCGACGAGATGCGTGAGAAGGTTCGTGCGCAGGAGGAGGCCGAGGACGAGGCCCGCGTGGTGATCCGGCCTCTGGAGGACGCATCCCGGCCGCGTCGGCGTGGCGGCCGCGGCGGCCTCGGCATCGACTTCGAGATCGAACGCGAACAGGACGCCAACGGCGATTTCTGGTACACCGTCACCGGTGCCAAGCCGGAACGCTGGGTGGTGCAGACCAACTTCGACAACGAGGAGGCCGTGGGCTATCTCGCCGATCGTCTCGCCCGTCTCGGTGTGGAGGATGCGCTGCGCAAGCTGGGCGCGCACCCGGGGGACGAGGTGCATATCGGCCGTGGGGCCAATGCGGTGGCCTTCGACTGGGATCCGACCGTGGCGGCCGGCGCCGAGATGCTGGACGGCACCCCGCAGGCCAGTCGAGGGCAGGATCTTCGTCTGCAGGACGACGGATATTCGCGTCGTCGTACCAATGCCGAGCGTCGGCGGGAATACCATGAGTGGATGGACGCCAAGACCGCTGTCCGCGCGGCCATGCAGGCCGAACGAGAGGCCGGACATTGGTCCGACCCCGCGGTGCTCGACGATCCGGACGACAAGACCAGCCTGATCGACCGTCTCGGCGAACAGTCCGACGCCAAGGGGAACGGCAAGGGTAGGGGCGCATCCAAGCGCCGATAACGATACGGCAAGAAGGCGAAGGCATCATGTCCACGCAGTCACAGAACGAAGTCCGTCGATCCATCGCCGAGGCTCGAACCATTGTGGTGAAGGTGGGATCAAGTTCGCTCACATCGAGTTCGGGGCATCTTGATCCCGTGCGATTGGCCGATCTGGTGGCGGCCATCGCGCAGACCGTGCGCATGGATGCGCGGATCGTGCTGGTCTCCTCCGGTGCCATCGCCGCGGGCTTCGGCCCGCTCGGCTTCGATTCGCGACCCACCGACGTGGCCACCCAGCAGGCCGCAGCCTCGGTGGGCCAGGGGCTGCTGATGAGCCAATACGAGGCGGCGTTCGCGCGGTATGGGCTTAAGGTCGGTCAGATTCTGATCACCGCGCGAGACACCGTGCAGTCCATGCAGTACCGCAACGTGCAGCGTACGTTGAACCGGCTGCTGGAACTGGGCGTGGTGCCGATCGTCAACGAGAACGACGCGCTGGCCAGCAATGAGATCCGATTCGGCGACAACGACCGGCTTTCCGCACTGGTGGCGAACATCGTGCGGGCCGACGCGCTGGTGCTGCTCACCGATGTGGACGGTCTGTATACCGCGCCCCCGAAGGAGCCGGGATCGAAGCGCATCGCCTACGTGCCGAACGTGCTCGACACGTTGGAGAACGTGCGCATCGGCGGCACCGGCTCGTCGGTGGGCACCGGCGGCATGGTCACCAAGCTTGAGGCCGCCCGCGTGGCGGCGGTCTCCGGTATTCCCACCGTGCTCACCAAGGCATCGAACGCCGGGCCTGCGCTGATGGGCGACAAGGTGGGCACGGTGTTCGCGCCGATCAAGCGTCGCGGCACCTCGCGCCGACTGTGGATCGGCTTCGCGGCCGATCCGCGCGGCACTCTGGTGGCGGACGAAGGCGCGGCGAAGGCGATCCGCGGCGGTCGCGCCAGTCTGCTGTCCGCCGGCGTGGTCGGTGTGACAGGCGAGTTTTCGGCCGGCGATCCGGTGCTGATCGTGGACGAGCAGGGCAATCGTCTGGCCAAGGGGCTTTCCGGATTCGACTCCGAGGAGATTCCGCAGACGCTGGGCCGGACCAGCGCGCAGCTGCGCAAGCTGCTCGGCCCGGAATACGCGCACCCGCTGGTGCACCGCGATGATCTCGTGCTGATGTGATCGAGCTGTTGTGATCGTGCTGTGTTGCGGGGTTTGATCCCCCCTCATCCGACCGGCTTCGCCGGCCACCTTCCCCCAGTGGGGGAAGGCAGGATGGAGAGGACCGACTGCGTCGGCCACCTTCACAGCAAGAGCGGACGGCCTCACGGCCGCATCTCACCGGCTCGCCTGTCGGCTCACCCGGACCCTGGGAACGCCGCCGTTCCCCTTAACGGGTCCGGCCCAGTGGGGGAAGGCAGGAGGCCGGTTTCTTCGGGCTTCCCCTTGAGGGGAAGCTGTCGGCGTGAGCCGACTGATGAGGTGCCTCGAACGCAGTCAATTGAAATGCCCCAAACGCAGTCAATGTACCAAATATGGGGATAGTGTCCCGTCGGATGGTAGTGTGATGGCCGTTTGTGATCGTGTCGATGAAGGAGAGGCAGAAATGGCACGGACGACGGTGGGCGCATCGAATCCCGACGATCGCGGGTACGGCATACTGGGCATGGCCGCCGGACTCGGTTCGTTCCTCGGCGCAGGCACCATTCTCGCGTTGAGCTCCACGCTGGCCCTGTGGCGGGAGGGTCTCGGTCTCAACGCCGCGCAGGTCGGCGCGGTGTCCGCGATCCTCACCTTCGCCTTCGCGGCCGGTTCCTTCTGCGGCGGGTTCATCGCCCAGCGCTTCGGTCTGGTGCGCATGTTCAACATCAACGCCTTCGTCTGTGCGCTCGCGCTCGCAGCCTGCGCCACGGCTCCGAACTTCGTCGTACTGGCCTTGGGTATTGGTATGGCCGCGCTCGCCGTCGGCTTCGACCTGCCGGTGTCGATCAGCGTGATCACGCACGACGTACCCGACGAAACGTTGAAAGGCTATCTGGTCAGCCGTACGCAGGTGTTGTGGTCGGTCGGTATTCTCGGCCCCTACGTGCTGGCGTTGATCGTCAGTCCCGTCGGATTCCTCGGCGCCCGCATCGTCTTCGGCGTGCTGGCGTTGATCGCCCTGGTCACCGCGCTGTGGCGCGTGGCCGATCCGAGAATCGCACGGCTGCACCGGGCTGCGGCTGATCGCGAGCGGATCGACGTGGCGGATTCCACCGCCGATTCCGTGGAATCGGCCGGTATCGTCGACGTGCTGAAATCCGTGGATGCGCGGACCGGCCGCCGATACGCGGTGCTGTTCGCGGTGCTGGCGCTGTTCTATGTGATGTGGAATATGATGGCCAACACCATCAACCAGTTCCAGACCTATCTGCTGGTTTCGCAGCATGCCACGCAGACGCAGGCCGTGATCATCGGCATCGTTTCCGCCATACTTTGCGTGGCGGGTGGCGTGGCGTACGGCCGGGTGCCGAAGGGTGAGTGGCGTGACCGACTGTTCTGGGTGGGGGCGGCCGCCCAGATACTGGCTATGGCGATCATGGCCGTGGGCGGTACGATGTGGTTCACCGCCGCCGCCGTGATCCTGTTCCAGTTCTTCTGCAATTTCGCTGGTGAGATGAATGCGAAGATATGGACTCAGGAGATTTTTCCCGTGGCGGTTTCGGCCGAAGCGCAGAGTCTGATCCTGGGCATCGGCCGTATTCCCTGCGCGTTCGCCTCACTGGTGCTGCCGTCGCTGCTCGTGCCCGGCGTGATCACCGTGGCGTTGTGGGCGTTCGTCGTGGTGGCGGTGCTGTCGGGCGTGTTCGGCGGCATGGTCGTGCGTCTGACTGCGGATCATCGTCGTGCCGATGCTCATGCCGTCCGATTCGGCGTTTCCGTCGCGTAGGCGTGTGTTCGTCGTCGGTGTGGTTGCCGGTGGCTGGCGATGATGCGTGCGGCCGCAAGGCGCAGGAGGTGAAGGCGTACCAAGGTACGTCGGGTTTCCCGTAACGTGGCTGACTCTGCTGGTTGCCGGTGGCTGGCGATGATGCGTGCGGCCGCAAGGCGCAGGAGGTGAAGGCGTACCAAGGTACGTCGAACCTCCTGCAACGCAGCGGACGCTCCATCATCGCCAGCCACTAGAAGCGGTAGTATTTGCGGGCGTTGCTTACAAACATCGCGTTCTGTTCGTCTTCGGTGAGGGTTTCCACGCAGCGTGCGTAGGCGTGGATGAGGTCCACGTATGAGCAGTGGAGTTTGTCGACGGGGAAGTTTGAGGCGAACATGGTTTTGTTGATGCCGAATGCGTCGATGGTGGTGTAGATGCCGGGTTTGAGGCTTTCGATGGTCCAGTAGTGGTCCATGGAGGGTTGTCCGGAGATTTTGATGACGGCGTTGTCGCGTTTGCCGAGTTCGGTCAGCCCGTTTTTCCAGAGTTGGAATCCGGCGAGGTCGCGGTCGGCCCACATGCCGGCGTGGTTGATGATGAATAGGGTGTTGGGGTGGGCGTCGATGATTTCGGCGGCGCGGGCGAACTGCGTGGGGTATAGCTGCATGTCGAAGCTTAGGCCGTGCCGTTCGAGTAGTGCGAGCCCGTTGAGCCACGAGGGGTCGTCCATGTATGAGTGGCTTACGTAGTGGTATAGGGGATGCGGGTGCATGTTGAGGTTTTGGCGTATGCCGCGCAGGCTTGGATGGTCTAGCTCCTGTTCCAGGGTGGCGGCGAAATCGGGGGAGGAGAGGTCTCCGCCGCCAACGGTTACTACGGGTAGGCCGGTTTGTTCGCTCTGCTTTTCCACGCTGGTGATTTCGGCTACTGGGTCGTCGGCGTTGGCTTGTACGTGTACGGCGCCGACGAGGTTGATGTTGCTGCCTGTGGTTTCATCGAGCAGGTTGTCGGCCAGATAGTCGCCGGCCTTGAATAGTGGGTCCCATGGGCCTTCGAAGGTGGGGGCTTTGGAGTCGTTGAACCACGAGTATAGGGCGGTTTCCATGAGGTGTACGTGGGTGTCGATGAATGGGCGGATTCGTTCGACGTGTTCGGGGGTTTCCGGGATGATGGTGTACATGCGGCCGGGGACGGGCTGCTGGTAATCCTCTCCAAGCGTCATTGTTCAGAGCTTTCCTTGTGTTCGTGGTTGGTGTGTGCGTTGTGTGCGTTGTGATGCGCGGTTGCGCGCCTCAAGCTGCCGTTGATTGTTGAATGATGTGTGCGGTCTCTAGGCGCGGGAGGTGAAGGCGTACGAAGGTACGTCGAACCTCCCGCGCACGGGTTGCCGTTGAGGTTTGCGTAATGCGTGCGGCTTCAAGGCGTGGAAGACGAAGGCGCAAAGACGTCGCTTTGTACGCACGGGTTGCCGTTGATTGTTGAATGATGCGTGCGGCCGCAAGGCGCGGGGAACGAAGGCGTACAAAGGTACGTCGAGTTCCCCGTAACGCAGCGGACGCTCCATCATTCAACAATCACAGGACGGATCGGGTGTCGGATTCGTAATTATTCCGCCCCTGCCCCGTGGCTGCGGTGGTGCCGCCGTCGACGGGGACGACGAGGCCGGTGAGGTAGGAGGCGCCGGGGGAGGCGAGGAAGAGGGCGAGGTCGGCGCAGTCTTCGGGTTTGCCGGTGCGGCCGAGGGCGACGCGGTCGATGTAGGGCTTGAGGCGGTCGGGGTCGGTCCAGACTTCCTTGTTGATGTCGGTTTCGATGAAGGCGGGGGCGAAGGCGTTGATGCGGACGCCGTATTGGCCGTAGTCGAGGGCGACGCAGCGGACGAAGCCGTTCATGGCGTGTTTGGTGGAGTTGTAGGCGGTTTGGCCCCAGTCGCCGTAGAGGCCGGAGACGGAGGTGTCGACGACGATGTTGCCTTTGGTCTGCTTGAGGTAGGGGAGGGCTTCTTTGGTGAGGTAGAAGAGGCCGTCCATGTTGACGGAGAAGAGTTTGTGCCAGACTTCGTCGGAGACGTGTTCGATTTCGCCGCCTTCGAAGATGCCGGCGTTGGAGACGACGACGTCGAGGTGGCCGAATTGACTGACGACGTCTTGGACGAGGTCGTGGACCTGGGCGTGGTCGGAGACGTCGGTGATGTGGGTGTGGCCGTTGTCGTAGCCGGCGACGGTTTCTTCGAGGGGTTCGGGGCGGAGGCCTACGGCGATGACGGTGGCGCCGTTGTCGAGGAAGCCGCGGGTGATGGCGCGGCCGATGCCGGTGCCGCCGCCGGTGACGATGACGACTTTGCCGTTGAAATCGTAGGTGTTTGCGGTCATGTTGGTGAATCTCCTGTGATTGCCGTGTGTGTTGCCGCCGTTGAGCATCGACTGCGGTGTCAACGCGGTTTACACAACAGTATAGTTTTTATGGAATGGAGTCCCTATATGTGAAATTTGCCATTCTTGCCATATGACTGCGGATTCGTGACCGACTATGCGGGGAGGAAGGCGCTGAGCAGGGCCATGATGATCAGCGATATTACGGCCGAGATCGTCAGCGAGAATCCGGCGAGTTTGGCTTTGCCGAGCGTCATGTCGGTGAATTTGGTGGCGAAGATGGCGATGGGCGCGAACATGCAGATCACGGCGACCTTGCGGCCGAGCGGGGGAACCGGCAGCAGATACCAGGCGAGCAGTGATCCGATGATGGAGATGGCGAATCGCCAGACCAATACCTTGAGCATTTCACGGCGGTCGTCGGCGAGCTCGGGGATTTCCATCATCATGCCGACCATGGCCATGGAGCAGAAGGTGTTGGCGTTGGCGAGCGGCTCGATGACGGTGACGACGCCTTGGGGGATTGAGATGCCGGCGATCAGCATGACGATCATGATGATGTTCGTGTCGAAGGCGACCGACGTGTAGAAATTACGGGCACTGGATTTGAGACGGTCCTTGGGGGATCGTGGCGTATCGCCGGTGTTGAGGTGGAGCAGTGCGCTGGTGACGACGAGTGATCCGGCGGCGCACATGACGGCGTTGCCCATGTCGAACATGACAACGGCGACGCCTGCGGCGGGACCGAGGAATGTGGTGACGACGGGGAGGGTGAAATTACCGATGTTGAATGTGGTGGCGTTGAGCATTTCGAACGCGCGATGTTCGGTCGTTCCGCGTCGCGTGGCGGCGTAGATGACGAACAGGGGGATGAGTGCGCCGAGGAATCCCAGAAGCGTAATCCAAAACAGGCTGAAATCATGCTGGTTCTGGGCGAACGAATGGATGATGGCGGCCGGCAGGGTGACGTTGAAGACGAACACCTGCAGTATTTTGTAGTCGCGTTCCTTGAAGAATCCCGCACGTTTGAACAGATATGAGCCGACGATGATGAGCAGCAGCGAGCCGGTTTTCAATGCCAGTTCCATGATTTCTCCTGATGGTAGAGGTGCGGATATGCAGATTCCCTCCGCGAGGAAGGGGACGCGGAGGGAATCTGCGATTAAGGAGAGGGGTGCGTATGAATGAGGGCTAGTTCTTCTTGCCCCTGCCTTCGGAGATGCCGACGATCCAGGAGAGCAGAGCGCCGACGAGGACGAAGATACCGAGGGCGACGAGGCCGCCTTCACCGGTTTCCTGCGTGCCGAAGAGCATGTCGAACCAGACGCGGATGTTCGGGGCGAAGAAGCCGCCGAAGCCGCCGAGCATGGTCACGATGCCGATGCCGCCGGCCAGTGCGGCGCCGGTGAGCAGCTCGGTGGGCATACGCCAGAAGATGGGCTGGCTGGCGATGACGCCGGTGGCTGCGAAGCACAGGCAGATGATGGCGATGAGCGGGGATGCGAACGCGGAGGCCGCGATGGAAACGCCGGTGATGAGCAGGATGACGGCCACGAAGATGTGGTGATGGCCGACCTTGGACGACCACTTCGGCAGCAGCCAGGTGCCGATGAGGGCGCACACCCACGGGATGGTGGAGATCAGGGAGACGGTCAGGCCGACCTTCTGTCCGACAAGGCCGGAAACCTGGGAAGGCAGGAAGAAGGTGATGCCGTATACGCCGACCTGGATGAGGAAGTAGACGATGGAGAGCACCCACACGCGCCAGGACTTGAATGCGCCCTGCACGGAGGATTCGGTCTTGACGGGTGCGTTCTTTTCCTCGTCTTCGATGACGGTGGCGAGGATTTCGCCCTCTTCTCGGCTCAGGAAGCGGGCGGAACGCGGGTTGTCGTCAAGGTAGAACCAGGCGGCGATACCGACGGCGACGGCGGCGATGCCTTCGAGGAAGAACATCCACCACCAGCCGGGCAGGCCGGCGATGCCGTGCATCTGCAGGAGCAGGCCGGAGACGGGCGATCCGATGACCATGGCGATTGGGGCGCCCATGTAGAACAGTCCTCGGATCTCGTCCTGCTTGTCCTTCGGGAACCAGATGGTCGTCAGGTAGATGGCGCCGGGGAAGAAGCCGGCTTCGGCTATACCGAGGAGCACGCGGACGATGAGGAACTGCGTCTCGTTGTGGGTGAACGCCATGCCCGCGCCGACGAGACCCCATAGGATGGCGAGGATGGTCAGCCACTTACGGGCACCGACCTTGCGCATCGCCAGATTGCAGGGCGTGCCGAGGAACGAGTAGATGACGAAGAACAGGCCGGAGCCGAGGGCGTAGCCTTGGGCGGTCAGGCCGGTGTCGGCCATGTATGACTGCTGCGCGTAGCTGATGTTGGTGCGGTCGAAGAACGCCAGCACATACATGAGCAGTAGGAAGGGGACGAGGCGTGCGCTGGTGCGTGCGACGATTCCCGCAAGCTCGCGCGGCTTGTCTGCCGTCTTTTCGGTTGTGATTCGATCTGCCATAACAACCTCTATGTTCGATATACGGTTCTCTCTTGCGTGCCGGGACTATGGGTTCATCTCCGCGTTCGTTCGTTGAGCGCTTGTCGGATACGGCTCCGCCATTGGAGCGCCATGCCTTGCACTGCTTCCATATCTTATGGAGGTGAACCATGTCGTCCCATCAATTGGGATGGGCGGCCAAGGGTAAAAAATAACAGGAATCGACGATGTGCGGCGTTATAAGCTACGTAAGGAAGATGTTTGATGAAAATGATGGCAACAACTAAAAATCTCAAATATAGGGATGATGTTCCATGGCTGGTACAGTGACAATCGTCATCGAGTTCGAGACGCCGCACCATCGCGGTTGTGACGATGCAACGAAGCGTCAACGACGTCAACGACTGACTTCCAACCACAAGAACCACAAAAGAGGACAGGCACTATGGCACTAGCACCATCATTGAAGCTGCCCACGATCACGCACATCCGTGCGTACAGCATGGGCGGCGCTGCGGCCAAGGTTCACGGCCAGGGCGGCGGCGACTACCACGATCAGGGCAAGGATCACTGGATCGACGATCACATCGCCACGCCGATGAGCAAGTATGAGGAGTACAAGCAGTCCCGTCAGTCCTTCGGCATCAACGTGCTCGGCACGCTGGTCGTCGAGGTCGAGGCCTCCGACGGCACCACCGGCTTCGCGATCTCCACCGCGGGCACGGTCGGCTGCTTCATCGTCGAACATCACCTGTCCCGTTTCGTCGAAGGCAAGCGCGTCGATCAGATCAAGCTGATCCACGACCAGATGCTCAACGCCACCCAGTACTACTCCGGTGGCGGCGGCGTGGTCATCAACACCATCTCCTGCGTGGACCTGGCTCTGTGGGACCTCTACGGCAAGGTCGTGAAGCTCCCCGTCTACAAGCTGCTCGGCGGCGCCGTGCGCGATGAGATTCACTTCTACGCCACCGGCGCCCGTCCGGATCTGGCGCAGAAGATGGGCTTCATCGGCGGCAAGATGCCGACCCACTGGGGTCCGGCCGACGGCGACGAGGGCATCGCCAAGGACATCGCCATGCTCAAGGAGATGCGCGAGCGCGTCGGCGACAACTTCTGGCTGATGTTCGACTGCTGGATGAGCCAGGATGTCAACTACGCCACCAAGCTCGCCCACGCGGCCGCCCCGTACAAGCTCAAGTGGCTTGAGGAGTGCTTCCCGCCCCAGCAGGTCGAAAGCTACCGTCAGCTCAAGCAGAACATGCCGAAGGGCATGCTCATGACCACCGGCGAGCACACCGGTACTCTCGAAGGCTTCAAGGAGCTTTCCGAGGCCGGCGTGGACATCCTGCAGCCCGATGTCGGCTGGTGCGGCGGCGTGACCTCGCTGTGCGAGATCGCGGCCGTGGCCAAGTCCCGCGGCCAGCTCGTGGTGCCCCACGGCTCCTCCGTCTACTCGCACCACGCGGTCATCACCTTCACCAACACGCCGTTCAGCGAGATGCTCATGACCTCGCCGCACGCCGACTACGTCCGCCCGCAGTTCGACCCCGTCCTGATCGACGAGCCGGTTCCGCACGACGGCATCATCACCGCCGAGGAACTCGACAAGCCGGGCTTCGGCGTCGAACTCAACCGCGAGTGCCCGCTCGAACGTCCGTTCGAGCACTGATCGAACGCCGGAAGGTACCCGATGAGCTACGGCACATCCAATGAAGAACATGTCGGAGGGCATGCCATGACATCTTTACCGCATAACGCCTTCAAACAGGCGCTGAAGGAAGGCAGGGAACAGTACGGCCTGTGGATGGCCCTGGCCTCTCCCACCGCCGCCGAGATCTCGGCCGGCGCCGGCTACGACTGGCTGCTGGTCGACGGCGAGCACGGTCCGTACGATCTCAACACCATCCTCGACGTGCTGCGTGCCGTGGCCCCCTATGACACCACGCCCGTCGTACGACCCGCCTCGGCCGATCCGGTGCTGATCAAGCAGGTGCTCGACCTCGGCGCGCAGACCCTGCTGCTGCCGATGGTCAACACCAAAGAGGAGGCGGAGCTGATGGTCAAGGCCGTCAACTACGCCCCCGAAGGCATCCGCGGCGTCGGCTCGCCGATCGCCCGGTCCGGCCGCTGGGGACGCATCCCCAACTACATGCGCGACGCGAAGAACGAGATCTGCCTGCTCGTACAGGTCGAATCCCAGGAAGCCCTCGACAACATCGAGGACATCGCCTCCGTGGAGGGCGTCGACGGCATCTTCATCGGACCGGCCGACCTTTCCGCCTCGCTGGGCCATCCCGACGATCCGGCCGCGATCATGGATCAGGTCTACGACGCCTTCAAGGTGATCAAGGCCCACGGCAAGGCCGTCGGCTTCCTCGCCTTCGACGTGAACGTCGCCAAGGAAGCCTTCTCCCGTGGCGCGAACTTCGTGGCCGTGGCCGGCGACACCGACCTGTACGTCAAGGCCTTGGCCGCGGACATCGCCCAATACAAGGGCTGATCGCACTTCCTTTCCGCTGTTGCTGACACGGGTCTTTCGCCGATCTTCCGGCGTGAGACCCGTTTTCCGTTTCCGGGCGGACAGATGAGTCAACGAGTGAAATATAGTAGGAGACTATGGCAGAGAACAGTGCAGCCCCCTCCGGCACGCGAACCCTGATCCACGGGATCATGGTGCTGCGCGCCGTGGCCGACGGCGCCGCGAATCTTCGCGAAGTGGTGGAAAAAACCGAACTGAGCCGAAGCACCGCCCACCGGCTGATCCAGGCGCTGCGGGTGGAACGATTCCTGCGCGAATCCGACGGCGGCCGGCTCCAACTCGGCCCCGCACTGATCGAACTGGGATTCCAGGCCCTCGACAGCGTCTCCCTGCAGGTGGTCGCCCATCCGATCCTGGTGGACCTCGCCCACCAGGTGAAGGACACCATCCACCTCGCCGTGGAGGACGCCGGCATGGCCCTCTACCTCGACAAGATCCACGGCACCCGAGGCATCGAAGTGCGATCATGGCCCGGATGCCGCATGCCGCTGACCTACACCGGCATCGGCAAGGCCCTGCTGCTCGACTCGCCCGACCGGTGGCGCTCGCAGTACGTGCAGGACCGCAACCTCGCCGGCCGTGACCCCGAACACGACTACGCCGACGAAGCCACGTTCTCCGCGGCCATGACGAAATTCGCCAAACAGGGATTCGCCTACGACCTCGAGGAGAACGAACCCGGCATCCGATGCGTCTCCGCCCCGGTGCGCGACGGCCGCGGCAAAACCGTGGCCGCGATCTCCGTCTCCGGAGCCATCCAGTTCATGCCTCCGCGACGCATGAAGGCCCTCGGACCCGTGGTGGTGGACGCCGCCAGTCGGGTGAGTGCCGAACTGGGATACCACACCGCCGAAAACGATCGAATCTCGTGATCTAGTTATAGGCTGGGCATCATGGCTGAACAAGAATCAAGGCGCAACCTGAGCGACCGCATCAACTCCGTTTCCCCATCCGCCACCCTCGCCGTGGACGGCAAGGCCAAGGCCCTCAAAGCAGAAGGCGTGGACGTGATCGGATTCGGTGCCGGCGAGCCCAATTTCCCCACACCCGACTACGTGGTGGAGGAGGCCGCCCGGGCGTGCCGCGATCCGCGCAACTACCGGTACACGCCCACCGCCGGTCTGCCCGAACTGCGCGATGCGATCGCCGCGAAGACGAAGCGCGACTCCGGATACGAAGTGACCCCGCAGCAGGTGGTGGTGACCAACGGAGGCAAGCAGGCCGTCTACGAATCGTTCCAGATCCTCATCGACGCCGGCGACGAGGTGATCGTCCCCGCACCGTTCTGGACCTCATACACCGAAATGATCAAACTCGCCGGCGGCGTGCCCGTCGAGGTGCTGTCCGGAGCCGATCAGAACTTCACCCCCACCGTGGAGCAGCTGGAGGCCGCGCGCACCGAGCGGACTCGTGCGATCATCATCAACTCCCCATCCAACCCCACCGGTGCCGTCTGGCCCGAGGAGACGATCCGCGCGATCGGAGAGTGGGCGCTGGAACACGACCTGTGGGTGATCTCCGACGAGATCTACGAGCACCTCAACTACGACGATGCGAAAACCACGTACATCGGAGCCGTCGTGCCCGAACTGCGAGACCGTCTGCTTGTGCTCAACGGCGTGGCCAAAACCTACGCCATGACCGGATGGCGAGTCGGCTGGATGATCGCCGCCGAACCGGTGGCCAAGGCCGCGGCCAAACTTCAGGGACATCTCACCGGCAATGTGGACAACGTGGCCCAGCAGGCCGCGCTCGCCGCCGTCGCCGGGCCGCTCGACGAAGTGCACCGCATGCGCGAGGCCTTCGACAAGCGCCGTCGGGCCATCGTCTCGGCCCTGAGCGAGATCCCCGGCGTCCAGTGCCCCACGCCCACCGGCGCGTTCTACGCCTTCCCCGACGTGACCGCCCTGCTCGGCCGTCCGCTCGGGCCCAACGGTTCCGTGGCCGAAACAAGCTCCGATCTGGCGTCGCTGCTGCTCGACGAAGCCCATGTGGCCGCCGTGCCGGGCGAGGCGTTCGGCGCTCCAGGCTACCTGCGCTTCTCGTACGCGCTGGCTGACGATCAGCTCGTCGAGGGCATCGCGCGATTCCGCCGGTGGGTCGAGGCCTGAACGGCAGGCCGAAACCGTTGCCATCCGTGCGCACACGCCGTATGACGGTGCTGGGGTGGACGAAATCCGCAAGAGCCGCTAATATGTGCTCTTGGCGGTTTTTCGTCTGCCTAACACCTCCTTTTCCGAGGGTGTGTGTACGATAGGCAAAGTTAAATAGGGAAGTGGCGCAATTGGTAGCGCAACGGTCTCCAAAACCGTAGGTTGTGGGTTCGAGTCCCGCCTTCCCTGCTAGAGATGAACTGGTGTTCTTCGATTTTGTGAGGATGGATATGGCTAAGAAATCAAATGCTGACGCGAGCACCGTAAAGCCGAACATCTTCATGCGGATCGGCCTGTTCATCAAGCAGATCATCGATGAGCTGCGCAAGGTCGTCACTCCCACACGCAAGGAACTGTTGCTGTGGTCCATCGCCGTGTTTATTTTCGTCATTTTCCTGATGCTGCTGGTCACCGGTCTTGATTTCGGTCTGGGCAAGGCCGTCATGGCGGTGTTCGGCTGATCCGTAACCGGCAAAGGATAGTGATCGGCGCGGCCCGCAGCGCCGAATGAGCAATCGTGAAGGACACGCTTTTAAAGGACACGTTATGACTGATGAATTCAACGAAGTGAATGAAGAGGCCGCCGTGGCCCCCGTCTCCGAGCCCGCGCCCGTTGAGGCCGATCAGGTCTCCGACGATTCCGCGGCCGCCGATGACACGGTGACTGAGGCCGACGATACCGAGGTTGCCGACGATACCGAGGCTTCCGACGATGCCGCCTCCGAGGCTGCTGATTCCGAGTCGGCCGACGATGCCGAGGCTGCCGGTTCCGATTCCGCGGATTCCGATTCTGACGCCGACGATTCCGACGAGGACAAGGACGCCGGCCAGATCGCCGTCGAAGAATTCTCCAGGAAGCTCCGCACCCTCCCCGGCAAATGGTACGTTCTCCACACCTACTCCGGTTACGAAAAGCGCGTCAAAACCAACATCGAATCCCGCGTCGCCTCCTTCGGCATGGAAAACCAGATCTTCCAGATCGAAGTCCCCATGGAAGAAGTCGAAAAGCACACCGACAAAGGCAAGAAGATCGTCTCCCGCGTCCGCATCCCCGGCTACGTGCTCATCCGCATGATGCCCGACGACGACGCCTTCCGCATCGTCCGTGAAACCGAAGCCGTCACCGGCTTCGTCGGACAGGACCGCACCCCGGTTCCGCTCACCCGCAAGGAAGTCGTCACCATGATGTCCCCGATGATCTCCTCCGAAGCCCTCAAGGCCGCCGGCGACAAGCCCGCCGCCGCCAAGAAGCGCACCGTCGAAGTCAGCTTCCAGGTCGGCGACCACGTCACCGTCAACGACGGCCCCTTCGCCTCCATGGCCGCCGTCATCTCCGAAGTCTCCCCGGCCACCCAGAAACTCACCGTTCTCGTGTCCATCTTCGGGCGCGATACGCCGGTGGAGCTTAACTTCGACCAAGTCGAAAAACTCGACTGAAATCCGATAACGGAGTGTCGTCGGCGTTGCTTCTCGGTCGACGCACCTTTGTGCGCCTTCCCTCGGTGCGCCTTGACGACACACGCGTTATCGAATTTCACGCTGAAGCAGTTTGATGACACACGCATCATCGACGGTTAATCGGTGCGAGCTTGGCTTCCCCTCAGGCTGAACCCGTCAAGGAAACGGTGGAGCCGTTTCTAGGGTTCAGGCTCGCCGACAGGCGAGCGAATAGGGCGCGGCCGTCAGGCCGACTGATGCCGCCGAGAAGCTGTCAGCGGAGCTGACTGATGAGGTGACAGGACCTTGGTTGGTTGAGAGCTTGCGGCGTCGTCTGTGTTACGACTGATGCCTACCTGCTGTTTGGGGCCGTGGATTATATCCGCGGTCCTTTTGTTTTTGCGGAACCCGAACGGCGTGTTGTCCGGGGAATGAGGCAAAATAGAAAAGTTGTGTCTGGAGGGATTGTCCGTGCGCGAAGTCGTATGGATGCCTGCTAGCACAGCACAGCAACAATAGGTTGCGGGAGGAGTTCGCCGTCGCGTTTCGACTGCGTTCGCCGTCATCACCGCTTCATAGAAAGAAGAACCATACAATGGCTCCCAAGAAGAAAGTCTCGGCGCTGATCAAGCTCCAGATCCAGGCCGGCAAGGCCAACCCGGCCCCGCCGCTGGGCCCGGCTCTGGGTTCCCATGGCGTGAACATCATGGACTTCTGCAAGGCATACAATGCCCAGACGCAGGACAAGATGGGTCAGGTCATCCCTGTCGAGATCACCGTTTACGAAGATCGTTCCTTCACCTTCATCCTGAAGACCCCGCCGGCCGCGGCTCTGCTGAAGAAGGCCGCCGGTGTTGAGAAGGGCACCGAAAACCCGCTGACCCACAAGGTCGGCTCCGTCACCAAAGATCAGGTCCGCGAGATCGCCCAGATCAAGATGGAAGACCTCTCCGCCCGTGACATCGAAGCCGGCATGAAGATCATCGAGGGCACCGCCCGTTCGATGGGTATCACGGTTACGGACTGAAAGGAGAAGGACTCATGGTAAAGCGTTCCAAGAAGTACCGCGAAGCCGCCGAGAAGATCGACCGCGGCAACCTCTACACCGCCAACGAGGCCATTGCCCTGCTGAAGAGCATGCCGGCCTACAACTTCGACCAGACCGTCGAAGCCGTGTACCGTCTGAACGTCGACCCGCGCAAGGCCGACCAGCTGGTTCGTGGCACCGTCAACCTGCCCCACGGCACTGGTAAGACCGCCAAGGTGCTCGTGTTCGCCCGTGGCCCGAAGGCCACCGAGGCCACCGAGGCCGGCGCCGACCTCGTCGGCGATGACGATCTGATCGCCAAGGTGCAGGGCGGCTTCCTCGACTTCGATGCCGTGGTCGCCACCCCCGACATGATGGGCAAGGTCGGCCGTCTGGGTCGTGTGCTCGGCCCCCGTGGCCTGATGCCGAACCCGAAGACCGGCACCGTGACCATGGACGTCACCAAGGCCGTCAAGGACATCAAGGGTGGCAAGATCGAGTTCCGCGTGGACAAGAACGGCAACCTGAGCTTCCTGATCGGCAAGCTCTCCTTCGACGAGGCCGCTCTCGACGAGAACTTCAAGGCCGTGGCCGACGAAGTCAAGCGCCTGAAGCCCGCCACCGTGAAGGGCCGTTACATCACCAAGGCCACCATCACCTCCACGATGAACCCCGGCGTCCCGGTCGATCCGACCCTGCTCGCCTGATTCGGTTCATTGATCCGGCGGAGTCCGCCGTTGCCGCTTGCAAGGCATACGACACAGCGGATCCCGCTCCTGCTTTATAAGCAAAGATTGCAACACGAAAGGCCCGAGAGCTCAGCTCCCGGGCCTTTTCGTATTCGGAGGTCGAGTGCGGGCCGATGCTCGGCGTTCCCCTAGGCTGAGAACCTGTCAAGGAAACGGTGGAGTCGTTCCCAAGGTTCAGACTCGCCGACAGGCGAGCGAACAGCACGCGGCCGTCAGGCCGACTGATGCCACCGAGAAGCTGTCAGCGGTGCGAGACTGATGAGGTGATGGGTGCGAACTCGGTTCATTCGGGCGACTCATTGCCGCCTAATGATTTCCGCCGATCATTCCCAGATTGACGCTGATACGATCAGCTGCCTCCAATACCTGTTCGGCCAGCTCCTCCACGCCGATCTTGCGCATGGTGGACAATCGTCCGGCCACCGAAATCGACGCGCAGATCGACTCCGAAGCATCACGAATCGGTGCGCCGATGCACAGTCTTCCGAACGATACCTCCTGATCCTCCACGCAGTATCCGCATCGCCGCCCTTCCTCGATCTGCCTGGTCAGCTCCTCATGCGTCTTCACGGTTTTCGAATTGAACGGGATCAGTTCGTCGCCAAGCTTGGCGCGCCGCTCCTCCTCGGTCATATCCATCATCAGACACTTGCCCATTGCCGAGGCATGCATCGACACCGACAATCCGATCAATGTGCGATTCTTTGGCGAAAGATGCCCCTCGAAATTGCAGATATAAACCGGAGCCCCGTTCTCCTCCTTGATTACATAGGCATTCAGCCCGGTCTCCTGTGCGAGGGCCTCGCACAGCACCCGCGATTCGCGGAACAGCGGATCATGATTGAGCTTTTGGCTGGAAAGCTTCAGAATGCCGGCGCCGAGCGCATACTGCTGGTCTTCGGTTCTGGTCACCAGCCCATATGCCTCCAGACTGGTCAGCAGCCTCACCGTCGTGGATGCGCCGAAATTGACGATTCGCTCCACGTCCGCCGCGCGCAGTGAATCCGCTTCGGCGTTGCCCAGCGCCTCCAGTACCTTGGCGGCCTTGGCGATGGTCTGATAGGTCTCGACGGCCATGATCACGTTCCTCTTCGTAGGCAATAATCCCTGACAACCCATGATAGGTAAACGGCATTACCTAACCGGAATATGTGTGCATCGGTCATACCAAAAACAGTTGATATGACGATTTTTCTATATTGCCTTGTGGTGAAAACTGGTTCGTGTTATCTTGTTAGTGCAACATATATTGCAGATTGTGCAATAAAAATTGCAGAGAAGCAGTGATTGCATCGAATAGGACTGTTCAAAGGAGAAAGTCATGCAACACGAATCAGGTACGCCGAAGGACGACGTCGAGGAGGCCGAACTCGCCCTGAAGATCGAAAGCGATGCGGAACGTCGGGCCGCACTGCGCCGCGTGATACCGACCGCGGGAATCGGCCATTTTGCCGAATGGTTCGACTTCGCCCTCTACGGCACGCTCGCCACGGTGATCAGTCTGAACTTCTTCCAGAAAGGCGATCCTCAGGCGGCCATGCTGTCCACCTTCGCCGTGTTCGCTGCCGGATTCGTCGTCCGTCCGATCGGCGGCATGTTCTGGGGTTCTCTTGGTGATCGGTTCGGCCGCAAGAACGTACTGGCTGCCATCATCCTGTGCACCACCGGATGCACGTTCCTGATGGGCTGCCTGCCCACCTATCAGACGCTGGGCATCTGGGCATCCGTGGTGCTGGTGCTTTTGCGATTGCTGCAGGGCTTTGCGGCCGGTGGCGAGAGCTCCGGATCCACCACGCTGCTGCTGGAATTCGCCCCCTCGAATCGTCGTGGCTTCGTTACCAGCTTCATCGATCTGTTCGGTGTGGCCTCGTACCTGGCCGGCTCCGGCATCGTGCTGTTGCTCAGCGCGTTGGTGGGGGAGGCCGCCGTGGAAGGCTGGGCCTGGCGCATTCCGTTCTTCATCGCCCTGCCGCTCGGCTGGATCGGCTTCTACATGAGGGAGAAGCTGGAGGACACTCCCGAATTCAAGGCCGCGAAGAAGATGGGCAAGGTGCAGAAGTCCCCGCTGAAGATGTCGGTGCAGACGCAATGGAAGGTACTGCTGTTCTGCGCGGGCTTCGTCACCATCAAATCCGTGGGTCACTGGATGCTTCAGACCTTCATGCCGGCCTACCTGCAGACCGATCTGGCCTATGATCAGCTCACCAGTTACGGCGCCACGTTCCTCGGCTTCGTCGTCTGCTTCGCGTTCATCGGACCGTTCGGCATATTGTCCGATCGCATCGGACGTCGGCCGGTGATGGCCCTCGGCTGCGTCGGCTTCATCGTGCTCACCTACCCGACGCTGATCCTGATGTCGGCAGGCAGTTTCTGGGCCGCAGCCGGCGCCATGGCGATCCTCGGCATCTGCCTGGCCGCAGTCGATGGCGCGATCAACGCGGCCATGGCCGAACTGTTCCCCACCAATCTGCGATTCGCCAGCATGGCACTGGCCTACAACATCGCGGTTTCGCTGTTCGGCGGCCTGACCCCGTACATCTCCTCGTGGTTGATCGCCAGCACCGGCAACAAGTTCGCTCCGGCCTTCTGGCTCATGATCGCCGGCGCGATTTCCCTGCTCGCCGTATGGAAGGCCCGCGAAACGGCGCACTCGCCGCTGAACGCCGGATGATCGCAGCGGGATCGCGAGGAAATCGCAACGGTATCGCAAGGGAAAGGCAAAGAACATGAATGCCATATTGGAGCAGGACGGCAATCGTCTGATACGCAGGTTCCAGCATGAAACCCTGTGGGTCGAACCATGGGGGGCGAACAGTCTGCGCGTGCGCGGCAGCAGGAACGACGATGTGTCGCAGGATCATGACTGGGCGCTGATCGCACCGGAACCGACCGGGTCGGCGTCAACCGCGACACCGACCGCGCCGGAGATCAGCATCGACGGCGATACGGCCCGTATCGTCAACGGCAGGATCACCGCCGAAATCAACCGTTTCGGCTGGATCACCTACCGCCGGACCGGCGGCGACGTGCTCACCGAGGAATTCTGGCAGGTCAAGGATGGCGGTGACGAAACCAGCGCCATCGAACTGCCCGGCCGTGGCTACACGCCAGTGCTTGGTGGCGATTGGAAGCTAACCCTGCGGCATAAGGCCTACGACGATGAGCGGATCTACGGTCTTGGGCAGCGGCAGATCCATGAGCTCGACCTCAAGGGCTGCGTGCTGGAACTGGCCCAGCGCAACTCCCAGGCCAACGTGCCGTTCGCCCTGTCCAGCCGCGGATACGGCATGCTGTGGAACAATCCGGCCGTGGGGCGGGTTTCGTTCGCCAAGAACCTCACCGAATGGCAGGCCGAACGAACCGACCAGCTGGACTACTGGATCACCGCTGGAGATACGCCCGCCCAGATCGATGAGGCGTATGCGGACGCGACCGGCCACGCACCCATGATGCCCGACTGGGCCACAGGATTCTGGCAATGCAAGCTGCGATACAAGACCCAGGACGAACTGCTGCGGGTGGCCCGCGGATACAAGGAACGCGGCGTGCCGATCTCGGTGATCGTCATCGACTTCTTCCATTGGCCCCAGCAGGGCGAATGGCGGTTCGACCCGAAGTACTGGCCCGATCCGGAAGGCATGGTCCGCGAGCTCGACGAGATGGGCATCAAACTCATGGTGTCGATCTGGCCGACGGTAGACGTCAACTCCGAGAACTGGGACGAGATGGACGCCAAGGGGTATCTGGTACGCACCGATCGCGGCACGCCCACGCTGATGAACTTCATGGGCAATGAGAGCTACTTCGATGCGTTCAATCCCGGGGCGCGCGAATTCGTCTGGTCGAAGGCCAGGGAGCATTACTACGACAAGGGCATCCGTCTGTTCTGGCTGGACGAGGCCGAGCCCGACCTCTCGCCACACTACGACTTCGACATCGTGCGCTACGATGCCGGACCGGCCCTGCAGGTGAGCAACTACTATCCGGTGGAGTATGCGAGGACCTTCTACGAGGGACAACGCGAAGCGGGGCAGCAAGAGGGCGACATCTGCAATCTGGTGAGATCGGCGTGGGCCGGCAGCCAACGGTATGGCGCGCTGCTGTGGAGCGGCGACGTGCACTCCACATTCGAATCGTTCCGTCGTCAGGTCGTGGCCGGCCTCAACGCCGGACTCTCCGGCATCCCTTGGTGGACCACCGACATCGGCGGATTCACTGGAGGCACGGTTGCCGACCCGAAGTTCCATGAACTGCTGGTACGGTGGTTCCAATTCGGCGTGTTCTGTCCGGTCACCCGCCTGCACGGATTCCGCAACCCCATCGAATTCGAGGTCACCGATGCCTGGCGCATGTTCAACGAACCGTTCTGTTCGGGCGCGGACAACGAAATCTGGAGCTATGGCGAAGACGTGTACGAGATCCTCAGATCGTGCATCGAACTGCGCGAACGGCTGCGACCCTACGTGGCCGAGCAGATGCAGCGGGCGCACGAAAAGGGTACTCCGGTGATCCGGCCGTTGTTCTATGACTTCCCCGATCAGAGCGATCTATGGGGAGTCGAAGACGAATACATGTTCGGACCGGACATTCTGGTTGCTCCGATACTCCATGAAGGGCTTCGCCATCGAGAGGTGACGCTGCCGGCGGGCGAGGACTGGGCATTCGTCGGCACTAACGGTGAAACCGTCGACTATGCCGGCTCCACCGTCGACCCCACAGGTTCCCTCACCGTGGAGGTGCCGGCGCCGCTGGAGACGATCCCGGTGTTCGTGCGCAAAGGGTCCACAGTGCTGGAGGCGCTGCGGAATCATCAATAACTTCGAAAACATCATTAGGAAAGAAGCAAACCAATGAGTACAACCAATCAGCGATTCACCTGGGGCAATGATCGCATCGCGCTCGACATCGTGTACGGGGACGATATTCCCCCATACATCGAATCGGTCAGGCCGGCCGGCGTGCCCGCCGAGCCCACGGCATTCACACAGCCGCAGTCGATCGTGCAGATCTCGGCGAACGGTGCGATGCAGGGCAATTTCGGATCACGGTATTCGGAGATGATCGTCGGCAACGATCTGCGGTACGCGTCACACGACGAGACCGCCGGCGACGGAAAGCGGACGCTGTCGATCACGATGCGATCCGAACGATACGGGCTGCGTGCCGTGGCGACATTCGTCGTCTATGACGGCGTGGCCGCGGTGACCGGTTCGGTGAACATCGTCAACGAGGGGGATCGACCGCTGCGACTGACCTCGGTGAGCTCGATGTCGACGTACGTTCGTCTGGGCGGGGATGATGGTCGGTGGGATGTGGTCACCGGCATCTCCGACTGGACCAGCGAGAACCGTTGGCGGCGCGAACGTCTGCGCGACTACGATCTGGTGTCGGTGCTCGACATCCACCGGCGCAACAAGGCCCGTGCCGAGGCGGCCGCGAGGGCTGCCGCCGCATCCGGCGAAAAGGTCGACTCCCGATCCTCGTCGGTCACCTCGTTCGGCAATACGCTGACCCGCAGTTCCGTAAGCAGCCGATCGACCGCCCATGATCTGCCACAGGCCGCGCTGGTCGATCCGGTGAGCGGTCGGGCGATGATCTGGCAGGTGGAATCGAACGGACCATGGCTGTGGCAGCTGGGCGAGCGGATGGACGGATTCTATCTGGTGCTGTCCGGTCCCACCGATGTGGAGCACCACTGGCATGTCGATCTGCCGGCCGGCGGTTCGTTCGCCACCATTACCGGGACGATCGCGGTTTCGGAACGGGAACTCGACGGTGCGCTGGCCGAACTGACCGCATATCGTCGTCATACCGTGCGGCGGCACGTCGATCACGAGGATCTGCCGGTCGTGTTCAACGACTACATGAACACGTTCATGGGCAACCCCACCACGGCCAAGGAGCTGCCGCTGATCGAGGAGGCCGCGAAAATCGGCGTGGAATACTACTGCATCGACTGCGGCTGGTATGACGAACACGGCGACTGGTGGCCGTCGGTGGGGGAGTGGAAGGAGTCCCGCACCAGATTCCCCGGAGGACTGGCCGAGGTGATCGACCATATTCGCGACAATGGCATGAAGCCGGGCATCTGGCTGGAACCGGAGGTGATCGGCGTCGGATCGCCGTACGTCTCCCGGCTGCCGGAGGATGCGTTCCTGCATACCGGCGGGTATCGGCTCGAAACCCATCTGCGCTATCTGCTTGATCTGCGGCATCCGGCCGTGCGGCGGCATCTTGATGAGACGGTCGATCATCTCGTCGATGATTTGGGCGTGCGGTACTTCAAGCTCGACTACAACGTGAATACCGGTGCGGGCACGGACATCGACGCGCCCAGCCGGGGTGAGGGGCAGCTGGAGATCGACCGCGCGTATCTGTCGTGGCTGGACGGTGTGGAGGGACGGCACCCGGAGGTGACGATCGAAACCTGTTCATCCGGTGCGATGCGCGCCGACTGGGAGACTCTGAAGCGCGCCCAGCTGCAGTCGACCAGCGATCAGCAGGACTACCGACTGTATGCGAATATCTCGGCGTCCTCGCCGATGAGCATGCTGCCGGAGCAATGCGGCAACTGGGCGTATCCGAATGCCGACATGACGATCGACGAGATCCGATACACCATGATCAACGGCATGGTGGGTCGTCCTTATGTTTCCGGATATCTGACCCGGATGAGCGAGGGGCAGCGTGCGGAGATCGCCTCGGCACTGAACGTGTACAAGTCGATCCGATCGGATATTTCGAAGGCTGTGCCGTTCTGGCCGGCAGGACTGCCGGGCTGGCGTGACGACGCGGTGATCTTGGGACTTCGGGCTTCCGCGGCGCGCGGCTATCTGGCGGTCTGGCTGCGGCCGGAAGGCGGCGCGGATGACGGGGCCGGTGCGGACAGCGGAACCGGTGCGGTTGCTGCGCCGATGTCGCTGAACCTTACCGGTGCCGATGCCGACTTCTCCTCCACGAAGGTGCTGTATGGCGGGGACGGCGAGATTCGTTGGGATCGCGCGTCGCATACGCTTACTGTGCCTAGTGCCGCGGCTCCGGTGGCGTATCTGCTGGAGCTTACGTACGAATAGGGAGCGTTCCTGGATGGGTGATCGTGTCGATCGGCCGGTTTGACTGCATCTGAGTCCGTCCGATATCGGCCTCGGCTTTGTTTCGGCAAGGTCGAGGCCTTCTTTGTTAGGGGCTCCATACTGTCGAAGCGAGTGGTATGGGGCTTATGGGTTTGGGGCGAAAAATGACAAAGAGGGTCTGCCGAACATTGCAGTGTTCGGCAGACCCTCATCCGTCTATCGGGGATGCGGATCATCCCGTCGACATGAAATCCATCGAAGTGGAAGCTTGAATGCCGCCGATTACGGTACTTCGATAGTGGAACGACTTCATATCGGGTTTTTCAGTATATGATGTCGGGTCGGCGTCATTCCTTGACGTGAGCCACGTCGACTCGGCGGGAACTGTTTGTTTCCGGTTACAATTGGGCGGAATGCAGATGGTGTGGATAAGGTTGACGGCGCTGTTCGCCGGGATGGGCAAGGTTGATCGGTAATGGTGGTTCGCAGACGGGATCGGGTGCGCATGGATCCGCATAAAAGGCGGGCGCAGATCATCGAAGTGGCATCCGAACTTATGGCGGAGCGTGGATACTGGGGCACGTCGCTGCAGGAGGTGGCCGATGCCTGCGGGCTTACCGTGGCCGGGCTGATCCATCATGTGCAGTCGAAGACCGGATTGCTGATGATGATCCTGGAGCAGGAGGACAACCAGTCTCTGATCGACATCGCACGGCAGCTGATGGTCGAAACGAACGGCGACGCCGACGGCAGGGCGGATAAAGGTGAAGGCGACGCCGAAGACGTCGAGCGATACGCGGACGGTTCCTCTGGCAGGACGGTGGTGGAACCCCGTCCGGATATGAGTGGTTCGGACGGGCTTTTTAAGGGTTTTGCTCCCGTATCCCCGGCGTTTGAGCAGCTGTCGCTGGCCCGGGCGTGCGAGGTGCTGGTCGCCTATAATGCGCGCAATCCCGAGAAGGTGCGCCTATACAGCATTCTGGATGCCGAGGCGCTGGACTCCTCTCATCCCGCCTACGAGTGGCTGAAGGAACGAGAGCGCATCACGCTGGATATGCTGGAACGGTTGGCGTCCAAGGAAACCGATGATCCGCGCAACTGCGCCCGCATGGTGCTGTCGTTGATGGATGGTCTGCAGCTTCAGTGGCTTCGTGACTCTGAGCATCTTGATTTTGAACGGATGTGGAAGGATGTGACATCCTCGATTCCACTGCTGAGGGCTGAGCGAGAATAGGTTCGACAGTGGAAAAGCCGGAACCCATTATGGGATTCCGGCCTGGTGAATAGCAGTCACAAGCGGATCGTCTCGTTTTTTCGATTGATCATCGTGCCGTGCGGATCATCTGGATCAGGATCGCGGAGATGGCGAGCAGTGCGGCGGAGACGAAGAACACCGGGCGGTATCCGCCGACGGACATCACCACGAATGAGGTGACCATCGGTCCGAAGATCTGACCGCCGGTGTTGGCCATGTTCAGCAGGCCGAGATCCTTGGCCGCGGTCTCCTTCGCAGGTAGCACGTCGAAGTTCAGCGCCTGATCCACCGACATATAGGCGCCCTGCACCATGCCGCTGTTGACGACGGCGAGCACCATCATTGCGGCGGGAGCCACCCAGAACGCGGGGATCAGGAACACCACGGCTGCGATCAGGCAGCACAGGACGACGAAGATCTTGCGACGGTTGATCTTGTCGGAGATCGGGCCGGCCACGGCACTGAAGATCAGACCGAACACCATCTGCGCGGTGGCCATTGCGGCGATCAGGTTGCCGGCGCCGGCGGTATCGAGGCCGATGTAGTCGGTGGCGATGTACAGCTGATAGCCGGTGACCGCGTAGAAGGCGAGCACGAAGATGAGCTTGCCGACGAGCGCGAGATAGAAGTCACGGCAGTTTCGGGTGGGGAAGGAGAAGTTGGTCTTGATCGTGTCGATGGAGAACTTCCGGCGTTCCGCATCCTTGTTGGACTTGTCCGGTGCGATCAGCACGAACAACGGGCCGCACAGCAGAATCGCGCAGGCGAAGACGATGACTCCCAATGCTGGGTTGCTCAGGAATCGGGACGCGACGACCGAGGCGAGACCGGCGCCGACCATGCTGCCCGCGCCGTACACCGCGGAGTAGGTGCCACGCAGTGATTCGGGGGCTCGATCCGGGATCACGGCCACCAGCGGTGCGACTATGGCGTTGAGGAAGAATTGGAAGATGCACCACAGGATGAGGATCAGTGCGGTGTTGGTGGTTTTCGTGATGGCGAACAGCATGGCCGCGGTGACCACGGAGCCGAGCACCAGCCACGGGGCGCGGGCGCCGAACCGAGAGCGGGTGAGATCGGAGAATGCTCCGAAGAGAATATTGGCGATCAGTGCCACGATGGAGCCGACGATGGACATCTGCGCGACGAGCGCGACTTTCTGATCCGGTGCGATCTGGTCGAACAGAGCCGGCAGTAGTACGGTGACCGAACCGATGTAGGGGGTCATCCATAGAATGCCAGCCAGTACCAGACCGACCGAGAGGCGGACGGAGACCTTGTCCTTGTGGGGTGCTGAGGGGGTTGGTGACTGCGTTGCGGCTGAGATGTCGGTGGTAGGCATGTTGGTTCCTTTCTCTGCAGGAGCGTGTCGGGTGCGGTTACCTGATCTCTGATTGTGGTTTGTCGTATGATTCCACCGTGAATCGGATGCCTTGAACGAGGCATCGCCGCGTTGCGATGGCTCGTTCACGATGATCGGCTGGGTGATCATCGGCTCGGATCGAAATGTTGGCGGAGTGGTGTGCCGATACCGGAAGGAATGCATCGGCACACACGGCGGTAACGGTCGGATTTGCCGGTCGGTTACGAATCCGACGGATGCTGGAACTACAGCGTGACGCTCAGACCGTCATCCGCTCCGGCGTGGGAGGCTGCGATGAGCGTCACCACCGAGGGGGCAATGAAATGCTTGGAGGCGGTATCCCATTCGCTGATCGGCTCCAATGAAACATCAACGGTGACCTGCACGGTCTCGCCGGCCGGTACCATCACCGACTTGAATCCGACGAGATGACGTTCGCCGGCCTCGGTGCGAGCCGGGATGTGATCGGCGTCTGCGGCGACGCCGAAGACCTGAACCACATGACGGCCATCGCGCTCGCCGGTGTTGGTCACGTCCACGGTGAGCGTTGCGTGGCTCAGTCCCTGCCTTAGAGCGGTGACGTTGTTGAGCTCGAACGACGTGTAGGACAGGCCGAATCCGAAGGGGAACGCGGCTGCGTGTCCGAGCTTGTCGAGCAGACGCTGACCGTGGAGGCGGTCGTAGGTGATGGATGTGGCGTCGCGGTCGAAGAACGGCAGATCGTCTTCCGTGGTGGGTACGGCGAACGGCAGACGTCCTGCCGGTTCGGCCGCGCCGAACAGGACGTCGGCCAGTGCAGTGCCTCCCTCCATGCCGGAATACCACGACAGCAGCACGGAGGGCACGGCGTCTCGCCATTCCTCGGTGATCACCGCGCCGGCGGCCACGATGACCACGATGGTCTTCGGATTGGCGGCAGCGGCGGCCTTGATGATCTCCGCGTCGATCGGACGCAGTCGCAGGCTGGCACGGTCTCCTCCGTAGGCCAGCGAGTCGCCGCCGGCCGCGGTGAGCTTCTCCACGTCCATGCCTTCGGGAGCCGGGGGATACATGAATGACAGACCGGAGAGTGATGATGCGTCGACGAATTCTCCCTCGTCCTTGTAGGTGTAGCCGACCACGATCACGGCAGCATCTGCATTGCCCGCGGCTTCGGCAGCGACGGCGGGATCATCCTCGAACGCAGTGATCACATTGTCGGCTCCCATTGCGGCGGTGAGACCGTCGTAGGGCGTGACGACGTGAGGCGCCCGAACATTCGATGAGCCATGGTCGCCGGTGTTGGCCACGTTGGCCAGACGGCCGATAAGCGCCACCTTGCCGGTGGTCTTCGGGTCAAGCGGCAGCATTGGGTTGCCGTCAACGGCGTCGTTCTTCAGCAGGACCATCGCGCGGGCCGCTGCTTCGCGGGCCAGTGCGCAGTGGCCCGCGCTGGCCACCACGGAAAGGTTCGGCGTGGGCTCATGGTGTTCGGCATCGAAGCGCAACTGAGTGGCAAGGCATCGTAGACCGGCCCTTCTGACCCATTCCCAGGAGGCTCGCCCTGCCGCAAGGTCGTCGGGCAGATGCTCGGCACGCTGCTGGCGGAACGGTTCCTCGATGTCAAGTCCGGCTTCGAGCGACTTGGCCGCATCGCGCAGGCCGAAGCCGAAGTCGGAGACGGTGACGCCGGTGAAACCCCAGTCATCTCGCAGGATCTTTGTAAGCAGTTCCGGGTTCTGTCCGGCCCATTCGCCGTTCACCGAATTGTACGACGACATGATCGCGTCCACGCCCTCTTCGACCACGCGCTTGAAATGAGGCAGATACACTTCGTGCAGGGTTCGCTCGTCGCATTGCACGTCCACTTGGAACCGGGCGTTCTCCATGGAGTTGAGCGCATAGTGCTTGGCGCAGGCCATCACGTATTTTCGTACGCCGCGAACGAGTGCGGCTCCCATTTCGCCGAGTACGTACGGGTCGTCGGAGTAGGTCTCCTGCGCACGTCCCCAGGCCGGGTGGCGCAGTAGGTTGATGCATACGCCGGCGAAGAAGTTGCCGCCTTGGGCCTTGACTTCGGCACCGATCGCTTCGCCGATCCGCTCCTCAAGTTCGGGATCGAAGGTGGCGCCGCGAGCCATGGAGATCGGGAACGCCGTTGACTGGCCGATCACCGCGCCTCGAGGGCCGTCGGAGAACCGGTATCCGGGGATGCCGAGACGGTCAATGGTGCCGTGGGGGATGGGTCGGACGTTGTATCCCTCGGTCATCATGGCCATCTGACCGGGCCAGAAGTCCTCGTCGCCGTCGAGCAGTCCGAGTCGCTCCTCGTCGGTGAGCATGTCATAGAGCTTTGCCGCCTCCTGTTCGGGGCTGGCTCCCGCACGGACCGCTTTGACCGAGGTTTCGTAAGAGGTGACGTTGCCGGCGGGGGAGACGTTGTTCGCTGTCTGGTCGGTCATGATGCTCCTTTGCATGGGTGATGATGCTGTGGCTTCGAGGTTTGCCTGTGCGTCACGGAGTGATGCGTCGGGATGCTCTCCCGGCTGGGCGATGTCTCGAAACCGTTGCGGTTTCAATGGTTGCTGGCTGTCCGAAAGGGCTGTTATAGGTTCTTACCTACAACCCTGTAGGTAGTAGTTAAGAATACGGAAACAAGTTGATTATGTCAATTAACAAACTGTTCGCGTGTTGCGTCGGCTGTTGAAGGGGTCGGTCGATCATTGAGATTTCCGCGGCCTATTCCTCCGTATCCAAACGATGTTGATGCTGCCGGCACTGTTGCGGGCGCAGTTCACGTCTCCCATCACCTCATCCGGCCGACGGGGGTCGGCCACCTTCCCCTCGAAGGGGAAGGCTGGGAGATTTGCATGCAAGACGGTTGAGCGGTTGGTCGCATTTCTTTGAAAGAGGAGGACGATCATCGCTGCCGTTGTCGTCGGCATCGCTCAAAGTCGTTGTGCTTACCGGCGTAGGCCCTGCCCTTCTATCTCAGGCCCAAACCAAAGTGCGCAAAATTTCGGGCCTTATCTCTTCTTTTATGGCTGCAGCTCGGCTGTGATGGACTACGGCGCATTTCGCGCAAAATGTGACGTAATCCATCGAATTTGGAATCGGCAAATTTTCAAAACCGCAATATTCCAAGGATCTTGAAATCATGAAAGTCGTATATTGATGGATCAAGCCGCGAATCATCGTTTTTTGCGGACTAATCCATCGTCTCCGGAATCGGATGACAGTTGATTGGCTAGACTGGGAGATCGTGAATATCGATATGGATTCCTCTGATCAGACCTCGTCCGCCGTGCCCAGGCCGCAGGGACTCTCCGATTTTCGGCAGTCCGGCACCGCCGGCGGGCGGAGTTCGGCAACCGGCGGTACACGTATGAGGCTGACTGCCAACGAACGGCAGCAGCAGATTCTGCGCGAGGCGACGACGATCATCGGACAGCAGGGATTCTGGGGTTTTACGGTTCGACAGGTGGCGGAGGCCTGCGGTCTGACGGAACCGGCCGTGCTGTACCACTTCAAGAACAAGGAAGCGTTGATGGTGGCCGTGCTCATACGCCGTGATGAAGTGGACTTGGGAGGCATGGCCGCCAATCTGGGTATCGATCAGGAGGATCTGTGGAGGAATCCGGTATCGTTTGGATTGCGTGAGCTGTGTGAAGCGGCGGTGGCGGGTAATGTGAAGCAGCCGGAAATTGTGCGATTGTACGCTGTGATGCAGGCGGAATCGTTGAATGCCGCGCATCCGGCATACGCATACTTCAATAATCGTGAGCAATGGGCCACTGATTTGTTTACCAGAGCCGCGATTCACGACGGTTACGATGAGCCGGAGCGCGTGGCGAAGATCTTCTTCTCCGAAATGGACGGTCTTCAGCTGCATTGGCTTCGGGATCTCGAACATTTCGATCTCATGAAGGAATGGCGTCTCTTCGTCGAACGGTTCCGTTCCTGATCGGCCTTGTTCCCGGATGCACGGAGACGCTATTTGATCCGGCGTACGGCCTCCTTGTACACGGCGTTGTCGTCGCGCACCGATACGACAACAACCAGCATGGCATGCTCGGTACGTTCCAATCGATAGACGGCACGAAGTCCGTCTCCTCGCAATTTGACTTTAAGATATCCAGTGAGGTTACCGTCCCTCTTGTGCCCCAGTGGTTTGCCATATCCACCTTCGGTGAAGGGCAACGGATTCTCCGCGACCTTGGTGAGCATGGCATGGACATGGCTTTTGGCCGGTTCTCGGAGATGTTCGATGTCTTTCTTTGCGGCCTTGGTGAACGTTAGTTTCCAAGTCATTACTCGAACTCCGGTTCGAACCCGTCATCGACCGGCTGATAGCCTTTGCCGAATACCTCATCGGCGTTGAACCTGCTCCCGTCGTCATGCTTCATACGATTCACGGCTTCCAGATATAGGGCGAAGTTCTCTTCGGCTTCCGTGAACCGTTTGTAATCCTCCGGAGTAATGACCACGGCGGCCGGTTTGTTGTTACGCATGACTACGACTGGATTGTCATCCGAGACGCGGCTCAGTGTGCGACTGACGCCACCGTGGCTCAATTCCGAGACGGAAACGAGGTTATCCAATGAAATCGTTCCGGCCATAGCAGCTCCTCACGTCAATCATTTTGCTTATTGTGATTTTAATTATGATCATTTATATGATCAACATGCCGGACTGAGCAGATCGCATGAAACGACGTGGTCAATTTTATGGATTGACAAACTGGATAAATGCCGTTATATTGTTTATTACTTACTAAGAACAAAGTAGTAAGTAATAAAAATGGTCAAACAATACCAGCTACTTCGATGGAGAGGTGCCCGGATTCAATTTGTAAGTGCAACACTCGTCTCTGGGTGGCTTGTCTTTGACATTACCTTGCCGAGCTCGCGGTACCAAACCTCGTTGGGCGTTTCCCAGCCCAGGACCTTCAACGGGGTGTCGTTGATCTCGTCGACGATGGCCTGCAGGTCCGCATCCGACAGGTCGTCGAAGCTGGTCCCCTTGGGCAGGTAGCGCCGGATCCTGCCGTTGCGGTTCTCGTTCGTGCCCCGCTGCCACGAGGAGTACGGGTCCGCATAGTAGGTGAGCATGCCCAGCGCCTCGTCCACGAGCAGGTGGCAGGAGGACTCCGTGC
>NZ_NMWU01000040.1 GCF_002860355.1 Bifidobacterium margollesii
CGCATGCGCGGGTCGTCGGGCCATTCGATTTTGAGCCGTCCCTCGATCAGCTCCGGCGTCCATCCCTTGCGCAGCGCGTCCATCACCCAGGAGAGCAGCGGGTCGTACGCCATGCGCAGGGGCTTGCGCGACCTGCGGGCGCGGGTCTCGGCCTTGCGCTGCGCGGTCAGGGCCGAGTAGAACGGGCGCGCGGTCCATGCGCCCGTCTTCAGGCGTTTCGGCCTGTACGGACGGTAGGAGTCGTTCTCGTTGGACGCGAACCACAGGCCGCGCCTCAGCTCGCGGCTGACCGTGGACTTGTCCCGGCCGATCCTCAGGGCGATCTGGCGCACGCCGAGCCCCTCTCGGTTCCTCAGTTCGTCGATCCGGACTCGTTCCTCGGCCGACAGGTGGGAATACACTTTCGTCATGGGCGCAGCACTTTCTCTTCGGTTGTGGACTTGAACACTTCCAACCTTAGACAGGTGTTGCGCTTCTATTTAGAACCCGGGATGGCTTCCTCGCCCAGTGGTCGGGTATAGTGTCGGATATCAACAGTCAATGTCATGATAGCAAAAGGAAAAGGCTTTTCGCAATTGCGAAAACATCTTACGATATCTATCGTCAAGAGTTCGCAACGAAAGCGAGAAAACGATGAGTAGCAACGTTAGCTCCTCTGTAAAACTTTCGGTGAAAGAGAAAGTCGCGTACTCCTTCACCGATATGGCAGGTAACCTGCTGTACGTCACCATTTCGTCGTACATCATGTACTTCTACACCAACGTGTTCCACATCCCGGCCGCCGGCGCCCTGGGTGCGGGCACCATCCTGCTGGTCGCACGCTTCGCCGACGCCATCTCCGCCGTCGTGTGGGGCTCGATCGTCGACCACACCAACACCAAGTGGGGACAGAGCCGCCCCTGGTTCCTGTGGCTGTGCGTGCCGTTCGCCGTCACCGTGTTCATCGCGTTCACGGCCCCCAGCCTGCCCGACGGAGCCCCGAAGTTCTGGTACGCGCTGATCACGTACATCCTCGCCGCAGGCGCCGTGTACACCGGCATCCAGACCCCGATCACCGCCATCCTGCCGAACCTCACCGACGATCCGGTCGAGCGCAACAACGCCAACTCCTTCCGTATGGCCGGTGGACAGATCGGCTCCTTCATCACCTCCTCCTTCACCATCCCGCTGGTCGGATTCTTCGGCGTGAAGTTCGGCGGCGGCGACAAGACCGGCTTCATGATCGTCACCGCGATCTGGGGCATCATCGCCATCATCCTGCTGCTGTTCTCCTTCAAGAACCTCACCGAATACAACTACCGTCCCGAGCTCAACAAGCCGATCCCGCTGAAGGACTCCCTCAAGGCCGCCAAAGGCAACTGGCCGTGGATCATCCTCGTCGTGGCCTTCGTGATCTACTGGGTCGCCCAGTCCACCCGAAACGGCGTCTCCACCTACTACGCCCAGTACGTGCTCGACAACCGCGACCTCACCTCCATCTTCAACGGCGTGCAGGTCCTCGGCCTGCTCGGCACCATCGCCATGCCGATCCTCGCCAACAAGCTGAAGAACAAGACCCTCACCATGCAGATCGGTCTGATCATCGGCGGCCTCGGCCAGGCCCTGATGCCGCTCGCCGGCCAGAACGTGCCGCTGCTGGTCACCTTCTGGACCATCGGCGTGCTCGGCGCCGCCATCGCCATCGGCATGCCGTTCGGCATGCTCGCCGACACCGTCGACTACGGCGAATGGAAGACCGGCATCCACGCCGCAGGCTTCCTCACCGCCGTCGGCTCCGCCTTCTGCATCCAGGTCGGCTCCGGCTTCGGCGCCTTCCTGCCGCTGGAAATCATGGGCGCCGCCGGATACGACGCCAACCTCGAAGTGCAGTCCGCCGGCGCGCAGAGCGCCATCAGCTTCTGCTTCATCTGGCTGCCCGTGATCGTGTACATCATCGTCGGCGTGATCATGTGCTTCTACCGCAAGTACGAGAAGATGGAGCCGCAGATCAAGGCCGAACTCGCCGAGCGTCACGCCAAGGCCGAAGCCGAGGCGGCCGCCAAGTAGCCAACCGTTCGGCCTCACGCCGAATCTCCCGATCAATCACAACAGAAGGTGTCGGCCCCGGCAACCGGGGCAGGCACCTTCACGCCATCACCCCCCCCCCATTCGCTTCCAACCTCCCGTTTCCTAGAAAGAGTCGGAACATGACCTATTCAGCTCCCAAAGTCGAAGTGACCTCCGCCTTCTGGAAGAACTACCGAGACCTCGTCGCCACCAAGGTGCTGCCCTACCAGTGGCAGGTCATCACCAACCAGATCGAAGTCGACCTCCCGCTCGACCCCGGCGGCAACCCCACCACCGGCGACACGCTCAGCTACGCCGTCGAAAACCTCAAGATCGCCGCCGACCAAGCCGAAGGCAAATTCCACGGCATGCCGTTCCAGGACTCCGACGTCTACAAGTGGCTCGAATCCGCCGCCTACGCGCTGCAGGACCACGACGACCCCGACCTGCGTGAGATCGCCGACGGCGTGGTCGACCTCATCGCCGCCGCCCAACAGCCCGACGGCTACATCGACACGTTCTTCCAGATCAAATGGCCCGACCGCAAGTTCGCCCGCATCCAGCAGTCCCACGAGCTCTACACCATGGGACACTACATCGAAGCCGGCGTAGCCTACTACGAGGCCACCGGCAACGAAAAGGCCCTCGACGTGGCCCGCAGGATCGCCGCCTGCATCGACGCCCACTTCGGCGACGAAACCGGCAAGGTGCACGGCGCCGACGGCCACCCCGAAATCGAACTCGCGCTCGCCCGCCTCGCCGAAGTCACCGGCGAATCCAAGTACGCCGAACTCGGCCGCTGGTTCCTCCACGTCCGCGGCAAGGACCCGGACTTCTACGACAAGCAGAACAAGGCCGACGGCTGGGACCGCGACTTCTTCGAACAGATCAAGTACCTGCCCCGCACCTACTATCAGGCCGCCGAACCCGTCACCAAGCAGCAGGACGCCGAAGGCCACGCCGTGCGCGTGATGTACCTGTGCACCGGCATGGCGCACATCGCCCGACTCACCGGCGACGACAGCCTGCTCAAAGCCTGCCACACCTTCTGGGAAAGCGTCGTGCACAAGCGCATGTTCATCACCGGCCAGATCGGCACCACCAAGGAAGGCGAATCCTTCACCTACGACTACGATCTGCCCAACGACGCCGAATACGGCGAAACCTGCGCCTCCGTAGGCATGAGCTTCTTCGCCCGCCGCATGCTCGAACTCGAAGCCAACGGCGAATACGGCGACGTGCTCGAAAAGGAACTGTTCAACGGCACCATCGCCGGCATGGCCCTCGACGGCCGTCACTTCTACTACGTGAACCCGCTCGAAGAGGATCCGCGCAAGCTCAAAGGCAACCCCGACTTCCGCCACGTTCTCGCCGAACGCGCCGGCTGGTTCGCCTGCGCCTGCTGCCCGGCCAACCTCTCCCGCCTCATCGCATCCGTGGACCGCTACATCTACGCGGTCGAAGACGACGGCACCATCCTCGCCGACCAGTTCATCGCCAACGTGGCCAACTTCGACAACAACGTGACGATCGAACAGCGCAGCAACTTCCCGTGGGACGGCCATGTGGAATTCACCATCACGGCACCCGCCGACGCCGGATTCCGATTCGGCATCCGCATCCCCTCATGGTCCCGCAGCTCCTATGCCCTCACCGTGAACGGAGAAAGCAGCGACGCGAAGCCCGACAACGGATTCGCATACCTTACGATCGGCGGCGGAACCACCGAAATCACGCTCGACCTCGACATGAGCGTCAAGGAACTGCGCGCCAACAACCGCGTGTCCGAAGACGCCGGACTGGTGGCCGTCACCCGCGGCCCGCTCGTCTACACCGCCGAATCCGCCGACAACCCCGGCGACCTGTGGCTGTACTCGATCAAGCCCGGAACCGGAACCTACGAGTTCAAGCCCGAACTGCTCGGCGGCATCGGCACCATCGTCGAACAGGGCGTCAAGGCCGTGGAGGATTCCTCCGACGACCTGTACCTGCCCGCCGGCACCGAAGCCACCGAAGCCGCCTCGGTGACCTTCATCCCCTACTACGCCTGGGCGAACAGGGGCGAGGGGCAGATGCGCGTATGGCAGAGGACCGTCTGATTTTTGCCTGACGTCGGAAAGGGTATGCATTGCTCGACACACTCAAGGCCGTTCGGCCGAGCCTACGGTCGAGCAATGCATACCCCTTCCTTTTGTTGGCTTAATCAGTATGCGGGTTGGAGCGTGGGCCGTTCGGCCGGGAGGCTGCGCCTCCCAAGCTTACGGTCGGACATCATATATCCCAGCCTTTTGCGTTCAAATCAGGGCCGGGTTGGAGCGTGGGCCGTTCGGCCACGCAGCTGGCACGCCAGCTGCTAGCTTACGGTCGAGCAACACCTATCTCCATCTTTTGGCTTAATCAGTACTGAGTTGGAGCGAAGCGGTGGCGGGACTGCGATGATGCGTTCTGGGCTTCCCCCTTTGGGGGAAGCTGTCGGCGTAAGCCGACTGATGAGGGCATGCGAACGATGCCATGCTGTCTAGACCACCCTCGGTCTGCCTCTCGGTGGTCAGCTCCCGTCGGCAGGAGCATGGAATGCGTCGGCGATAAGCGGCCGAATCCCATGCGTTTAGTTCGGCAGGGTGGATTCTCGCTGCACCAGGCGGCAGGAGACGTATTCGGTGCCGTGATGGGGTTTGCCGTTGATCGCGTCGAGCAGGGCGCGGGCCGCGACATGGCCGATCTCCTCCGTGCAGTTGTCGATGCTGGTGAGCGGCGGGTCGGCATCCGGCGCGAGCAGCGAACGATTGTCATGGCCGATCACCGCCACCTGCGAGGGAATATCGATACCTCGTCCATGCAGCACGTCCATGCATCCACGCGCGATCTCATCGCTCTGGCACACCACCGCATCGAAATCCACCCCCTGATCGATCAGCAGGCGAGTGGCCGCCCGCCCCCACGATTCCGACCACTGGGAGAACCGGATCGGTCCGGCCGGCTCCAGATCCGCCTCGTGCAAGGCCTGCATCGCTCCCTGCAGTCGATCCTGTGCGGCCTTCGGAGAACCGAGCAGCAGATCATGCGTGGTTGACGTCGTATCGCTTCCGCCGATGATGGCGATTTTGCGTTTGCCGCAGGAAATCAGATGGTTCACGGCCATCGCGCCGGCCTCGATATTGTTGCAGACGATCGAACAGTCGTCGGGATCGTCCGAAGGCGCGTAGGCGTACACCACCGGTACGTGATCCGGGGTGTCGAGATGCGGCCGCAGATTGGTCTCATCGCCTACGATGAGCAGACCATCCACATTGCGCGACAGCAGGAACGACAGATGGTTGCGCTCCAGCAGCGCATCTCCGCGTGCATTGCACAGCAGCACGGTGTTGGACGTTACGCCGAGCTCGTCCTCCGCCCCCAGCAGGATCGGCGTGCAGAAACGACCGGTGAGATCCGACGTGATGACTCCGATCGAATTGGTGCGGCCGGAGATCAGTGATCGGGCCTGCGCATTGGGAATATAGGAAAGCTTTTCGGCCGCGTCGCGAACCCGGCGGCGGGTCTCCTCGCTCACCCGTGGCTGATTGTTCAACGCCTTGGACGCGGTGGCAAGGGAGACTCCGGCAGTCGCCGCCACCTCGGCCAACGTGGCTTTTTTCGTTCCATGTGAAGACGATTCACGCGAAGACGACTCACGCGTGAACGATTCCTGCGCGGAAGGTACTGCTGCGGTCATAGCTACTTTCTCGGTCATCCAATCGATACTGCCTGCGATCGTCGTCCTTGATCAACCGCCACATGCCATTATATGAGGGGGCTGTATTGCGGGATCAATGCGTTTCGCAATCAAATGTGAAATTTCTTAACTGTTTTCGCAGTGTTGGCGTCGGTATTCGTCCGCACGACGGGTGATTGCCCGGCCCAGATGAACAGCGGTGAAACGTTGCTGGGAAAACCGTACGGATGACGGGCGAAAGTGCTAGTTTCGATAGCAACGTGCATGGTTGCGCGAAGACCAGAAAACCACGGATGAACGGATGTGAACGAACAGGAAGGTGCTGCAATGAGCAGAAAGTCGGCGAAAGCGCTTCGGTCGCATAGGGCGTTAGGCTCCGGATTCGGCAAGACGATCCGCAATACGGCGATCACCGGCGGTATAGCGGCCGGTCTGGGTGCGTGGGCGATCGCCCCGCGCACGCTGATCGACGCTCGACGCAACCATGTGCCGCAGATCCCGCGGGTGTTCTACGCGCATCGTGGTCTGCACGACGCCGGTTCCGGTCTTTCGGTCGGTACGGTGTCGGAACGCTGCGCATACGTCGATTACGCGCGTGAATGCGCGATCCGTGCCGGCTACGGCAGCAAGGATTTCGAAGGTCCGGTGGCTCCGGAGAATTCACTGGCGTCGTTCGCAGCCGCATGTGAGGCCGGCTACGGCATCGAACTCGACCTTCAGCTCACCCGCGACGGCCGGGTCGTGGTGGTGCACGACTCCGATCTGAAGCGTGTGGCCGGCGATCCCCGTCGCATCAAGGATCTCACCTATGACGAGCTGACCCGCATTCCGCTGTTCCCTGCGCCGGCGAAGTCCGGCGATTTCAAGGCCGAACTGTCGTCGGACCACCAGTGGGACGTGGCTCCGGAAGGGTATTACCAGCATGTGCCGCTGTTCGAGGACGTGCTCAAGGTGGTGGCCGGTCGCGTGCCGCTGATCGTGGAATACAAGTTCGACGGCTACGGCTGGTCCGACGCCGACGACGAATTGATGGAGAAGGGCGACGAGCTGCTGCGTGCCTATGACGGTGCGTATGTGATCGAATCGTTCCATCCCGGTGCCGTGCACTGGTACAAGGAGCATCGTCCCGAGGTGAATCGCGGCCAGCTCGCCGAGGCGGGGGAGTTCTCCCTCTCCGACGGCAAATGGAAGGACTGGCTGTGTGGTCTGCTGATCTTCAACTGGCTCGGCCGTCCGGATTTCGTGGCCTACGACTGGCATGGCGGCGATCAGGCCCAGGTGAGGCTGGCCCGCAAGATGGGTGCCGCCACCGTTTCGTGGACGGTACGCAGTTCCGGTGAGCTGTACCGTTGCGAACCGTATTTCGACCGGCATATCTTCGAAGCCTTCATTCCCGATGCCTCGGCCGGTACCGTGGAGTAGCTTCGCGGGGTTGAAGGCAGTTTCGCGGGGTTGAAGTTACCGTCGCTGATGGTCGGCGTGTTCGGTGGACATGCCATCATCGGCGACCGGTTATGAAACGGGGGATTCCTTCCTCAGCAGGTAATCTCTCAGACCGCATACGCCGACGCCATGATCCTGATATTCCCCGTTGGAACGCATGATCACGGTCCGATGATCATCATCAACGTTCAGTGACGTACCTACTGAGCGGAGATGTCTGCTGAATCGATCATGGTAGGTTCGACCGGATTTGATTTCGAACAGTTCGGGGTTGATCCGGGATTTGGTGCAGTCGATGAGATCTACCTCGATTTTGCTGTCATCGCGGTAGAAGTAGAGTTCCGGTGTTTTCAACGCGTTGTAGTACCGCTTGATGGTTTCCGAGATCACCAGATTTTCGATGATCTCGCCGAACAGTGGATGGTTGAGCAGATCATCGACTGTTTCGATGCGCAGAAGATGGCAGAGGAGACCGGTGTCGGTGAAATACAGTTTCGGAGTTTTGATCAGACGTTTGTTGAGATTGCCGAAAAAGGGGGGCAGATTGAACGTGATGTAGCTGGATTCAAGAATCGACAGCCAAGAGCTTATGGTGCGGTAAGTGGCGCCGATTTCGTTGGCCAGCGAGGTGGGTTTGATCAATCCGCCGACATGCTGTGCGCACAATCGGAGAAACGTGCGGAACAACGACAGATTGCGAACATCAAGGTATTCCGAAACGTCACGTTCGATGTAGCTGTCGATATAGCTTTCGAAAAACAGGCTTTTCGGGACGTTGGCGTCATGCAGATGCGGGTATCCGCCGGTGAGTGCAAAATCCTCGATGCCGAGGTCCGGATTGGCTTCCAGTGCTTCGGTATAGGACAGCGGCATCAATTTCAATATGCCGACCCGGCCGGCCAGCGACTGTTTGATCTGCTTGAGCAGTAGAAAATTTTGTGAGCCGGAAAGCACGTATTGCCCCGGTTCGTGCGTCTCATCGGCGGCCACCTGAATCATCGAAAACAGGTCCGGGGCATACTGGGCCTCGTCGATGATGAGGTTTTTCGGACGATTGCGGATGAAGCTGATGGGGTCGACCTGCGCTTGGGTACGCAGATTCGGGTCCTCCAGATTGAGATAGTCATAGGATGGGAAGGCATTGCGAACCAACGTCGATTTGCCGCTTTGGCGAGGTCCCGTGACCGAAACGATCGGAAACCAAGTGGCCGCCCGTTTCGTTTGCTCCGTCAGCAACCGTGGAATCATGGCCATGTCGGTTTCCCTCCGTTTCTTGAGAGTCTCAGGTTCTGCTATGGCTTGCTATGGTTTGGCCATCATGTTGCCGTTGAGAAAACCATAACATTGCTGTAGCTGAAACCATAACCATGCTATAGCAATTACCACAACAGTGCTATGGCAATTACCATAATATTGCTGTAGTGGTTGCCGAAATCATGCTGTAGGCAATGACCGAACTGTGCCGTAGTCGCTGTTTTCGCCGGGGTTCCAGGGATTGCTGGCTATTTGTGGTATGGTTCGCCGGCGTTGATCTTGTAGGCGCGGTAGATCTGTTCGAGAAGGATCACGCGCATGAGCTGATGGGGGAAGGTCATCTTCGAGAAACTCAGTGCGTAATCCGCGCGGCGCAACACGTCGTCGTCCAATCCGATCGACCCGCCGATCACCATCTGGATGTGGCTGTGCCCGCGCAGTCCGAGCTGATCGATCTGCGCGGCGAGCCCTTCGGAGGTGAGCATCCTGCCGTCGATGGCCAGGGCGATCACGTAAGCGTCCGGCTTGATGTGCTTGAGGATCCGCTCGCCTTCCTTGCGTTTGATCTGCCGTTCCACGCCTTCGCTGGCGTGCTCGGGGGTCTTCTCGTCCTGCACTTCGATGATGTTCAGGCGGCAGTAGCGGCTGAGGCGTTTGGAGTATTCGGCGATGGCGTCGCGAAGATAACGTTCCTTCACCTTGCCGACGGCGATGATGTCGATGTTCATGAGCCCCAGTGTAAAGGAAGCCGATGCGAAGGGCGCGACGACGGTACGTCGAATCCCGTGTGGCTTTTGGCTTGTGTGGAGTTGATTAATGTGTGTGTCTTCAAGGCGTGGGACACGAAGGCGTACCAAGGTACGTCGAGTGTTCTTGCATTGTGTTTGGGTTTGTGTGGAGTTGGCTGACGTGTGCGGTTTCAAGGCGCGGAGGGTGAAGGCGTACGACGGTACGTCGAACCTTTGGCCTGCGTGGAGTTGATTAATGCGTGTGTCTTCAAGGCGTGGGACACGAAGGCGTACCAAGGTACGTCGAGTGTCCCACAACGCAGAAGACACTCCATTAATCAACTACACCGTAGAGGCGATCGCCGGCGTCGCCAAGCCCCGGCACAATATACGCCTTCTCGTTGAGGTGATCGTCGACGGCGGCGACGACGACGCGGACGTTGATGTCGGGGTTGATGTCCTGTTCGAGGCGCTTGAGGCCTTCGGGGGCGGCGAGGATGTCGATGCAGGTGATTTCGCGGGCGCCGCGTTCGGCGAGGTAGTGGATGGCGGCGACGAGGGTGCCGCCGGTGGCGAGCATGGGGTCGACGAGGAAGACGTGGCGGCCGGTGAGGTCGTCGGGGAGTCGGTTGGCGTAGGTGATGATGTCGAGGGTCTGTTCGTCGCGTTTCATGCCGAGGAAGCCGACTTCGGCGGTGGGGAGGAGCTTCATCATGCCGTCGAGCATGCCGAGTCCGGCGCGGAGGATCGGGACGATCATGGGGCGTGGTGGGGCGATGCGCTTGCCGACCATCGGGGCCACGGGGGTTTCGATGGGCTTGTCTTCGAGCAGCAGGTCGCGGGTGGCTTCGTAGGCTTCCAGCATGACGATCTCGCTGACGAGTTCGCGGAAGGTGCTGGAGGGCGTGTTCTTGTCGCGAAGGACGGTGAGCTTATGATCCACCAGTGGGTGGGAAACAACATGCAATTCCATAGGGCCCAGCTTAGCGCGAAACGGTGAGGCGAAAATCTTCGTGCCGCGGGTGGTAGGGCGGCTAGTGGCGCTTGCCGGCGAAGAATTCGGTGAGGATGCGGTGGCATTCCGGTTCCCGTATGTGGCCGTGGACTTCGGGGATCGTGCCGACGTGCGGGTCGCGGGGAATGTCCCAGACCGAGCCGCAGGCGCCGAGTTTGGCGTCCCAGGCGCCGAAGATGATCCGTCCGATGTGCGCGGTGATGGCGGCGCCCGCGCACATCGGGCATGGTTCCAGGGTTACTACCAGCGTGCAGTCGTCGAGATTCCAGCCGCCGATATGTTCGGCGGCCTGTCGAAGGGCTTCCACTTCGGCGTGGGCGAGCGGATCGCCGCATTCCTCTCGGCGGTTGCGGCCTCGGCCGATCACCTGCCCTTCCGCATCGCACACCACTGCGCCTACCGGCACGTCGCCGCTGACCGCCGCGGCTTCGCCGGCCAGGGCCAGTGCTTCGCTCATCGCGTGATCCGTCGTATTGCGATCCCATGTCATCATGCTTCCTAGGGTAGCGGGATGGGCGTGCCGTCGGTGTGGTGGGTGGGCTGTTCGCGAAGCCGCATATTCCCATGGTGAAACCTATGGGTGTGATCGGAAACGTCTTGATGAATGACGGGGATGTTTCGCCGGTAACGAGGTCGAAACGGTGGGGCAACCAAACCGCGGAAAAAGGTTCGTATGGTGGCGGCTGTTGGAGGAGGTAAGCAGGTTCCTCCGCGTGAGGGCCGGGAATCCGGCCGTAAGGGGGAAGCCGCCATGAATCCGAGCATGCAGCTGCTGGAAGCCGCCCGTGCGGAACGGGAAGCCGTCGCCGGGGAGGACGAGGGTGAGTCGATGAGTCTGCGTGACGTGTTGGATGCGGTGCGGGTCGCGGTCCTCCGAAAGATCTCCGGGCCTGTCGCCGTGGCGATGCCCGGCGATTCGGCGAACGCCTGAATTATCGGGGTTGCGGGCGTGCCCGATATTCCACGTTCCCGGTATTCCGATGACAGATAGCAGAAAGACTTAGTGCCCGTTGCGGCAGATATGCACTGTGTCTCTTCGTTCGGTGCAGTCGCTCCGGGCACTAATCCCACAAATAGCCCCTCTCGTCGCTGCCTGGCGGGAGGGGTCTTTTTGTTATTGTACGGGGTTGAACGGGTTGAAGACTGGTATTGCGGGATTCGTCTTCGAAACCGGAGGTCTGCGCCATCCGTCTCATATCCATGCCGGGAGACGTCTCTTGTTGAGGTGCATGAATAGGATGAAACGCATGGATCAGAAAGACGTCATCAAGAATTTGCAGCGCGACCACGCGACTGAACTCAAGCTCGCAGCGCAGCGACTCAAGGGCACCGCCCGCCACACCCCCATCACGCCGTCCCCGGTGTTGAGCGACATGACAGGACACAGGATTCTGCTCAAGCCGGAAAACCTGCAGGTCACCGGATCGTTCAAGATTCGCGGCGCCTACAACAAGATCGCCTCCCTTTCCGAAGAGGAGCTCGCCCACGGCATCGTGACCGCATCCGCGGGCAACCATGCGCAGGGTGTGGCCTACGCCGCCCGTGAGCGCGGCGCCAAGGCCACGATCTGCATGCCGCAGATCACCCCGCCGCTCAAAGTGGACGCCACCAAGGCGTACGGCGCCGACGTGGTGCTTTACGGCGATGTGTTCGACGAAGCCGCCGCCCACGCCCGTGAGCTGAGCGAAACCAAGGGCATGACCTTCGTGCATCCCTTCGATGATTACGAGGTGCTGTGCGGTCAGGGCACCATCGGCTTGGAGATTCTGGAGGACGTGCCCGACGTCACTGACATCGTCGTGCCGCTGGGCGGCGGCGGCCTTGGTGCGGGCGTGGCGCTCGCCGTCAAGACGTTCCGCCCCGAAGTGCGCGTGATCGGCGCGATCCCCGAAGGCAGCCCGGCGTTCCTCAACTCGTTCCGTGCAGGCCGCGTGGTGGAGGCCGAACGGGTCGTCACCTCGGCCGAAGGCGTGGCGGTGAAGCATCCCGGTGATCTGACCTTCGCGCTGCTCAACGAGTTCCTCGACGATCTCGTCACCGTCACCGAGCGTGACATCAACGAGATGATCCTGCTCATGCTGGAGAAGCACAAGCTGGTGGTGGAGGCCGCCGGTGCCGTGTCGCTGGCCGCGCTGGAGCATCTGAATCTGCGTTCTCGCAAGTTCGCCGCGGCCGGTGGCGATCATGTGGTGGTGCCGATCATGTCCGGCGGCAACATCGACACCGTGACCATGGGTGCGGTGATCCAGAAGGGCATGATCGCCCGCGGTCGCATCATGAACTTCGAAGTGGAACTGCCCGATACGCCCGGCCAGCTGGTTGCCGTGGCCACGTTGCTGGCCAAGGAGCGCGCCAACGTGATCGCGCTGGATCACGACCAGTTCAAGGCTTCCGTCCATTACACCAATGCTGTGTCGTTGGGCGTGACCGTGGAAACGAATGGCCCCGATCATATCGACCGTATTCTGCACGCCCTGCGCGAGGCCGGATTCCAGCCCAAGCGCGTGTATTGATTACGGGCGGAACCGTGCCGGATCGTCGGCGAGGTGCCTCCACCACCCAGATCGTGGTGCGAATCCTGGAGGTGTTGTCGCAGCATACCGACCGCGAGCATGGCATGACGCTGGACGCGCTGTGCTCGATGGTCGGTGCTTCGGAGAAAACCCTGCGCGGTCATCTGAGGATGCTGGAGGAGATTCGTCCGTTCGGTCGGACGATCGGCCGTCTGCGGCGCGCCGACATCGCGGATGCGCTTGCGCCGGACGCCACCGTCGGCTGGTATATGGAGCCGGTGCTCGACGCCGCCCAGGTGCGGCTGCTGGCCGACAGTCTGGCGCTCTCACGCATCAATGCGGACACCACGCGGGATCTGCTCGGCAAATTGCAGACGTTGTCCGGATTGTCCGGCGGAACCGGGGAGGGGAATGTCGCCATCGATCAGATCGCGACCCCTCGGCATTACAATCGCGAATTTCTGATCAACATCGAAAAACTCAACGATGCGATCCGCGCCGGCCGGGTGGTGCAGTATCGGTACTGCCGGTACGACGACACCGGCGAACTGATTCCGCGGACCGATGAGACGGGCCGGGAGAAGCTGTATCAGGCGGATCCGTATCAGATGCTGTATAAGAACGGCCGGTATTATCTGCTGTGCCACCGGCATGGACTGTCGAATCTTTCCTATCTGCACGTCGATCGGATTCGGGAGTTGGAACTGCTGCCGGAAAGCGAGCCGCTTCAACGACGACTGGATGATTTCGCGCCGGATTCGGACGGTGGGGCTGATCGTGATCGTGACGCCGCTGGTTCGGATCGCAGCGCCGGTGGATTGGGTCGCGGTACCTGTCATTTCGATATCGCCGCGCATATGGCGGAGAGACCGTATCCGATGGGCGGGCCGGCCGTGGACATCCGTATGCGGGTCACCGGATCGCTGGAGCCGATCTTCGACTGGTTCGACCGCCCCGAAGTCACGCCGGTTGCGCCGGTTGCGCCGGCCGGGTCGGTTGCGTCGGCCGGGTCCGACGGTTCGGTGAGCGGGAGGCGCGTCTACGACGTCCGTGTTCATGCGAACGAGCGGGCCACATTGTGGTGGGCCCTGCAATACTCCGCCTTCGATCAGGGAGTCATCGAAATCCTTGCCCCGCAGTCGCTTCGTGACGCTCTGCGCCGAACCGGCGAAACCCTATCCCGCCGATACGCCGAGTGAGTGGCGGAATAGGGTTATTTGACAGAATCCGGCCTGACTGACTTACAATACATTTGACTTCGGTCCACTTCTTTTTCGCGCCGGAAGAGGAGGGCTGAAGACTGAAGTTTAAAAATGGTTGATTAGCTGTCGCAGGCATCTGACGGAGAGTGGCACTCCGTGGCGTAAGCTAGGTGTCTTCAGTCCAAGCGGAGGACGACAACGGGTGACTCCCGAATCCGCTGTCGATCCCGATTCATCGGGTGATATACCGTGCAGCCGGTCCAGACGGGAAAATAATCAACCGTTTCCGGGGAGCGCTCTAGTCCGGCGCTCCCTGTTTTCGTAGTGGAAGGATTTGCTGTGGTCAATGTATTGTCTCGGGGCATGGTTGACGGGTGTCTCGGGGCATGGTTGACGGGGTGTCCTGGGGCATGCTTTACTGCTGTCCTGGGGCATCGTCGTCGTTCGCCGGCGGCCTGCGGTATTGGTATTCGCGTGTGGTGTCGAGTCTTTGGTCGGCGAGGATCTCGCCGGTGGCGGTGTCGGTGACGATGACGATGCCGTGGTCGATGGCCAGTTCCACCGTCCTGCCGGCGTTCTCCCTGCCGATGTTGACGATGATGCGGCGCAGCGGAGCGACGCCGCCCTGCTGGGTGACGCATCCGCGTCGGTCGGTCTTGTGCGTGCGGGCCGGGACGGTCACGTCCACGGGCTCGGGCTCCGTGCGCTCGGCGGCCGGGACGGGCCTGCGTCTCGGGGCCGTCACGCGTTCGGCCTCGCGGTGTTCCTCCTCGTCGCGTCTGGCCTGTTCGCGGGCGGCGATCTCGGGGTCGGGGCTGGCCTTGCCCTTGGCCTCGTACGCCTCCTTGGGGGTGCGGCGGCCCAGGGCCCGGTGGGGGCGTTCCTCGTTGTACTCGCGGCGGAACTCGTCGAGCTGGGCGTTGAGCTCGTCGAGGTCCCCGGCGAGGCGCCGGGCGGCGAGCCATTGCTTGAGGGTGCGGTGCCAGCGTTCGATCTTGCCCTGGGTCTGGGGATGGTAGGGGCTGCCGTTCTTCTGGCGCACGCCCATCAGGGCGAGCAGCCGCTCGAACGACCCCGGTTCGGCCGAGTGCAGGCGGGTCGTGTACACGGTGCCGTTGTCGGTGAGCGTGGAGGCGGGGATCCCGTACCGGGAGCACGCCTGGCGGAACGACTCCTCGATGGTCTTCATGGTGACCGTCGCGTACGCGCGCGAGTACAGGAGGAACCTGGAGTGGTCGTCGAGCCAGGAGACGACGAGCGCGTCCGTGCCGTCCGCGAGAGGCCAGTGGGTGAAGTCCGACTGCCACGTCTCGTTGGGCAGCGCGGCCTCGAATCTCGCGTACGAGGACCTGGGCCGCTTCCTCGGCTCGGGGCGCACCAGACCCGCCTGCTTGAGGATGCGGTGGATCGTGGAGTTCGCCGGAGGCCTGACGCCCTCGCGCTCCAGCCTGGCGGCGATGGACTCCGGCCCCGAGTCCAGACCGGCGGCGTCCAGCTCGCGCCGGAGCGCGACGATCCGCTCCCTGGTCTCCTTCCCGGTCCTGTTGGCGATACGGCGCGCGCGTCTGGAGCGGGGCAGGAGACCTTTCTCGCCCTCCTCGCCGTACCTGCGTCTCAGCTCGTTCGCCCACTGCCTGGTGACGCCGTGGCGCCGGGCGGCCTCGGCGACCGGCATGCCCGCGAGGATCGCGTTGACGATGGCCTTGTTGCGCAGGAACTCGCTACGGGCCGCGGGGCCATCATCATTGGAATGCGCTGGTGTCTGCTGCTGTGATTGTGTGTCCATACACCAATCAACCAGCACCGACCTGTAAACCATGCCCCGAGACATACGTCAACCATGCCCCAGGACACTCCGTCAACCATCCCCCGAGACATACGTCAACTATCCGCTCGAACTAGACAATTTGCTGTGGTCAATCTCTCGCGTGAAAAGAGACGCGCACTATTGACAGCAGCTGAAGCTGTACGTATCTACGAGAGCGATCTTCGTGACAGACGAACGACTATATACTGCGAAGATGGTTTTAGCGTTGAAATCATTTGGGGTAAAGGTAACTTTGCTCATCTTTGCGGGCTGGATTATTTTATTGATGAGGCAAAAACTATTCCGGGAAGTGCTCGTCGCTTTTATGATCTACTGCTTGGAACCCAGATCGACAATCTGGTAAAGCACGTCAAGGTCCGGGAGAAGGTGTCGTTTGTGCAGAAAAAGAGTCGGGTCATTTGTCGTGCCTTGCGCTTCGACGGCGCAAAGATCATTGCTGATTCAAGTCTGAAGGATATTGCCATCGCCTTTGGCAATGAATTAGACGGCAAAGCGGAGGAATATACATGGTGTATCGGTTTGGGTCTGGATCAGAAAAGATCTACAGAAGAACATCCCGTGTATTTTCCGCGAAGTCTACGTCAGCAAAGTGCTCTCTCGGCGGAAATTCATGAGGACGGCACGAAGACTCACATCATCACGGATATTGTTACCAGAATATGAGATGGCAACAGCCCTTATGGAGGCTTCTAGTGCGGCGGTTGCTTGGTTGAACAAACACCGTCGGCAGAGGATGAAGTCTGCCGACGGTGTTTGATAGTGGAAGGAAGGGGCGACTATTCGTTGTCGCCTGCCGTGGCAGCTGTGGCGGAGATCGCATCGGCACCAGCTGCCTGAACTTCGGGCCACACCCAGTCGGTGTAGTCCGGGTGATCGTAGCCGTTGTCGACCGCGAACTGGAAGGCCTCGAGGCGGAAGTCCTCGAGCTTCTTGATCTCGTCGGCGTACTTGTCGGCGTCAACCATGCGCAGTGCCTCGGCGGTCAGCTCGTAGCGGTCGATGTTGTTCACGCGAACCATGTCGAACGGGGTGGTGGTGGAGCCCTGCTCTTGATATCCATGAATCGTGAAGTTGTCATGGTTCGGACGGTTCCAGATAAGACCTCTCACCTCGTGCGCATAGGAGTGGTACGCCATGAGTACCGGCTTGTCGGGGCTGAACAGCTCGGAGAATTCCTCATCGGACAGGGCCTCGTCGTTCTCCGAGGCGTTCTGCAGCCTCAGCAGATCAACCACGTTGACGAAACGATACTTGATTCCCAATCCGTTGAGTCGGTCGGCGGCGGCAAGTGCCTCCTGAGTGGGGACGTCGCCGATGGACGCGATCACGATATCCTCCTCGCCGGGCTTGGAATTGGAAGCCCACTTCCACTCGGCGGCACCCTTCTCGAGCTCGGCGCGAGCCTCGTCCAAGGATAGCCAAGTGGCGGCCGGCTGCTTGCCGGCGATGATGGCGTTGATCTTGTTGGTGGACTTGTAGGCGCGCTCGCCCACAGCCAGTACCATGTTGGCGTCGGCCGGGAAGGAGATCTCTATGATATGGTCGTTGTTGAAGTTCTTGTTCAGCAGTACCGAGATCACACCTGGATCCTGATGCGAGAAGCCGTTATGATCCTGACGCCATACATGGGACGAGATCAGAAGGTTCAGTGAGGCGATCGGCTTGCGCCACGGGATCTCGCGGACGGTGGCCTCAAGCCACTTGGCGTGCTGGTTGAGCATGGAGTCGATCACGTGCACGAAGGACTCGTAGGAGCTCCAGATGCCGTGGCGGCCGGTGAGCAGGTATCCCTCCAGGAAGCCTTCCATCTGGTGCTCGGACAGCTGCTCGATTACCTGTCCGGACACGGCGAGATGCTCATCGACCTGAGATGACAGGTAGCCGGCATTCCACTGCTTGTCGGTGACCTCATACACTGCGCCCAGTCGGTTCGAGGCGTTTTCGTCCGGCCCAAACACGCGGAACGAATCGGGATTGAGCCGGAGCACGTCGCGGGTATACACACCGAGACGACGGCTGGCCTCAATCTGGCCCCAGCCGTGACCGTACCGTTCCACTTCCCGGACCGCGTAGTCCTCCAGATCAGGCAGCGCGAGATCCTTTCGCAGCAGACCGCCGTTCGCATTGGGGTTCTCGCCGATGCGCAGCTCGCCCTGCGGCATGAACTTGGTGACCTCGGGACGGATGGCGCCGTTGTCGTCGAACAGCTCCTCCGGCTTGTAGGAGGAGAGCCACTTCTTGAGCACGTTGAAGTGCTCCTCGGTGTCGCGGGCGGAGGCCAGCGGCACCTGGTGGGAACGCCAGGAGCCCTCGGTCTTCTTGCCGTCGATGAACTTCGGGCAGGTCCAGCCCTTCGGGGTGCGGAAGATGATCATCGGGTAGAACGGACGGTGCACGTCGTCGGTGTTGGCCGTGGCCTTGATGTCGCAGATCTCGTCGAAGACGGTCTCGAACAGCTCGGCGAAGCGGCGGTGGATCGACAGGTGGTCCTCGTCGTCGAAGCCGGCGACGAACTCGTACGGCTCGTAGCCCATGCCGTGGAAGAACTCGTGCAGCTCCTCGTCGCTGATGCGGGAGAGGATCGTCGGGTTGGCGATCTTGTAGCCGTTGAGGTGCAGGATCGGCAGCACGATGCCATCGGTGCGCGGGTTGACGAGCTTGTTGGACTGCCACGATGTTGCCAGCGGGCCGGTTTCGGCTTCTCCGTCACCGACGATCGTCGGAACAAACAAACTGGGATTGTTCATCGCCGCGCCGAATGCAT
>NZ_NMWU01000041.1 GCF_002860355.1 Bifidobacterium margollesii
GGTCAGCGTCGGCGCGCGTGGCGCATGACCTGCTCGCGCGGAGCGGCGATCAGCGCCGCGGTCAGCGCGGTCAGGCCGGTCAGGCCGCCCGCGGCCCACGGGGTCCACGGGTCGGACTGGCCGGGCACGCTCGTCGCGTCGACGTACGGGACGCGCCGGGCGGCGACGATCAGGCGGCGTGTGTTGAGTCCCGGCGGGTCGCAGGTGTACAGGGTCAGGCGCGTGCTTTTCGCGCTGCCAGTGAGGATCGCGCGTTCCGCGGCCGAACCGGGGTCCACGCGTTCGATCCGGTCGACCCGCCAGGCGACGGTGCGGCCGGCGGCCTCCGTGTAGACCATGTCGCCGGGCGCCAGTTCGCCGAGCCGGTAGAACAGCAGGCGGGCGCCCAGGCCGCGGTGCGCGGCGATGACCGTGTTGCCCGGGTCTCCCACGGGCAGCGTGGTGCCGTATACGTGGCCGGCGCCGGTCTCCAGGGTGCCCGGCCCGGTGCCGTGGCCCACGGCGAGGTTCACGCCGACGCGGGGGATGCGGATCGCGGCCATCATGCCGCCCGCTCCGAGCTGGCTCTGGTAGTCGCGGTCCGTCTCGTAGGCGGGCTGGTCGGAGCCGCCGAACGGGTCGGCGGCCTCGCCCACCGCGATCGTGCCGTGGGCGAGCAGACCCCGGTCGTAGGCGGCGGCCCGGGCGAGGGTCTGCGTGTCCTCCGCGGTTCGGGCCGTGGCCGTGTGCGGCATGGTGCGTGGCAGGGACGCCAGGCCGATCGTGACCGGCAGGGTCAGGATCAGGGCGCCGAGCACGGTCAGCGTCACGCCCAGCACGGTCAGCCGTCGGCGGGCCGCGCCGCGCGGCCGGCCGGCGGGGCCGGGGGAGACGATCTGCTCCCATGACGGAAAGGGGAGGCCCCCCTCGCGGGCGGTCTCCCCGATCCGGGCGGCGAGGACCGCCGTCATGCGGCCGCCTGGGCGGTCGGGTCGGCGTCGTCCTCCATGCGGCGGCGTGCGAGCAGCAGCAGTCCGCCGGACAGCAGCGCGGCGCCGGTCACGACGATCGCGCCGAAGCCGATGACGCCGCCGGTCTGGGCGAGCATCACGTTGATCGGCTGGTTCCACAGGGTCAGCTGGGTGTCGACCCAGCTGGTCTTGTCGTCGGCGTAGTACTTGCCGGAGCCGTCCGTGCCGCTCCAGTACGCGTCGGTCGCGGTGATGGTCAGGCCCTTGGGCGCGTTGGCCTGGGTGACCGCGAAGTTGAACATCGGCTTGACCAGCGGGATGATGCTGTTGTTCTTGCTGATGGTCAGGCGGGACTCGGTCTGATGGTCCGGGGTCGTGAAGTTCGTCGGGTCGTCCGCGAACTTGGCGGAGATGCGCACGTCCTCGCTGCTCTTGAGGAGCTGGTAGTTGCGCGGCGCCTTGGTCTCGGTCAGCGTGTAGGCGCCCAGGTCGAGGCCCTTGATGGACAGCAGGCCGTCGCGTCCGGTGACCACGCGGGACACGTTCGCGGTCTCGCCGGCGGAGGGCAGACGGTAGTAGTACACGTCGGGGTTCTTCGCGTCCGGCGTCACCTTGACGAACTTCAGCTCGGAGTTGTTGGCCTTCTTGTCGGCGGGGTTCGCGTTGTCCTTGACGGTGACCTTGAACTCGGCGCCCTCAAGGCCCGCGTTCGAGGTCGAGGCGCGCTTGTGCAGGTCGATGTCGTAGGTCCACTGGCGGATGACCACATGCGGCGTGGAGTGGTGGCTGCCGCTGTTCACGTCGTGGGGCGTGTCGGTGTAGTCCAGCCAGTTCTCGTTGTGGGTCATGTTCTGGTGGGCGAGGATCTTCGGCGTGATCAGCGCGTTGTATCGGATCGCGAACTGCGAGCCGTACAGCGTCTTCGTCCTGTCGTTGAGCTTGATGTCGCCGTAGTTCTTCACGATCCACTTGCCGAGCCCCACGATCATGTGGGTCTCGTCGGTGTTCGGGTCCGTGGACAGGTAGTACCAGGCGTCCGGCTGGCCGGCCTGGCCGGTCGCGGTGCCCGCTCCCTTGGCCGCGTAGGCGGGGATCTGGTCGACGCGGGTCAGGGCGATGGAGGTCTTCGGCTGGATGACGGTCTTGCCGTCCGCGCCGGTGACCTTGTCCTTGGCGAGGACCTTGCCCTTCGCGTCGTACAGGTTCGCCTCGGGGCCGTACAGGTCCACGGTCGGCGTGCCGGTGATCTTCAGGCCCGGCTGCGTGTAGTCGAGCACCCGGTACTCGTACGACCACTTGTCGCCGTTGTCCAGGGCGGCCTTGTAGGCGCTCATGTCGGCGATCCGGTAGGAGACGACGTAGGGGATCACGTCGCCGATGTCGCTGCCGTTGTCGGCGGCGTCCTTGCCCGGGTTCTGGGTCTCGTCGCGCTGCTTGGGGATGTAGTGCGGCAGCTCCTCCTCGTCGACCACGTTCTTCACCACGATCTCGCCGAGCGCTCCCGTGGTGCCGAGCCTGGTGCGGTCGGACGGCTTGTACCCATCCATGGTGGCCACGTCCTTGTCGTCCGGCTTGGTGGGCACGATCATCGGCTGCGTGGTGCCGGTGGTCCACGAGCCCTTGAACCCGTTCGCGTTGACGTACTCGGTCCTGGTGGTGCCGCCGGTGTCGAGGATCAGGTACACGCCCGAGCTGCTCAGCGGGATCGTGCACGCGTCGCCCGCCGTGCAGGCGACGGGCTGCGAGTTGGCCTTGTACTTGTCGAGCAGGGCCTGGTCGGCCGGGTTGGCGGCGAGGTCCTTGACGAGGTTGTCGGCGAACTCGCGCACCGAGCCGGTGTACGCCTTGGACGGCGAGTTGTTGCCCACGCCCTGGGGGCCGGACTCGTTCCACCCGTAGCCGAAGTAGCCGGCCGCCTGGTCGTTGCCCGCCGCGTTCTGGCCGGCCGGGGTCTGGCGGAACCCGCCCATCCACGCGATCGGGTCGCCGCCCGCGTTGGCGCCCGGCTGCTCGTCGCCAGCCGTATTCGTGCTGGCCTTCCATCCGGGCAGCTTGGTCACGTCGGAGACGCCCGCGGTCCTGGCGAGCACCTTGTTCAGCAGCGGCTTCAACGCGTCCGGCGTGTCCACGGCCACGCCGTCGAGCTGCTTGTCGCCCACGGACACGTAGGTGCCGTCCACGTAGTCGGCCAGCTTGTACGCGGTGAACTGACGGCCCTTGAGACTGTTCTGGCCGCCGCGGGACGCGACCGCGGCCTTGACGGTGATGTCGTACGGGCTCGCCGCGTTCGCGCTTCCCGCGCCCAACGCCAGTCCGCCCGCCATGCTCGCCACGGCCACGCCCAGCGCGACCATGCGACGCATCGCACGCGACTGACGCGGCCTGATCTGACTGTTATCGCTCATGAGGATCATCCTTTCCCTTGTTCCCGAGGTTTCCTCACAACCGCGCGACGGTCCATCCGCCGCACACCAGCCATCGTCGGACCGATCCGGGCGATCTTGTCCGCCCACCCGTACGCACGCGGTACGGGATGCGGGAACCGTTGGAAACACAGGCGACACGCCGAAACGGGCATGAGCCCGGTCGAGCGCGAGAACGCGGTGCGCGAACTGCGCGAGGTCCTGTACGAGGACGCCTATGACACGATCACCGCGCATGATGATATGCTCACCTGTCCACGTTGCGGTTCCGTCTCCATCGTCAGGAAGGGCCATAACCCGAACGGCTCCCAGCGTTGGATATGCAAGGATTGCCGACGCACGTTCTCACAGGTGAGGGATACGCTGATCGGCCGGTCGAAGCTTCCGGCCGCCAAATGGATGATGTACGTCGAATGCTTCGTGGATTGCCTTCCGTTGCGGGAATGCGCCTCGCGCTGCAAGGTGTCACTGCGCACCGCGTGGCTCATGCGCCGCAGGCTGCTCAAATGCCTCGAACGGTTCCTGCCGGAGTTCGCGGCCGGCGCGGGCGTGTCCGTCCAGTTGGATGAGACGTATCTGCGCGAGAGCTTCAAGGGCAACCACAGGAAGGGCAAGTTCCGTCTACCGCGCCCCGCCCACCATCGCGGAGGATCCCTGCACAAGCGCGGACTGTCAAAGGAACAAATCTGCGTCATGACCGGTGTCGCCGACTCCGGCACCGCGTTCGCCGTGCTGAGCGGCCGTGGTGCCATCTCCAAGCGGCGAGCCGTCGAATCGCTCGCCGGGCGCATCAATCGCGGCGCTCTCGTCATGGCCGACGAGGCGGCCGCCTATCCCGGCGCGATGGAAGTGCTGGGAGCCACGTTCGAGCAGGTGGACGCGAAGTCGCATCGCATCAACCGTATCAACACGCTCCACTCGAATCTCGACGGATTCCTCGCCGGGTTCAGGGGCGTATCCACGAAGCATTTGCAATCGTATCTGACGTGGTTCCTGTGGCGGCGCTCGTTCCGCGGCGACCGGAACGATAGCATCATCCGACAGGTGGACGCCCAGCCCTGCCCCGGCGTGACGAGCGACTGGAGCCATGTGCTCCCGCCGTACATGGGCTACTGGGGCATGGCCGCATGACGGATGCAAGTACACTGTACATATCTACGTGTCAGACAGGAAGGAGACGGACATGGCGAACACACCAACCACGACCATGCGCCTCGACCCAGAACTCAAGGACCAAGCCATGCGGATACTCGAACCACTGGGATTGAACATGACCGGGGCCGTCACCATATTCCTCAAAGCAGTGGTGCGTGAGAACGGGCTGCCATTCGAAGTGAAGAACAAGGAGAACTGAGCCAAGATGCCTTACGAAGCCACTCGTTATAAAGAACATCATGAGGTGCGGCTGCCTTTGCTGAGTCAGTTGTTGGACAAGGGATGGAACCGAGACCAGATCATCTGTCCCTCTCCTGATAGCGATGATAGGGAATGGCAGGTGCCCAGAACGCCCTCGGATAATTCCGTAAGGGAATCCGGCAGACGTTTTGCTGGATTCCCCGTCGATATGGCCATATTCGACGAGCCTCAGCATCGGGGAGAATGGGACCATGTCATAGCTTTGGTTGAGACAAAAGCCCCCACACATGAGGAAGGCGTCTCGCAGCTGGAGACCTATCTCGGACTGGAACCCAATGCCGTGCTTGGCATATGGTCCAATGGCTCGTCGATTTCGTTGGTATACAAGCAGGTCGATCTTCATTACAAAGTCATTCGCGACGCCGTATTGCCATCTCCTTCCGACAATATCCTGTTTGCGGGAGATGAACCGCTTACTTATGGTCAACTCCGAAACCATGAGGAAATCAGCGGGAAGGGTCTGAATCATCTGTTCTCGGAATTGCTGGACCATATTGTGGCCGGTGATTCAAAATCCACGAGGGCGGACGACCGTTTGGACAACATGTGCGACATGTTGCTCTTGAAGATGGATTCGGACACCAATGGCAAGATGGCACGTAATCCCGATGAGGCAGTTCTGGAATTCCAGATTCTCGCCACTCCGCAGGAAACAGCGAAACGCATCAACACATGCTTCGAGGAGTATGTGGATAAATACCCGTTCCTATTTGAGGACAATACGTCGAAGACCATCAAGTTCGACGACGAGACAATACACGCCATCGTCTACCGCTTGCAGAATATCAATCTCAAGGCGGCGGCGCCGGAAACACTGTCGGCGGCATTTCAGGTATTCCGCTCGGCCAACGTCAAGCAAGGCGAAGGACAGTATTTCACACCCCAGCGCATCATCGAAGCGGCCGTCAAGCTGACCGGGGTCGATTATCACGACAAAGTCATCGACCCGGCCTGCGGTACGGGCGGATTCCTCTTTGAGTCGTACAACAACCTTCTCTCCCGGGCGACCTCCGAGCAAAAGGATGAAATCCGGACATGGGCGCACCATAACCTGTATGGCGTCGATCTGGACTCCATCAACGTCAAACTGTCCAGAGCTCTGATGATCGGGGCTCGTGACGGCTCTACGAACATTGTGCTCGGGGATTCACTGAGAGAAGGCAAGTGGCCGGAGTTTCCAAAGCTAGCCCCGGTCATAGGCCATGAAGCCGATGGTTCATACAGTGTCGTCCTTACGAATCCTCCATTCGGGGAGAAGTTGAAGATTAGAGCCACGGATGCCAAGGCGGCTGAATACTCTATCTGCAAGCACACAAGCGGTGGTGCGGCAAGCGACAAATACGCCGACACGGAACTCGGTCTGGTATTCATGGAACGGGCCTATCGGCTGCTGACCAACGGCGGACGCCTCGGCATCGTCCTTCCGGAAACATACTTCTTCTCAACGTCCTACCGTTGGTTCCGAACTTGGGTCGATGAACGCTTCGACCTGCTCGCCGTAATGAACGTTCCCATGGAGGCGTTTCAGGGTTTCTGCCGGGCGAAGACGAATTTCTACGTCATGCGAAAAAAGCCAATGGGAGACAAGCCTGCACTGCCACTTCCCTCATGGGCGGAACCGGGGCGCACCTGGATCACCTATGCCCCGACGATTGGCATCAACAAGGACGGCAAAACCCTGTTCAAAGTGACCGAGGACGGGATCCGAACTACGGAAATCGATGACAAGGTGCTGTCCGACGTTGAGGCACTTGTCAATGGAGAAAAGGAGACGGAGACATCACGTTTCGTTCACACTCCGGATTCATTGTCGTTGACTTTTCTTGGAGTTCCGCAATACTATGACCAGACCAGTGTCCTTGAATTCGAGAGGTATGTGGGCACCCACTTTGGAAACTTCTCGACACGCTCATTGGGCGATTTGGTCGATGACGGAATCATCACCGTGGAAAACGGTCATGGCAGTCCCTCGGCTGATACTCGCAATGGAACCATCCCATACGTGAAAGTCTCCGATCTCCGTGCGGGCATGGTCAATTTCAACCCCACCAACATGGTTCCCTTATCCGTGGCACAACGCTTTTGGCATGGAACGGATAGTGGTTTGTCTCCGTGGAGTATAGTCACGCCATCACGGGCATCCAAGAACATAGGTGAACCATCCATGCTTCTTCCCGGTCAGGAACAGGCAGTGTTCACTAAGGAGACCCTAATCATGAACACCACGGATAAAGCCGACTTTGACAACTTCTATCTGGGATGGGCACTTGATCTTGATGTTGTACGCCGCCAATGGGCGCGTGTCGTATTCATGCAGACGAATCGTGAGGACTTGGGAACCCGGTATCGTGAGATACTGATTCCAATCCCGGATACCAGAGAGGACGGGGAGCGAGTCTCGCTCCATTACCGTGAGTACTATTCAACCATCGCACAGTCACGGTCTGATTATCTAAAAGCGCGTGCAGCTCAAAACCAGTAAGTTGAGGGGGCGCAGTTCAAATTCACAATTGAGTCGCCCCACTTTTATGTCAATTCTGGTTTAACAGAGCCAAAATCAAAGGGCCGCCGTGAACGCAGGAAGGCGTGGAACCGGTTTCCGAATGCGTGTAGTCCCGCCCGTGGGACGATAAAGCCTCCGAGTCCAGAGTCGGCGAGGGGATCGCGGGCTAGCGCGTCCATGCGACGCGGCCGGGTCGTTCGCCGCGACCATAAAGGATCCGAGGACGCCGATGGGCCTGCGGGCCGCCGGCGTCCTCCGTTTATTCACGGTGACGGAAAGGCCGAACCGGGATCGATTTGGCCGGTGAGCGGGCCCAAACGTCGCGAGATGACGATACCTATAGGGGTATAGCTTGGCCCATGCTCCTCTTCCCGTCCGGAGGTCGGGGCTGATGCTTGAGCTTACCGCACCTTGGGATCCTCTGCCGTGATGTCAGAAGTCGCTGCCCGCGGCGACCACGATAGAGACATCTAGCCTTGGGAGAGGGCGAAGCGGCCGCAGGACCGAACCTCCCGTAGGCCCGTTCGCGTCACGGGTCGCCTAGCAGAGGGCCATATAAACACGGATCCCGAACAGCGGGGCCGGGGAAAAGTCGCGTTCCCCGGTTCACATACTTCATGGAGGAGCGATTCGACGGGACACCATCATCGAATTCAACGGCATGGCGCTCGATATCCACTGGCAGAAGCGTCACTTCATGCACCTGCGTGGACTCGAATGCACGGTTCCCCAACGCCTCTATAGGAGAAGGAACAAGCCGGTGAGATCCGAAGTGTTCTTCGATGCACTCTTATCAGGAAAGACGAATGGTCTGAACATCAGACATTCCCACAACAGAGGAATCACAAACGATAAGCTGTCCGTCCTGCACCCATTGACCGGTGCGCGAACCATCCCGCCGAAATAAGGCGGAACCGAGATGCGGGGTCAGGGAGCGGGCTCACCGGTCCACGAAGCTGATGAACGCGGACGCGCCCACGGCCGCCAGCAGGCACGCGCCCATGACCAGCCACAGCCGGCCCGTCCCCCCGGCCGCCGCCGCGACTACCAGCATATGACACCGCCATATCTGGACTACTGGATGGAAGCCGCATGACATCGTGCATACGATGTACAGTCGGAACAACCGACAAGAACAGGAGACGCGCATGGCGAGCATACCAACCACGACCATGAGAATAGACCCGCAGCTTAAAGAGGAATCCAGCCAAGTACTCGAAGACCTGGGACTTACCCTTTCCGGCGCGGTCACGATCTTCCTGAAGGCCGTCGTCAGGGAACAGGGACTACCCTTTGAAGTCAAGAAGGAAACGTCGAATGGCAGATAAGGTCGTCCGCATCAAAGACCTCCGTCCGCAGGACGTGCGCGGCAGTCGATATACACTGCATCGCGGGAACGTGCTCGATGCCTATTCGGATTGGAAGGCCCCCGACCTGATCGTCAGCGACGGGGCCTATGGCGTGCGAGGGTTCCGGGGCGACACCGTAAGCGCCGACGGACTCGTGGACTGGTATGCGCCTCATGTGGCCCAATGGTCGAAACGGGCGAAGCCCTCCACGTCCCTATGGTTCTGGAACACCGAGGTCGGCTGGGCCACAGTGCATCCATTGTTGGAGGCGAACGGCTGGGAATACGTGCAACTGGTCACTTGGGACAAGGGACTGTCCCATATCGCAGGCAACGTGAACGGCAACACCATCCGCCAATTTCCCGTGGTCACCGAAGTCTCCGCCCTATACCGGCGCAAACTAACCCTTCCCACTGAGAATGGTGGGGGCCTTGGCGTGCAGCAATGGCTACGCGCCGAATGGCGACGCTCCGGCCTGCCGCTCTGCCGCGCGAACGAAGCCTGCGGCGTGAAGAACGCAGCGACCCGCAAATACCTCACCGCCGATTGGCTATGGTATTGGCCGCCAGGAGAAATGGTCGAACGCATGGCGGAGTACACGAAGGCCAACGGCAAGCCCACGAACCGACCATATTTCTCCATCGACGGACACACCGAAATCACCGCCGAACAGTGGGACTCCCTCCGTGCCGTATGGAACCACGTCAACGGACTCACCAATGTCTGGAGCAGGCCGCCACTTCATGATGGGGAACGACTCAAAGGCACCCTGCAACGCAGCGCACCACGCGTCTATAAACCCTCCAAACAGTCGGCGGCGCATCTCAACCAGAAGCCTCTGGATTTCATGGACCGTCAGATCCATGCGGCCTCCAATGAAGGCGATGTGGTCTGGGAGCCATTCGGCGGGCTGGCGTCCGCCTCCGTCGCGGCCGTGCTCACCGGCCGCATCGCCTATACGGCGGAGATCGACGAGGAATTCCAGAATCTGGCCCTTGGACGATTGGCGGAAGCCGAAGAAGAGTACGACACGAAAAACGCAGACGACACGACATTCCTTGAAAGAAGACAGGCATGACCGATTACGACGGCAAGGAGTTGCCGGAACACTACGACCTCCCCGACGGAGACGAGCGAACCGAACTGCGCAACGGCATAGTCCGGGCATTATATGCCTTGCCAATGCACTTCACGTCACCCATCAACGTCGAAGGCATCGAGGTCAACGACCTGTTCTCGATCAACACGCTGCTTGGCGGCACCATCGAAGCACAGACCGTCATGCTACTGAACTCACTGCGCAGCATATGGGATCCTCAAGGCAAATGGGCCGACAAGGAATTCCGACGTTATCCCGAATCCTTCCCGGATGTACGACTCGTGGGCTCCAACAAGGACGACGCGCCACTTATCGGCATCGAACTGAAGGGCTGGTACCTGCTTTCCAAGGAATCCGAACCATCCCTGCGGTACAAGGCATCGGCCGACGCGGTGACCGAATGGGATCTGATCTGCTGTGTCCCCTGGGGGCTTTCCAATGTGCTCAGCGGCAAGCCCGTGGTCTACGAGCCCTATGTCGAGCAAGCGAAATTCGCCTCGGACATGCGCACCTACTACTGGAACCACCGTAAGGGAGACAACTCCAAACGAGACTGCGGAATCCATCATCCGGAAACCACCCCATACCCCAAACCGGGAACGCAATACGTTGACGTGCCCAATCAGGATGGCGGCGGCAATTTCGGTCGTATCGCCAGAGTGGACGGCCTCATGGCGGATTGGGCGAACGAGTCCATGGACACGCTCATGGCAGGCATCGAGGCGAAGTACTGGGTATCGTTCTTCAAGCTGTTTTCGGAGGGCAAGCCAAGAGAAGAGATTGAAGCGGAGTTGGATAATATCGCACGCAAGGTACGCCAAGCGGGACGACGGAATCCACGGGAGTCCATGATTGAAGAGCAATTGCTTGCGCATCTGGATGCCATTGTGAAATTGTCCTTGAAGTAACCTTACAAGGTCCCGCTTGCTGTTTTTCTGAGGTCACCGGTCCACGAAGCTGATGAACGCGGACGCGGCCACGGCCGCCAGCAGGCACGCGCCCATGACCAGCCACAGCCGGCCCGTCCCCCCGGCCGCCGCCGGCACGATGCCCAGACGGTCCAGACCCAGCCGGCCGGCCGAGAAGAGGAACGCCAGGCCCGCCGCCTTCTGCACGACGACCGCCAGACTCCGCCACGGGGAGACGATCAGGCTGACGACCCAGCCGACCACGATCAGGACCAGGCACACCGCCAGCAGGGCGAGCAGCGCGAGACCGACCAGCACGATCGCGGAGACGGCCAGGCCCATCACCGTGAGCGTGCCCTCCACGCTCGGACTCATCTCCATGACAGGCCTCCCTCTCCCCGATCCGACGGCCGTCGGCGGCGGACGGAAACGGATGCGATGATCCTTTTCCGTTTCTTTCGTTTTCTTCGTTTTCTTCGTTATTTTCGATATTATCGTAATGTATGGTCATATCGATTCGCGAAAGGAGATCCGTCATGGATCGGTCGAGGAGGTTGTCGGCCCTGGAGTTGGAGACGCTGAGGCTGCTCGGCATGGAGGCCGTGCCGAGGGCGAAGGGACCCGCGGGTTCCGTGTGTCTGACGACGGGTGACGGGCGGGTGATCCCCCTGACCGACGAGCAGATCGCCCGGACGGTCGCCGCGCTGGCGGAGGGGGATGATGCGGAACGGGGCCGGACGGGAGAGGCGGAGATGCCGGATCTGATCACCACCGGCCAGGCCGCGAGGCTGCTGGGCGTGACCGCGCCGACCGTGCGGCGGCTGCTGGAGTCCGGCGCGATCCCGTACGTCCGGTACGCGGAACGGGGCCGGCGCATGGTGTCCCGCAGGGCCGTGCTCGACTACCGGGAGAGAAGCTTCGGCACCGACGGATGAGCCCGCCCCGGACGATCATCGGGTGCGGCGGGATTCGGTGATCACCCGTCGTGCTGCTCCTTGATCGTCCGACAGGCGCTGCGTCCGGGCCTCGATCTCGCCGCGGAGGATCTCGCGCGGATCCGGACGACGGGAGCGCGAGACCATGCGGGCGGCGAGATCCGCCAGTCGGCGTTTGACCCCGTCAAGCTCATGCTGTCCCACGCCGTAGGGCATCGTCTCCTGAACGGTGATGAGACCGACCCGTTCGAGGGTGCGGCGGAACATGTCGGGATCAAATCCGGGGTCCGTCCGGCGTGCCAGCTCCATCAGCCGATCGTCGCTGTATCGTCCGCTGCGTCGGATCGAATCGAAGTCGAGATAGTCACGGGTCTCTCCGCGGGAGAACAGGGCGGCGACCTTGTTGCCTACGGCGTCGTCCTCCGACAGAACCGGACCTATGGAGAGACCGACCGGGGGAGAGGAGCGCCAATCGATGCCGAAATCCACGTCGGTGACGTATCCGTCGGGAGATGTGACGGTGATGCGGGCGAAACCGGGACTGCGGATCTCCGTTTCCGTCCTATACCCATGTTCGCCAAGCGTCCGCAGCGCACGATCCACCGCGAGCTCGAACCGTGGAGACTGCTGCTGGATCGTAAACAGATCGATATCCTCGGTCGGCCTGTCGATCAGACCGTGCTCCCTGACGGCGCCCGATCCGGCCAGTGCGAATCCCGCGGAACCAGTGGCTTCCAGCAGGATTCTGGCGACATCCCGCTGGCGTCGTATGCGATCATTGCTCATGACGGACCGCTGCCAGTTCGGGGAAGCGCTCCTCCCACAGTCGACGCACCCGCGGGTCGAGGTTCAGGTCGGGCCATGACCCGACCAGCAGGCCCGCGTTGATGCCCTCCCGCTGGTCGGTCTCGCCGCCCTCGGCGATCAGCGCCTGATACGCCATGCGCACGCCGCCCGGCTCGTCGAGGTCCACGATCCCGTCGCCGGGAGCCCAGCGCACCGCATGGCGCAGTCGGATGCGCCCGTGGGCGGGTCCCCGCAGCTCGTCGAGGCTGCCGGGCAGCCGGTAGGGCTTGATGTCGCGCAGCCGTACCCTCGGCGTCGTCTCGATCATGACGGTCTCCTCTCCCCGGTCGGCGGTTCCCTTGACAGCATTGTAGAGGACCGGACGAGAACGGGAGGGTGGCGACCACGATCCAGACTCCTCCATTCCGCGATGGACGTCGGGACCGGAACCATGCGCTCCTGTCATACGTCGATTCCGGTTTCGCGGAGCGAGGCGGTGACGAGGCCGTTGGCGGCCTGGCTGGTCACGCCGGCGGTCATCAGGCGGGACGCGGCGGCGCCTTGGCCTCGGCCGTGTATTCGTCCCTCCACGGCATCACTCGAACTCCACGTCATTCAGCTCGGCGTCGGTGAAATCGAATCCCTTGTCGCCGAAGACCTCCTCATGGGACAGGAACCTGCCGTCGGCGCGCTTCAGTCGCTCTTGGGCTTCGAGGTAGAGGGCGAAGTCCTCCTCGGCTGCGGTGTAGCGCTTGTAATCGTCGGATGAATAGTGCATGCCTTTTCCTGCCATCAAGTGCTAGTGGAATATTTTACGACATGTTTTAACTCAAGTTTCGAAGGCTGTAAAACATCGCGAGGTGAGATCTGGACGCGGAGTGCAGCGCGAACCCGGGGCGAGATGCGACTGCTGGAGGGCGGGGAGGGGATGTCTGAGTGGGCGAGAGCGCCCCTTCCGTGGACGGCGCGGGACGTCGCCGTCGTATTCTCCGGGCCGTTTCCTTGTACACGGCCGAATAGTTGTGAGGAACATGAGGGGGCGGGGGCTCCGGCCCCGGATACGGAAACGGCCCCCACGGAGGCTCATGGGCTTCCGTGGGGACCGTTCCCGTTCACGGGACAGACCCGGCCGGCTCCGGATCGGGAACCGGACGGGGACCGTGGGTCAGGCCGTGTGGATGCCGCGGCGGCGCAGGCGCACCACCGTGATGCCGAGCAGCGCGATCAGGAGGATCACGCCGCCGCCGACCAGGGCCGCGCGGCCCAGGTCGAACCCGTTGCCGGTGACGGGCGGGGTGACGCCCTGCATGATCGTGTCGCCCAGCGTCTGCCGCCATACCACCGGCCGGCTGGTCAGGCCGCTGCCGGGGCTGACCGTGTCGACCTTGTCGCCGGCCGCCGCTCCTTTGAGCAGCCACCTGGTCTCGGCGCTCGACCCGGTGATGGTGAGCGTCGCGCCCTGGCTGCCGGTGGTGTTCACGGCCTTGACGATCCAGTAGGCGCCGCCCTGCGGAACCTGCAGGGGTGCGGGGGCCTTGGATTCCCAGACCTTGTACCAGCGGGTCTGGCCGGCCTTGATGCGATGGTAGGGGAACGTGCCCTCGCCCTTATTGTTCAGGGTGATGGTGTTCGTCGTGGCGCCGGCGACCGGGGTCCTGCCGGTCTGGTCGACGGTCTCCTGCATGTTGAGGACGGCCCCCTTGGCGGGACGGTCGGGCTGGAACCGGCCGTGCGCGTCGTGGCCGAGGTAGCCGATCTTGGTGACCTTGAGCCACCAGCCGGTGGTCTGTTCGGCCTGTTCGCGGCCGGGCCGCCACCCGTCGGATACGGTCGCGTCCATGTCCAGCAGCCGGGCGGACTCGAACGTGAGGGTC
>NZ_NMWU01000042.1 GCF_002860355.1 Bifidobacterium margollesii
TCCGTCAGCCGCCTGCCCTCCGGGGCGACGCGGGTCAGGTCGTCCGTCCACGAGCGCGCGCACGGCACGCACTCGTAGCGGCGCACCCGCACCATCAGATGCACGGCGTGCTGGCCGACCGGCGTGTGCGCCAACCGGCGGAGCCACGAGGAGCGGATCCGTCCGGCGTCACCGCACCGCGCGCAACGGCGTGCCGTGTCGTCCCCGGACTCGCAGCCGATCAGCCACACACCCGCACGCGAGCCGGCCTTCTCGTGCCGCTGCCAGACGGGATTCAACCCCAGCTTGTCGAGACCGAGCAGGACACGGCCATCAAACGCGCTAGACTCGATGGCAAGCCGCGCGGTTTTCTTCATTTTTTCTTTCACACAACGAATGAAACCGCACGGCCCTTACACACCAAAATCGGAAGAGCCTCCAAACCATCGATCCCAAACCATCGATCCCAACCCACCGATCCCAAACCAGGCACTGCGATCCTAACCGCTGACCGCGGCGTCGATCATCCGACGAGAATATGCTCCGAAGGCCAGCGGAACGCCTGCGGCTGCTGGGGCCGTGAAATCGCATACGCCACGGTCATCGGCCCCAGCCGCCCGATGATCATCAGCGCCGCCAGAATATACAGTGTGCCCGGATTGCTCGGATCGGCCACCCCCAGCGTGTATCCACCCAGCCCGAATGCCGAGCACACTTCGAACATCACGTCGGTGAGCGAACGGTTCGTGATGCACAGCAGTGCCAGCGACGACACATAGACCAGACCGGCGCAGATGCCGGTGATCGTGACCGCTTGGATCACGGTCTGCGTATGCAGTCGCTTGCCGAAGACCGAATCGTCGCGGCGGCCCGCCAGCGCACCTCGACAGACGAGCAGCAGCACGGCGAACGTGGTGACGCGAATGCCGCCGGCGGTGGAGGCGCTGCCGCCGCCGATGAACATGACCAGCGTCATGAACATCTTGGTCTGCTCGCTGACGTGCGGCATCCATGAGATGTCGAATCCCGCGGATCTGGGCATCACCGCCGCCACCAGCGCGTGGCGGATCTTCGAAGCGAGATCGTCGGAGGGGAACAGCTCGGGATTATGCCATTCCGCGGCGCAGAACCACACCAGCGAAACGCCGACGATGCACAGTGTGGTGGTGATCGTGAGCTTGCTGTGCAGACTCCAGCTGCTGGGGCCCTTGCGTCGGCGCGTACACCGCAGCACGTTGAGGATCACCGGGAAGCCGAGCGTTCCGACGAACGCGGAAAGCAGAATCGGGATGCCGACGCCCCAGTCATGGATGTAGAGTCCCGCCGTATCGGGCGTGAAACCGGTGTTGTTGTACGAGGTGACGGCGAAGAACAGGGCTTGGAACAGCGCGTGCGGAACATCGTACGGATGCTGCCGGATCAGCGGGGGCATCAGCAGCGAGAAGGCGATGGCCTCCACCGAAAACGTGCATACCAGCACCACCGCGATCACAGACCTGACCTCGTTGAGCTTTTCGGCGCCGAGCTCGTTGGCCGTGCGCAGCTTCTGGGAGACCCGGATGCGCCGGGTGATCGACATCGACAGCAGCGACGCGAACGTCATCACGCCGAGACCGCCGAGTTGGATCGCCAGCAGGATCACCACCTGACCGAACGTCGTCCAATGTTCGGTGGTGCCGACGATGGCGATGCCGCAGGTGGACATCGCCGACGCCGCGGTGAAGAATGCGATGTTGAAATTCGTCGAGACACCGGAACGAGCGGAAACCGGCAGGGAGAGCAGAGCGGTGACCAGAATCAGCATCACGCCGAAATAGGCGATGGACAGCCTGCCGGGGTGCGAAACGATGCGTTCGCTCAGCGGGCGTTTTCTGGAAGGGGAGTTACGCGGCGGGGTAATCGAACCGAATCGTCGGTGTATGGCCTTCCGCCAGGTTCTTCGCTCTTTGCCGGACACTCACGAAACGCTAATGCGCGGCATCGATGATGTCAAATGCCTTCATCAGGTCGCGTTCGTTGATCACGTACGGCGCGGCCGCCTGCGTCTTCGGTTTGGCGCAGAACGCGATGCCGATGCCAGCCGCCTGAATCATCGGAATGTCGTTCGCTCCGTCGCCGATGGCCACGGTGAGCGCCATCGGAATGCCGATCGCGTTGGCCCAGCTGCGCAGCGCCTCCAGCTTGCTCTCCTTGGTGACGATTTCGCCGGAAAGACGACCGGTGAGCTTGCCGTCTCGAACCTCCAGGGAGTTGGCAAGGCAGTAGTCGATGCCGGCGTCGCGCACCAGCAGGTCGGCGATCTCGTGGAATCCGCCGGACACCACGCCCACCTTCCAACCGCGTTCATGCGCCACGCGCACCAGTTCGAGCGCACCCTTGGTGAAATGGGTTTTGCCGTAGATCTCATCGAGTACGGAAGCGTCCATGCCGGCGAGCAGGGAGACTCGCTCGGTCAGTGCGGCTCGGAAGTCCAGTTCGCCGCGCATCGCCCGTTCGGTGATCTCGCTCACCTTGTCGCCGATGCCCGCGGCATTCCCGAGCATGTCGATGACCTCCTCATCGATGAGCGTGGAATCCACATCCATCACGATCAGCCTGGTGATCGAAGATTCACCGGTCACCAGCTTCGGCATCGTCAGCGACGGGACGACGAACTGCTGGGCGTTGACTCCGGATGAGGATCCCTCTTCGTGGGAGGCTGGGAAAGATTGTGCACACATTCTTCTTATTGTCGGAAAGCGCTGGGACAATTTGCCTTATGTCAATCGTTAATTACACGGTGTTGGCCGCACAGACGTCGATCTGCGAAACGGGGGAGTCCGGGATCATCGGCGCGATCACCGACTGGCTGGTGATGCTGATGAGTCATCTCGGCGGATTCGGCGTCGGCGCGGCCATTGCGCTGGAGTCCGTATTTCCGCCGATTCCGAGTGAGGTCATTCTTCCTCTGGCCGGATTCACCGCATCCACGGGCCGACTTTCCGTGGTGGAGGCGGTGATCTGGGCCACCGTCGGTTCGCTGGTGGGTGCGTGGGTGCTCTACGGCGTGTCACGCTGGATCGGGCTGGAACGGCTGATGGCCATCGCCGACCGGATTCCCGGAGTGAGTCGTGACGATATCGACAAGGCGGATCGATGGTTCGCCCGCTTCGGCGTGTGGTCGGTGCTGATCGGACGAGTGATTCCCGTGGTCCGCTCGCTGATTTCTATTCCCGCGGGATTCAACGCCATGGATTTCAAACGGTTCACCGGTTGGACGCTGCTCGGTTCGGCCGTATGGAACTCGATACTGATCGGCGCCGGATTCGCGCTGGGCGAGAACTGGTGCTCGATTCTCGGAGCCCTCGGCGTGTTCGAGGACGTGATCATCGGGGTCGTGGTGGGCATCGCATTGCTGCTGATCGGCCGATGGGTGCGTAATCTGGTGGTGGACAGGACGGAGCGGAAAGGAAGGCATCGACAGTGAGCGAGACGAACGGCATGCGCGAATCGTCGGCCGACGGCGAGACGGCGGTTGACTGGGAGCGGCGATACGAGCAGATGGCCCGTCATGCCGACGTGCTGCAGTCGAAGAACCATGCGCTGGCCGCGGCGCTCAACCGAGCGGGCAAGGAACTGCGACAGGCGAAGTCGCAGATGGCCTCGCTCGGCCGCCCGCCCGAGAACTTCGCGACGTTCGTGAAAATCGACTCCTCGCACGTGGACGAGGAGGGCGTGCGCCATGCGGCGGCCGAGGTGATCCTAGGATCGAGACGCATGGTGGTGCCGGTCTCCTCACTGGTGAACGTCGACCGTCTGGCCTGCGGGCAGACCATACTGCTCAACGAGAACATGGTTGTGGTGTCCGTCCGCGGTCTACCGATCACCGGTCATGTGCGCGAAGTGGTGCAGACTCTGGAATCCGGCCGGTTGCTCGTCGCCGACCAATCGGGGCAATCCTCGGTGGTGGAACGGGCGTCGGCGCTGGCGAACCAACGGTTCGAGCGTGGAGACCGGGTGCTGGTCGAAACGTCCGGCACGCTGGTCGTGGAGGCATTGCCCAAGGAGGACGAGGAGGATCTGGTACTGGAGGAGGTGCCGGACGTCGGTTTCGAAGACATCGGCGGTCTCGACGCTCAGATCGATCAGATCAGGGATGCGGTGGAACTGCCGTTCCTGCACCGTGACCTGTTCGAACGCTACGATCTGAAACCGCCGCGCGGCGTGCTGCTCTACGGTCCGCCCGGCAACGGCAAGACCCTGATCGCCAAGGCGGTGGCCCATTCGCTGGCCGAGGGGGCGGGGAGCGCGAACGGCGTGTTCCTCTCCGTCAAGGGGCCGGAGATCCTGAGCAAGTTCGTCGGCGAATCCGAACGAATCATCCGCTCCATCTTCGAGCGGGCGCGTCGCCGGGCCGAGGACGGCAAACCGGTGATCGTGTTCATCGACGAAATGGATTCGCTGCTGCGCACCCGCGGTTCCGGCGTATCGTCCGACGTGGAGACGACGATCGTCCCGCAGTTCCTCGCCGAACTCGACGGCATCGAATCGCTGGGCAACGTGATCGTGATCGGAGCCTCCAACCGAGTGGACATGATCGACCCGGCCGTGTTGCGCCCCGGTCGTCTGGACGTGAAGATCCGCATCAACCGTCCCGGACGCGATCAGGCCGGCGATATTCTGCGGCACTATCTCACCGATGATCTGCCGTTGGCCGACGGCATGACCGCCGATTCGCTGATCGACGTGATGGTGGGCGAGATCTTCCGACGGGACGACACCCGCCATGTCTGCGATATCCGCGACGAGCGAGGGGACTGGACGAGCATCTATTTCGGCGGACTGATCTCCGGAGCCATGCTGCGCAACATCGTGGATCGGGCCAAGACGGCCGCGGTCAAGCAGTCGATCGTTTCGGGCGCCGAGGCGAGGCTCGACGCGCATCTGCTGGGTGCCGCGGTGGAGGAGGAGTACGCCGAGGCGGTGGATTCGATCGCCGGCGCGAACCCGCAGCAGTGGGCCCGCCTCAACGGGCTGGACGTGAACCGTGCGGTGGAGTTGATCCCCGTGAAACTGACGGATCGAATCGACGATCGGAGGGACTGACATGTCCGTATTGCGACCGATGGGTACCGAAACTGAATACGCGGTGGTCGATGCGACCGATCCCCGCGCCAATCCGGTGCAGCTGAGCTTCGATGTGATCGCCGGTGCCGGCGATCCCGCCACCGATCACATCCGATGGGATTATCGTGGCGAGGATCCGGTCAACGATGCCCGAGGATACCGTCTGGAACGGGCATCGGCGAGGCCTGAGATGCTCACCGACTCCCCGCAGTTGCAGCTGACGAACGCCGTGGCACCCAACGGCGGGCGTATCTACGTCGATCATGCGCATCCCGAGTATTCCGCTCCGGAGACGATCGACCCGTTCGAAGCGGTGCTCTACGATCACGCCGGCGATCTGCTGATGCTGGACGCCGCTCGTCGGGCTTCGGCCTCGGCGGGCCGGCGCATCGAACTGTACCGCAACAACGTCGACGGCAAGGGCGCCAGCTGGGGGTCCCACGAAAGCTATCAGATCAGCCGGTCGGTGCCGTTCGACGATCTGACGTATCTGATGACGTTGCACTTCGTCACCCGGCAGATCTACTGCGGTTCCGGCCGTCTGGGACTGGGGGAGCGCAGCGAGGGCGAAGGGTTCCAGCTGTCTCAGCGAGCCGATTATCTGCATGCGAAGGTGGGATTGCAGACCACGTTCGATCGTCCGATCATCAATACGCGGGACGAATCGCACAGCACCGATGGGTTCCGTCGCCTTCATGTGATCGTCGGTGACGCCAACTGCATGGACGTGCCCGAAGCGCTGAAACTGGGCACGACCAGCATGGTGGCGTGGCTGGCCGAGGAGGCGGTGAGCCGTGGCGAATCCGTGCGCGGTCTGCTCGACGGGATCGAGCTTGCCGACCCGGTGGCCGCGATCCACACGGTGTCGCACGATCTGACGCTGCGCGCTCCACTGCCGGTTGTTTCCGCGGAGGCCGGCCGCGATGCGGATGGTGCCGGCTTCGATGCCGATACCGACGGGCACGACCGCACGTCCGTCACGGCATGGCAGATCCAGGTGCGGTTGCGATCCGCCGTCTACCGCATGGCCGCCGCCGCATACGGCACCGACATCAAGGGCGAGCCGCTCTGGCCCGACGATCCGACCCGCAGGATCATGACCATGTGGGGCACCGCGCTGGAGGATGTGGCCCGAGTGGCCCATGCCGACGACGACGAGCGACTGACGATGACCGGGGCCGCAGGACGACTGGAATGGCTGCTCAAATGGCAGCTGATGGAGAAGCTGCGTCGCCGTCGCGGCCTGACGTGGTCCGATCCGAAGCTGCACGCCATGGACATCGCGTGGGCCGCATTGGATCCGAAGCAGTCGATATTCCACGCGGTGAAGGCGAACGCCGTCACGCTGAACGACGAACGGCGGCTGCGCAGTGCTTCGGTCGAGCCCCCCGAGCACACGCGGGCATGGCTGCGATCGGCCGTGGTGAAACGATTTCCCGGGAACGTGGTGGCGGTTTCGTGGAGCAGCATCACCGTTCGCGACGCGCACGGCACCCTGCACGACATCGACATCGCCGACCCTCGCGGGCATGACGCCGAGGCGTGCGCCAAGGCGCTGGAATCCGCGCGGGACGTCGATGCGTTCCTTGCGGCATTGGCGTAGGGAACGATGCGGCGGATACGGCAATGACGTGGATACGGCAACGGCGTGGAAACGGCAATGACGTAAACCCGACAATGATACCGACAACAACAACGACGAGCATGGTGAACATACAGGGAAGGATGAGCTCATGGAACTGCGCGAACTGGCCGTCGAAGTGGCTGAAGTGGCTGAACAGGCCGGACTGCATGCACTGCAGGATCAGCTGAAACCCCACGACCTGACCACCGAAATGGATTCGGTCGGCAGGCACCAGAAGTTCTCTTCGGAAATCGACGAGCGTCTGGTGCGATACTGCCACGAACGCATCAACGCCATCGAAGCCCACGAATGCTGGGAGGAAGTGGGGTCCGACGTCAAGCCCGGAGGCCTCTACTGGTGCATCGGACACATCGACGGCGCCATCAACTTCGTACGCGACATGCACGAATGGACGGTGACCGTTTCGCTGATGCGCGTGGACGATGAAGGTCGCAGCAAGCCGATCCTCGGCGTGGTCCACGCACCGGCGTTGCGCCGCACGTATCTGGCCGCCGAAGGAGCCGGCGCGATCCGCATCCGCGCCACCGAGCAAGGCAAGAAACGCGAGAAGATCATGCCGTCCACCACGCCCACGCTGAAAGGCTCCGTGGTGAGCTTCGGCATGTCGTACTTCCCCGAGGAATCGAAGCGGGCGCTGCGTACCGTGGCCAAACTGGCCGGCAAACCGGCGGACGTCAAGCGTGTGGGACCGGTTTCCATGGACCTGTGCAAGGTGGCCGACGGCAGCTATGACGCCTACTTCGAGCCATCGCTGCATTCGTGGGACGTTCCCGGCGTATCGGCCGGCGCCGTCGTAGTCTGGGAGGCTCAGGGGCAGATCGGCCGATGGGACGGCAGCGATATCGATTGGAGCGCCAACAACGACATCGTCGCCACCAACGGACTGATCATCAACGACCTCAAACAGTACCTGCAGTAACGGCAGTACCTGCAGCAACGAACAGTAACGTAGGTATTGCGGCAACGGCGGGCGGGAAACCACACGGTCGGAAGATCGGGAGTCCCGCGCCAGATGGAAGGAGCATCATCATGCCACAGGAATTCGAAGCGCAGCAGAACTCGGCATCGTCCCAGACGACCGGACGGGACGAGGAGCAGACGATCGAGCGCAAGGAAAGCGGACTGGCCGAGCAGGCATCCGGCCTTGATGCTCTGCTGGACGACATCGAATCAGCGCTGGAGACCAACGCCGAGGAATATGTGTCCAGCTTCGTGCAGAAGGGCGGCGAGTGAGCCGTGCCGCAACTGCGTGACAGCAGCAACACACTGAACGGAGAAAAAACCGGCCACTGCGGAACCCACGTCGGCGCAGAGCACGCCGACGGTTTCGCCCGCATATTCGGCGTGGAAACCGAATACGGGGTATCCGTCACCGGAGCCAGCCATCCCGTGGATTCGGGACAGGTGGCGATGACCATGTTCCAGCCGGTGGTGTCACGCTCCCGATCCACGAACACCTATCTCGTCAACGGATCCCGCCTGTACCTCGACGTGGGCAGCCACCCCGAATACGCCACCGCCGAAGCCGTGAACCCCATGGACGCGCTGGCGCAGGATCTCGCCGGCGAGCATGTGATGCGACGTCTCGCCCTCGAAGCGCAGAGCCGGCTGCGGGAATCGACGGGGGGGAGCACGCGCATCCACCTGTTCAAGAACAACGTGGACTCCGCCGGCCATTCCTTCGGATGTCACGAGAACTATCTGCTCCGACGTCAGGTGCCGCTCAGCGCCATAGAAACCGAACTGATCCCGTTCCTCGTCACCCGAGTGCTGTTCACCGGCGCCGGACGATTCACCGGCGAGGACGGTGTGGCCGACGGCTTCGAAATCACCCAGCGAGCCGATTTTCTGGACGACGCGATCTCCAGTTCCACCACGCGTTCGCGGCCCATGGTCAACACGCGTGACGAGCCGCACGCCGATTCCGACCTGTTCCGTCGTCTTCATGTGATCGTCGGCGATTCCAATCGCTCGCAGACCGCCACATGGATGAAACTCGCCATCACTCACCTTGTGCTGTGCGTGATCGAAGAGGCCTACCGGGCCGGAGCGCCTTCCGGATTCGAGGAATTCGCGCTCGCCGACCCGAGTGATGCGATCCGATCGGTGAGCCGGGATCGTACCGGGCGATCTCGAATTACGCTGGCTTCGGGAAAAACGAGCTGCGCATTGGATGTGCAGCGCCGGTATCTCGCGATGGTCAGTGCGTTCGTGGCTGAGCATGACGAACTGTTTTCGGGCTTGGATTTGGATTCTGGTTCTGGTTCGGACGGCTTGGATTCGGCTGGTTCGGCTGGTTCGGCTGAGGGCGTGCCGGTCGTGGCGTATCCGGCCGGCCTGTCGCGACGGGATGTGACTCGCGCGCTGACTCTATGGTCTGAAGCGTTGGACGCCGTGGATCTCGGGGATTGGCGGAAACTGGCATCTTGGGTTGACTGGGCGGCCAAACTGCAGTTGATCGAGGCGATGCGCAGGCGCAACCCCTCTCTGGACGATGCGCATGTGCGGCAGATCGACATGGATTACCATGACATCGTCAACGGCACGGTATACGAGCGTCTGGTAAGGGCCGGCATGATGCGCACGATGATCGATGAGGCCGGTGTTCGGCATGCCGTCGAATACGCGCCTTCGAACACTCGTGCGGCATTGCGCGGCCGATTTGTGCGAAAGGTGCTGGATGGTGACTACCAGTGGTCATGCGACTGGACGCATGTGGCCGTCACCAGTCCGATACGCCTCGAAGCCGAGCTGCTCGACCCGTTCAGCGCCGAACCCACCGAGGCATACAACACCGTCATGACCGCCCTATAACGACGAAGTGCACACTAGGGCTTCCCCTCGGAGGGGAAGCTGTCGAGCGAAGCGAGACTGATGAGGTGAACGGGCGAAGCAATGAACTGCGCCCAACCCCCTCATCAGTCGGCTACGCCGCCAGCTTCAACCGCAAGAGCGGACGGCCTTACGACCGCGCCACGTAATCTCGCCTGTCGGCTCGCCTGAGCCCCGGAAACGCCTCCGGCGCCCCCTGACGGGCCCAGCCCACAGGGGGAAGCCAAGAAGACCAGCTCACAGGCGTACAACACGAAGTGCGCAATCGGGCTTTCCCCTCGGAGGGGAAGCTGTCGAGCGAAGCGAGACTGATGAGGCGGACGGGGCGCAGTTCAGTTCAGTCTGCATCCACCTCATCCGGCCGGCATCCGCCGACCACCTTCCCCTCAGAGGGGAAGGCCTGGAATCGTCGCTACAGGCTCTTCCACGCGACGCCCTCGCCACGCCAGCCCGCCTTCACCACCGCACGGTACTCGCCGTAGCTCGTCGTGTACACATGCTCGCCGGAATTACGGTTGTACAGACGGTACACCGGCCTGCCGTTCGAGGGCGCATACCAGGCGACGCCCTCGTCCTTCCAGCCGAGGCGCACCAGCATGTCGTGCTCCCGCTTGTTCAGCGTCCAGTTGTGGTTGCCGGATCGGCGGTTGTACTCGCGGTACACCGGACGGGCGCCGGGCGTACCCCTGCCCACGGTGACGAACGACGCGCCCCTGCTCTCGTCACGCCAACCCAGACGAACCAGCATGTTCCGCTCCGCGGCGCTGGTCGTGTAGTGGTGCAGGCCGGAGTTGCGGTTGTACACGCGGTACACCGGCACCCGCTTCACGGTAGGCTGCGCCGGCGCTGTGTTCTTCGTCCACTTGGCGGTCAGGGTGATGTTCGCGGTCACGCCGCGGTTGAAGTCCCACTTCGCGTTGCCGTAGTACCAGCCCGCGAACGTGTAGCCGCTGCGGGTCGGGTTCGTCGGCTGCTTCACCTTGCCGCCGTTGGCCACCTTCTGCGACGCGACCTTCGAGCCGCCAGCCGAATCGAACGCCACGGTGCGGTACGCCGGGGCGGGCTCGCCCTTCATCGTGAAGCTCACGCGGGCGTGCAGCGTGCCCGAGGCTCCGGCCGCG
>NZ_NMWU01000043.1 GCF_002860355.1 Bifidobacterium margollesii
TGTCGTGCTCCCGCTTGTTCAGCGTCCAGTTGTGGTTGCCGGATCGGCGGTTGTACTCGCGGTACACCGGACGGGCGCCGGGCGTACCCCTGCCCACGGTGACGAACGACGCGCCCCTGCTCTCGTCACGCCAACCCAGACGAACCAGCATGTTCCGCTCCGCGGCGCTGGTCGTGTAGTGGTGCAGGCCGGAGTTGCGGTTGTACACGCGGTACACCGGCACCCGCTTCACGGTAGGCTGCGCCGGCGCTGTGTTCTTCGTCCACTTGGCGGTCAGGGTGATGTTCGCGGTCACGCCGCGGTTGAAGTCCCACTTCGCGTTGCCGTAGTACCAGCCCGCGAACGTGTAGCCGCTGCGGGTCGGGTTCGTCGGCTGCTTCACCTTGCCGCCGTTGGCCACCTTCTGCGACGCGACCTTCGAGCCGCCAGCCGAATCGAACGCCACGGTGCGGTACGCCGGGGCGGGCTCGCCCTTCATCGTGAAGCTCACGCTGGCGTGCAGCGTGCCCGAGGCTCCGGCCGCGTAGTCGTACGACACCACCGCGCCCGGCTTCGCGCCGGCCACGGGCGCGATCACACCCGCACGCGAGATCGTGCCGCCCTTCACGTTCGACACCTTCGACAGGTCGAACCACGGAATCAACCGCCTCAGATTCAACGAACGCCCATCCACCGGGAACGTGCGTTGATCGTCTATATGGACATTGTCTTTCCTGTTTTGAGTGGTTTCGCGATACGCAAGCAGACGATTATTCGACACTACAGACACCCAATCCAGTTGGTTCGAGGAAGCGTCTAACGCATATAGTTGATTCCCGCTTACAAGCAATCGATATAGCTCAGCATTGTGTGACAGATCCACGTTGGTCAGGCGATTGTTTCCAATATCCAAGTACTTCAGTTTCGGGTTATGTGACACATCCAAACGGGTCAGCTGATTATCGGAAACGGCCAAAAGCCATAGTGAGGGATTACGGGAAACATCAATGACCGAAAACTTGTAGTTGGAGTTATAACCAGATGCTGACAATTCCTCCAATTTTGAATTATGGGACACATCCAGCGAGGTGAAACGATTTCCCGACACCTCTAGAAACTTCATCAAAGAGTTATGTTTTACATCCAGCGAAGTCAGCCGGTTATCGGATACATTAAGATTCTCCAGCTTCGGGTTGTGAGACACATCCAACGAAGTCAGTCGGTTACCTTGTACATCCAATGAAGCCAGCTTCGGGTTGTGAGACACATCCAGCGAAGTAAGATGGCTACCGGAATCTTCGGAAGAATCATTCGACACATCCAATTTTGATAGCTTCGGGTTGTGAGACACATCCAACGAAGTCAACTGTCCGGAAATGCTGAAATCTAATTCCGAAAGATTTGGAAAGAACTTTATCCCTTCTACCGATTTAATAGGGCTATTGAGGTGAGACTCAAACCCTATGGTGGTGTCATACCAATCTTCAATGACAGTAACGCTATTCCTTTCAGTCGCATTGAGGTCGCCATCATGGTTCTTGTCGATCACCGAGGATATGTATTTCCGAAATTTGGCATCCGGGAAATTTGCGGCGTTAATGGGGATATTTCCGGTGGCCGTCGAAGCGCTGCCATCGGCTTTGGCTGCGGCTGTTGAAGTGGCGACCGGCGCAGTCGCGGATGGCGCTGCGCTCTTCTCCGCGGCATTCGCTACGGCCCCCATCGGCAGCAGTATCGCCACCGAGGCCACGGCACCTATGCTCAGCTTCCATAGCTTACTCAGATGTATGGGATTCCCCGCACTCATGACTGAACCTTCCTTCCGGAGTTTGCTCTTCAATCCCGCGGCACAAGGCTTGAATCAGTCTTCCTGCCCATATCGTCGCAGGGAATGTCGTCGTGCAGCATTCATCCGGCATCTTCGCCGATCAGCAGCGACACTGCCGATTTCGGGTGTCACTGTCGATTCGGACGGAACGTGCCGTGCGAACATCCAGACAACACCCCCTATGCTGTCACCCCCCCCCCCGACGAGTGACGGGGCTCTTGGCGGGGGGGGGCGACGCGGCGCAACGCTCGAACCCTCATCAGTCGGCTACGCCGCCAGCTTCCCCCAGAAGGGGAAGCCGAGACGATGGCATCGGGCTAGTTCACGATATGGAAGCTGGAAAGACCGGCTCACAGGCAAGGAAGACGGAAGGTATTTCTGGCTTTTCAGGGCGGACCATTGTTTCGCTGGCCCGCTGCATACGTAAAGCCTCCCGCTGCATGCATACAACTGCATACAGTAAAGCCCTCTGTCGGTTTTTCGACAGAGGGCTTCCAAGTCTTGCGATCAGTGCGTTGGCGGCATCGACGCATTCGCGAGATCAATGCATGCGGATTGATGCGCTACGCGTCGAAAACGCTCGAATTCACTCGGCGACGGCCTTCTTCAGCAGGGAGCCGGCGGAGAGCTTCACACCGTAGCCCGCGGGGATCTTGATGGTCTCACCGGTACGCGGGTTGCGACCGGTGCGGGCGGCACGCTTCACACGCTCGGCGGAGAACACGCCGGTGAGCTTCAGGCCCTCGCCGGACTTCAGGGACTCGACGAGCACTTCCTGGAAGGCGTTGACAGCGGCTTCGGACTGTGCCTTGGTCAGGTTGGACTTCTGAGCGATCTTGGACACCAGGTCAGACTTGTTGTATGCCATAATGCTTAGTTTCCTTCTATCAGTGGCATGCCCCTCTGCGAAGCGGGGCAAACCGTGGAACACCAATGATTGTAACGTATCGGAATGGTGTTTAGGGGATTAAACGGTGAAAAATAAGGGTTTTTGATGGTTTTTCGCGCGATTTGCCGTGCTGTGGACGGCTTCGCGGCAGGCTCGCATCGCGTGGGATGGGCGACTACAGCAGATCATGCGATCCCATCCACTTCATGGCAAGCCCCCCGATCGGCAGTCGCAGCCAGTAGGTGAGCAGTCGGAACAGCAGCGTGGACGACAGCGCCACCGCGGACGGGATACCCACCGAGGTGAATCCCAGGGTCAGCGCGGCTTCGATCGCACCGAGCCCGCCCGGTGTGGGCACCGCCGCGGCGATCGTGTTGGTCAGCACGTAGATGAACACGGTTTCCAGCGGATTGGTGACCTGACCGAACGCCATCAGCGAGGCCCAGAAGCTCATGCCGAGCATGGTGGTCTGGAACAGCCATCCGATTGTGGCGATGACCAGCTTCCTCGGCTGCGACAGCAAGTCGATGAGTTGCCGGGCGTAGGTGAGCACCACTGGCAGCGCCTTGTCGATCACCAGTCGTCGGGTCGGCGGAACGATCATGATCAGCGAGATCACCGCGGCAGCCAGACCGATCACCGTGACCAGCGTATTGGTGGGGATCATGCCAGACAGCGTGTTGCGGCCGGTGAAGATGCCGATCACCAGCAGCAGGGAGGTGATCGCCAACGCCTGGATCACGATGATCGCGCTGGTGATGGCCGTCGCCGCGGAATTGCGGTACCCGCTTTTTCGTAGGAACTGCAAGGTCACCACAGCAGGTCCCACACCGGCCGGCATGGAGATGGTGGTGAAGCCGGAGGCCGCCTGCACGGCCAGGATTCCCGCGGTATAGCGTTTGTCCGGTTCGATGTACACGTACAGCGCCACCGCGGAACCGACCCACGAGAGCAGTCCGAACAGGTAGCCGAGCGCTGCCATCCACGGGTTCGCCTTGGAGACGGCGCTGATCACCTCATGCATGTTGAGCTGGGTGAACACCACCACCACGGCCACGATCAGCAGGGCAATCATCAGCACCGATTTGAGGCTGAACCGGGAAAGCGAGACCTGCGGCAGCGCCTCGGTCTCCTCGGCCGGCGCCAGTGCGCTCAGACCGTCACGTAGCTCGCGCAGGATCTGCCGGGACCAGAACTCGTCGGATTTCGTGTTCCGAGGTACGGCTACGTTCTGCACGAACGGTACCAGCGCGATCAGGGCGTCACGTCCCCAGCAGCGCTGCGCGCAGGCGATCACGCGTGCGACACTCATCCGACAGCTCAGTGCGGCAAGCATCTGGATGCGGTCTATCGACACGTTCGCCGCGCTGCTCGCATCGTCGCCGTTCTGCCATCCGGCCAGAACCAGATGGCCGCTGGTCGATCTGGCGAACGAGGCCGGTGTGATCGCACGATGGGTTACGCCCCGCTCGTTCGCGCGGCTGAGGTATTGCATCACGTCGATCAGATCGTCGTCGCTCACCTCATTCCAGTCGACCGGCGTGCATGCCGATTCCTCGGCGAACACGACGATCGAGGATTCCCCGCTTTCCGCGCGACCGTAGACGTCCGGGGTTTCCAATCCGATGTTGCGCAGCGTGAGCAGCAGGTCGACGTGGTGATGCGTGGTGGAGCTCATCGAACGGTCGGTGCGCAGGTCTACGCCGCCGGCCATGCGCAGCCACCGCCACAGTTGCGAAAGGTAGCCGGCCGTTCGGGTCTGTTCGTCTCGTACGGAGACAATGTACCGTTCGGCGTCGCGGGTTTCGGCGGTGTATATGCGTGACAGCGGTGCCAGATCGTCGATCAGGGACGGACGCCTGTCGCTCGCGGAACCGTGGATGCCTTCCCTGCGTGACAGCGACGTGACGTCAAGACCGATGGAGTTGAGGGCCTGCACCAGCTGCATGCCCCATGCCCCTTTGTTCTGAGTGCCCATGGCGAAGCGGACGACCAGTCCGATCAGGCGTCCGGCGGCCATGGCCACTACCACGCCGGCGATCGGATAGATCGAGATGATCACCATCAGTGCTGCGAGGAACACGATGGTGTTCCACCCCCATTTGACCGTGCCGCGCAGACGGTGTGGTCCGGCCGAGGTCAGGAAGGCGGCAAGACCGGCGAAGATGTCGGGCAGCAGCGGCCCCGAACCCAGAACGGCGGTGGAATCGAGCGCCAGGACGAGCTGATGGGGACCCACCGCGGCCACGATCATGCTGAGCATGCCCGCCACGCCGTATCCGAGGAACATGGAGATGATGGAGATGATGGCCTGGATCCATTCCCGGCTCACCAGCAGCTGCACCAGCACCGAGATCACCACCAATACGGTGATGATCTGCTGAAGCAGGGAAAGCGGCAGTTCGACCAGCCATCCCACGGCGGTGCCGGCATGATGGACGTCGGATTCCACGCCGCTTGAGATTCCGGTGAGATACACCGAAGCGAGCATCACCAGCACGGCGACGACGATGGATGCCGCCGCGCCGATCAGATCGGAGAAATCATGGACGCGGGTGGGTGGTACATCGGAAACGGAGACGCCGCCCTCCGCGCCGTTCGTGGCGGCGTTGATCGGAGTGGCGACGTCTTCGGTGTTGTCGTCGTTGCGATCGGCCAAGGTCGGCATCAGTCGAAGTCGACCAGCTTGCTGGCGATGCCGGTGTAGGTGGCCGGGGTGAGTTCGGTGAGACGCTTGGCGGTTTCCTCATCGAAGTCGAGCGTGGCGATGAAGCGCTCCACGTCCTGCTTCGAGATCGAATGACCGCGCATCAGCTCCTTGACCTTCTCGTATGGCTTGTCCATGCCCTTGCGGCCTTCGAGCGCCGCGGCGCGCATGGCGGTCTGGATCGGCTCGCCCAGCACCTCCCAGTTCTCGTCGAGTTCGCGGGAGATGACGATGTCGTTCGGGTGGATGGAGTTGAGTCCGCCCATCAGGTTGTTCAAGGCCAGCAGCGAATAGCCCAGTCCCACGCCGATGTTGCGCTGCGTGGTGGAATCGGTCAGATCACGCTGCCACCGGCTTTCGACCAGCGTGGCGGCCAGCGTCTCCAGCAGGGAGCAGGAGATCTCGAAGTTGGCTTCGGCGTTCTCGAAGCGGATCGGGTTCACCTTGTGCGGCATGGTCGAGGATCCGGTGGCGCCCTTCACCGGCACCTGGGCGAACACGCCGCGGGAGATGTACATCCACACGTCCACGCACAGGTTGTGCAGGATGCGGTTCACATGGCTGATCGCGGAGTAGAGCTCGGCCTGCCAGTCATGGCTTTCGATCTGCGTGGTCAGCGGGTTCCAGGTCAGGCCCATGCGGGTTTCGACGAATTCGCGGCTCACGGCGATCCAATCCACATTCGGATATGCGGCCATGTGCGCGCCGAAGGTGCCGGTGGCGCCGTTGATCTTGCCGAGATACTCCTGATCGGCGATCTTCGTCATCTGGCGGCGCAGACGGTACACGTACACCGACAGCTCCTTGCCGAGCGTGGTGGGGGTGGCGGGCTGGCCGTGCGTGAGGCTCAGCATGGCCTTGTCCTTGTATTCCTCCGCCTTTTCGGCCAGATGGTTGACGATCTGTTCGGCGGCCGGCGTCCACACGTTCTCCACGGCCTGCTTGATGCACAGCGCGTAGGAGAGGTTGTTGATGTCCTCGGAGGTGCAGGCGAAATGCACGAGCTGCTTGATGTGCGGCAGCTGCGTGTCGGCGCCCAGCGTCTCGGGAGCCTTGTCGAGCTGATCGTCGATGTAGTATTCCACGGCCTTCACGTCGTGGTGGGTCACGGCCTCGTGGGCGGCCATCTGAGCGATGCCTTCGGCGCCGAAGTTCTCGGGGATGGCGCGAAGGTATTCGATCTCCTCGTCGGTGAACGGCTTGACGCCGCCGACGATCGGACCGTTGCCCATGCCATTGGCCAGCAGGATCATCCACTCGACCTCGACGTGCAGACGTTCGCGGTTCAGCGCCGGCTCGCTCATGTATTCGGTGAGTTCGGCGGTCTGCTTGTGGTAGCGCCCGTCAAGAGGGCTCAATGCGATTGCGGGGGAGATGTCAGTCAACTTCATGCACAACACCATACGTGAAGCCGTGTACCCGTATCCGTGCTCCATGACCATGCGCGGCCGCCCCGGAATCGATCACGGAGCTATGGTTGCGATGTTGAATCCGTCGGTGATCGTGAAAGTCGTCCCCGGTAGTATCGCGTGGAGACCAACGTGCCGTTGATGGTGGCGGAGAAATGCTCCTCATGGCTTTTCAGCGACGGCGATCCAAGGGACTGCGCATCCTTCCACGCGGCCTTCATATAGTTCATGTCGTGGGTGATGAACTTGCGGTCGTCGGTGTTCGCCACCGGTGTGCCGACGGTCGATCCCATCGGTTGGCTGGTTCCCCGCACGGTGAGCCAGCTCGTCGACGCGGGGTTGCGCGACCCGTCGAGGTTCGAGACGAGTTCGTCGTTCATCTCCACGCTCGTCACCCAGGTGTCTCCGACGGGATGGTTCGCCACGGGGGATCCTGCGGTGACGATATGCCGCACGTTGTAGCGCTGCTTGCAATCCGAGGCGATCACGGCGGCCACGATGCCTCCCTGGGAATGGCCGACGATGGCCACAGGGTCCGATGGTTTGACGCCCGCCTGCCGCATGGCCTCGTCGACCATGCGGGCGCTGTCCGCCGCCATGCGCTGCTTGGCGTCCGAGCTCATCAGCTCCACGTTGGTCTGCCAGCTGAACGGTGAATCGAGATGCCCGTCGGTGCCGGGCACGGTGACCATCCATGCGGTGCTGCCGTCGTTCCTGCGATACTGCTGTATGGCGATCGATCCGTAGTCCACCTTGTTCAACCGCATGTCGTGCACGTTGACCAGCGTATCCGCGATCGTCGCCGTGCCGCCGATGCCCTTCGGCGGGTGAATCTCACGCACGTCGATGTGGTTGCCGAACAGCAGATCGTTCGCCGGCGCCGTGACGCCGGATATCCGGCCGGCGGCGTCGTTCACCTCGTCGGTGGCGAGCAGTCCCGAAAGCATCGACTTTCTGCCGGATCTGCCGGTCATGCCGGCTCCGAGGCCGGCGAGCAGTCCCTCCTGTGCCCACCATGTGCCGGTGATCGCGTACATCGGATTGAACTGTCCCTCCCGGGCCGAGCCGGCGACGATGTTGCCGGAGGCGAGCAGTGCGAGTCCGGCCGCGGCCCAGTGAGGTTTCGCCACAGCCACGGTTTGCAGGGTTTCTCCCAGAGCTCGTGCGGCGGCATGTTCGGCATGGGAATACAGCGAATAGGCGCGGATGATCCGATCGGCCATCGATCGCAGATGTTCGGCGAGCCGGTCGGCCTCGTCGGCGCATGCCATGGAACGTCCGGTGATATGCGGATAGTCGAGCGCCACATGCGTCACCGGCATACCGCCCTGCACCGCGGAGGATGCCGATGCGGCCACGCCGGCGAGTTTGGGACAGAACGGTGCCTTCGCTCGTATCTGCTGCAGGCGTATCGTGGATCCCCGCCATTCGGCTGAGATCCGGGCGAGCGCAGTGGCGGTGCCGTTCAGGGTTTCGGCCGCGGACGAGAATCGATCCAGATCAACGTCGGTTCGCGTGGCTGAGCCGCCGTATATCCGGGATTTCACATGGGCGTTCATGTCAGGCCACCGCCCCGCTGCCGTTGACGAACACCGACAGGTCGTGAGCGTTGCGTTGGGCCTGCTCGGCCAGTGTCAGAGTCTGCCGGGCCTCCTGCCGGAACAGTTCGCCGGCGGTGCCGTCCCACGACAGCGCCGATGCCATGCGCAGGGCCTGGGCCGCATCCTGCGCGATGGCCGTCGAAGAGGCGGCAAGCGATGAGAGCAGTGACCGCGACTCGGCGAGTACCGCACCGCAATTGCACGACGACGCGGCGTTGCCATGGATCGCCTGATACAGCGGTGTGCCGGGAATCGGTCCGGAGGCGTATGGGGTGAAAGCGTTCATGCGCCGATTGAACCACTATTGCTCATTGCGGGGGATGAATCGGCGTGAATGTGGTCGAACGTGTTCGACACGCCGCGGGACTGTGGATAAGTCCGGTCTTGCGGCGTGCCGGTGTGGATGAATTACCAGGGTTTCACGGTTTTGCCGCCGGAATCGGATGAACCGCTGGAGGAGCCGGTCGGCACGTTCTGCGGATCGACCTTCCGGTTGGTGACGCTGTTCTGTTTGAGCAGCTGGTCGAGCTTCTGATCGTTTTTCGCATCGTTCGACGAGTTCGACGGGTTCGACGAGGAGGAACCGGAGGACTGCGCCGACTTGAGCGTGGCCGAGTCGGCGTTGTCGGGACCTTTGGCATCGGCTTCGATCCGGTCGGTCAGGCGTTTCGATTCGGCCGCGTTGGCGTTGATCGTGGCCCGTACTGATGGGAGCTGCAGCAATGAAAGCGTCTGCGCGTCGCGGAACTGCGCGTCGGTGGCCTGCTGGGCGTTCCTGAGCTTGTCGAGATCCGGCGCCTCCTTCGCATACGCCGCAATGGAGGCGTTCAGGCTCGTCACGGCCGAATTGTTCACCGCCAGTGCGCGCCAGTTCACGGCGGCGACCGCGGCGGCCAGCGCCAGCACGACCGCCACGACGATCAGCACGAGACGAACCTTCAGCGAAGCCTTGGGGGCTCTGATCGACTTGGGTGTTCTCTCCGTCGTCCCGTTGCCGGCTCCGGCGGCGTTTCGATGGTTCGCGTTCACAGCAGCCTCCTCGATTTCGCCATCCAGTCCAAGGCCTCCCACACCAGCAGCGCGCACAGTGCCGCGGCGAACGGCCATACCACCGGCACCGTATGCGTCCGGGACTTGTGGGTCTGCGTCATGCGATAATCCTTCGAGGCCTCGGCGGCATCCTGCTCGCCGATGACCCGGTTCGCATCCACATGCACGTATGATCCGCTCATCTCATCGGCTATGGCCTTGAGGTTCTTTTCGTCCAGCTTCGAAACGTCGGGGCTGCCGGTCGAGGGATCCTTCACGTATTGTCCGGCGATCACCTTGCCGTCGTCGCCGATCCGCGGGATGTTGCCGCCTGCCGTCGAGCCGACGCCCACGCTGATGCCGGTGTCGGCGTAGGCGCGCAGCGACGAGAACGTGCGTCGGGTCTGGTTCGTGTTCTGCTCGCCGTCCGAGATGTACACCACGATGATCGTGTCGTCCGGATGCTGTTGCCGTACGGTTTTCATCGTTGGCAGCAGCACGTCCACGGCCTTGTCGAGGTTCGAACCGGACGATGTCGACGTCGGCTCCGCCTGCAGGGTGCGCGCCCAGTTGTCGATCGCTCGCGCATCGGGGGTGATCGGCACGTCCAACGTGGCCGAGGTGCCGAATCCGATCGCCGCGAAACTGGCGTCCGGATACCGTGCGGTCACATCGTTGACGACTTTGCCGGCCGCCTCCAGACGGGTGATGGCGCCGCCGCCGTAATGGGCGTCCTTCACGGCCATCGAACCGGTTACGTCCACGGCGATGAACACGTCGGTGGCGTTCACGGCCCTGCTCTGCGTGCGCACCACCGTACTGGGGGTGAGCAGCATGACGGCAAGTACCAGCGCGATCAGCAAGCGCCTCGTCCAGCCGAGCGCCGTGGCATCGGTGTCGGGCCGCTGACGCCACGCATGGACCATGCCCGCGACGGCCAACGTCACGATGGCGACGGCGAGAACGGGGGAGATAACCCATCCGAACATGGGGGAGAGGGTCAGTTCGCTCATCGGCGCAACCTCCATGCCATGATCATGAATCCGGCGAACAGCACCACCAGTGCGGGCACCCAGTATTCGGGCGTGTCCACCAGATTCGACCGCTGATCGCTCTCATCGGTTCTCGTGCGCTGGGAATCGATCTGCCGCACCAGCTGTCCGACGGTCGAGTTCGATGACTGGGTGAGGAAAATGCCGCCGTGCGATTCGATCTGGTCCTTCATCTGCTGGGCGGTGGCCTCGTTGTTCGTCTCCTTGGCGCCCGAATAAAGCCCGTCCACCGTGATCGACGATCCCCTCGTCAGGTCAAGCGCCTGATCGAGCCGATACATCGGCGTTCCGGAAAGCACGTTGTCGGTGGCCAAAACGATCGACCCGTTGCGATCGGCATTGCGATCCGAACCGGATGCGGAATCCTTGCCGTCTGTGCCGTCTGTGCCGTTCACCGAAAACTCCGGCAGCATCGCCGCGCAACTGACCAGACCGTCGCCGATCAGGGAGGTGACGTCCGTGCGGTTCTGCGTGCCTTCCAGCCAGTCGGAGACCTGCTGATACTGTTTGTCGCTCATCTTGTCGATGCTGTCCTGATCGATGACCCCTTTCAGAATGCCGTCGGCGTAGGCGAGCTGACGTTCGACCAGATCATAGTCGTCGGTAAGCGGAAACACCGTGCGCGACGTGGAGTTGAAGATGCTCAGACCGATCCGCTCTCCCTGAAAATGCTTGACGAGTTCGCGATAGGTGGCGATCACCTCGCGGTCGTACGGCAGCGTGGAGCCGGAGACGTCGAGGCACAGCACGATGTCCCTGGTGGACGTGGTGCTTGACTCCGAATCGATCCGGGAAGGGCGGGCCAGCAGCACGAATCCCAGAACGAGGCACAGGGCAATCAGGCATGCCGCAAGCCGGTTCATCGTCTTCCAACGTTTCCACAGCGCATCGGCATGCTCGGTGGCCATGTCCTGTTCGAGATTCCATACGACCGCCGCGTCGGTATCCTTAAGACGGCGAGCGACGGTCTGCGGGTTGCGGGCATGACGGTCGAACGCCTTCCATGCGAGAAAAATCACAAGGGCCGCGAGCGCCAAGGCAAGCAGCGCCCAAGGCCAGCGCAGCGTGATCCAATTCGTCATGACCGCCACCTTTCCACCAGATTGGCCACCCAGCCGGCCGCGGTGTCCACCGAGGTCTCGCGCACCTGGGCGTTGGTGAGCGCATCGGCGAATTCCGGCGGATACAGCGCGGCGATGGTCTGCCGCAACAGATCGACCCCCTTCGCATTGCCTGATGAACGGGGCACGCGGCTGAGTTCGGAAAGCGTATGGTTGGTCACGTCCCGTCCCAGCCGTTCGCTGGCGAACCGGCGAGCCACGGTGGCCAGCTCACGGAAGGCGTCGTCCTGCGTGATCGTCCCGGAGTGGTATCGGCGGCGAACGTCATCGATGGCCGTCAACCATTCGCTTTTGCCGGTGCCGCCGCGATGGGCGCCGGTGACGACGGTCGCCTGCTTCCGGGGCGTGGAAAGCACCGCCGCGACGATCACAATCAGCAGCGCCAGCGCGGTCAATGCCGCCACGGCGACCATGAACACCGTGACGTCGGAGGTGGCGATCGGCTCGAAATCCTTGGCTGCGAACGTCATCGAAGACCTCCGATCGGCATGGCGGAACCCTTGGCCAGCGTGTTGGAGACCAGTGAAACGAATTCGTTGAACATCTGCTCGCTCGAACCGCTGCGGATCATCGTGGCCCTTGCCCGAACCAGCTCATGCTCCAGCGATGAGGAGACGAACTCCCTGTGCGTGGAAACGTCGCGGGCCGTCTGCTCGCGACGCATGAACGCGGGAAGACGTCGGCCGTCTCGGGCGTCGATCACATGGTCGAACCGCTCGCTGATCTCGAATGGGTTTAGCACGGAAACGCTTACCACCACCAGCGGATGGGTCTGGCATATCGTGCGCAGGGTCTTCATGTGCCGTTCGGACCATGCCGTCTCATCCGTGGCCAGAACCACCATGGCACGACGATTGCGGATTCTGCTCGCATAGTCGATCATCGCGTCGAAATCACGCGGACGGGTCATCTCCCTGTTCAACAGACCATCGAAGACATGCTCGAACCGAGCGAATCCGCCGTTGAACGGCACTCGAGTGATATTGGCCGAATCCCCGGTCACGATGGACAGGTCGTCGCTGCGGCGCAGCGACAGCATCGCGAACATGCGCAGGGCGTTGGCCGCCACGTCCACGGCCCGCTCGCCATTCGGACACAGCCCGTTCATCTCCCGCCCGACATCCAGCATCAGCCAGATGTTGCCGGTGCTTTCGCGTTCCTTGTCCACGATCATCGGACGGGCGCTGCGGGCGCTGGCCTTCCAGTCGATCAGTCGCGCCTCCTCGCCCGGTTCATAGGGCCGGATATCGAGATAGTCGTAGCCGGAGCCCCGGCGGGAGGAGGGATGTTCACCCTCCAATACGCCCAGCGCACGGATCACGGTAGGCAGCGACAGACGGGTTCCCAGAGACTCGATCTTGTGACGGATCGAATCGGTGGGGGTCTCGGTCCGGATCATGGTACGGGAACCGCCTCGATCATCGAATCGATCACCTGATCCACGCCCACGCCTTCGGCCAGAGCCTCGAAGGTGAGCAGAATGCGATGGCGAAGCACTTCATGGGCGAAGGTCTTGATGTCCTCGGGGATCACATAGTCGCGTCCGGACAGCAGCGCATGGGCCTGTCCGATGCGGATGAGGGCGATCGACGCTCGGGGACTGGCGCCCAGACGCACCAGATTCGACAATCCCTTGATCGGACGGGGGCCTCCTCCGCGGCTGGTCTGCGCCAGATCGACCGCATACTTCATGATCGGCTGGGACACGTGCACCTTGCGGGCGCTGGAACGCAGGAACTCCACATCGCCGATCGTGATGGCGGTCGGACTCACCGTCATATCCTGCTGATCGGTTCCGCGCCCGGTGAGCAGACGGAGCATCGAGATCTCATCGGCTTCGGAGGGATAGGTCAGTACCGTCTTCATGAAGAAACGGTCCATCTGCGCTTCGGGAAGATTGTACGTGCCTTCCTCCTCGATGGGATTCTGCGTGGCGATCACCATGAACGGCTTCGGCAGGCGGATGCGCTCGCCGCCGATGGTGGTGGCGCCTTCCGCCATGGCCTCCAGCATCGCGGACTGGGTTTTGGCCGAGGAACGGTTGATCTCGTCCAGCAGCACGAAGTTGGCGTGGATCGGACCAATCTGCGTGCTCATCTTCTGCGTGGCGAAATCGAAGATCTGCGTGCCGACGAGATCGGCGGGCATGAGATCCGGTGTGCACTGGATGCGCTTGAACGTGCCGGAAACCGACGTGGCAAGGATCTGCGCCGCGGTGGTCTTGGCCAGACCGGGCACCGATTCGATCAGAATGTGTCCGCCTGCCACCAGCGTGACGATCAGCGATTCACGCAGCTTGCCTTGGGCTACAAGACCCTGGGCGAAATGGGCTCGGATGCGGTCGGTGAGGTCATGCGCTCGCTGGATGTCATCTCGACTGACCGTACTTACGGATGCGGCGCCTACGGATGCGGCGCCGAAGGTCGTGGTGGGGATCGACGTCGTCGCGTCGGTCGACTGCACGGGACGTGGGGGGAATAAAGCCATGATCTCCACTGTAACGTGTCCCATGACAGCGCCCGATCGCACTGTGATGGCGTCCGGGGTTTCGCGCCGGGTCGGCCGAATCCTTACAGCGACCAGTCCACCGGGGTGGCTCCCATGCGTTCCAGCGCCTCGTTCGCCTTGGAGAACGGTTTGGAGCCGAAGAAGCCGTATCGTGCGGAAAGCGGGCTGGGGTGAGGGGATTTGATGATGACGGCATGCTGCAGCAGCGGTTCCAGCGTCTGGGCCTTGCGGCCCCAGAGGATCGCGACCAGCGGCATGGGGTCGCCGTTGGCGTCCGTTCTGGCGTCGAGTGCGGCGATGGCGGCGTCGGTCACCTGCTCCCAGCCCTTGCCCTGATGGCTTCCGGGGCGGCCGACCTCCACGGTCAGGCATCTGTTGAGCAGCATCACGCCGCGTTTCGTCCACGGCGTAAGATCGCCGTTCGGCGGCTGGGGAACCTGCACGTCATCCATCAGTTCGGTGTAGATGTTGCGCAGGGATCCGGGCAGTGGGCTGACCTTGGGGTCGACGGAGAAGCTCAGGCCCACCGGATGGCCCGGAGTGGGATAGGGATCCTGACCGACGATGAGCACCTTGATCGAATCGAAGGGGATGGTGAACGCGCGAAGGATGTTATGGCTGGCGGGCAGGTAGCGCCGCCCCGCGGCCAGTTCGGATCGTAGGAAGTCGCCCATGAGATGGATCTGCGGCTCCACGTCCTTCAGCGCCTCGGCCCATCCGGCCTCCACCAGTTCGTCAAGATTCTTGATCGGCATGGACTCCACTGTAACCGTGACGCATGTCATCGTCGCTCCGGTCATCGTCGCTCCGGCGCTCATCGCGGGCTCGTGCGAGAACCGATCCGGTGTGCATAATGGGTGCAAATCGCGTGTGCGCTTTGGGTGCGAGGCCTTGTGCGGCTACACTCAACTTTGGAAAGTGAGGAGCTCCCATGAACGAAAAGAAGCCCGCGGCATATCCGACCGACGAGTTCGATAATCCGCCACAGGGGCCGGTCGGTCTGCACCGAGGCCCTCGCAGCTTCGGTGCCCGTGCGCTGCCGTATCTGGTGGTGGCGGTCGTGGCTGTGGTCTGCGGACTCATCGTGTTCTTCTGGGCGTCCGGCACGTTCGCCGGCAACGGCTCCGCATCCTCGTCTTCGTCCTCGTCCTCGCAGACGGCGAGCGCTCCCGCATCGTCGTCGAAGTCCGCCGAGGCGTCCGGCACTGCGTCGGCGGCACCCTCCTCAAGCGCGGCTTCGGCTGCGAGCCCTTCGGCTTCGGCCAGTCAGTCGGTTTCGGCCAGTCAGTCGCCGAGCCAGTCGCAGTCTTCTTCCCCTGCGGCCGCGGTGAACAAGGCCTCCTCCGTGGTGGTATACAACGGCACCAGCCGTACCGGTTATGCGGCGCAGCAGGTGGCGGTGCTCCAGCAGGCCGGATACACCTCGGTAACGCCGTCCAATCCGCGTAACCGCAGCACTCTGCCGCAGAACAGCACGGTGTGGTATCAGAGCGAGGCCGATCTGGCCACGGCGCAGGACATCGCCGCGAAGCTCGGTATCGCTCAGGTGGCGCAGGTCACTACGCTTGGCACCCCTGTCGCCGTCGTGCTGATGCAGTGATTCCCGGACGCTTTCGCGCTCGCGCGACGTCTGTGCGCCGAATACGAATCGCCATGATGGGTTCCCCGTCTCCCCGTCATCGGTATATCGATTGACTGGACTTGTTGTCAGACCACCGTTTACAATGATTCGTTAGCGTGCGCTGATGTGCGTGAGCCGTCAGCGTTCATGTCGATACGTTCATATGTTCCGGGGGATGTGTCCATAGTGAACGTGGCGGCGCTATAACTTAAATAAGGGAAGTTGTTATGGCAACGGGTACTGTAAAGTTCTTCAACGCGACGAAAGGGTATGGTTTCATCACTCCGGAGGATGGCGGTGAAGACGTCTTTGTTCACTATTCGGCCATCAACGCCCAGGGATATCGTTCTCTGGACGAAGGGGACAAGGTCGAATACGAGGCTGAGAAGGGACCTAAAGGAATGCAGGCCACCACGGTGACCAAGTTGTAGCTCTGTTACCCCTTTTTGGTATGGACCCCGACGTGGAACAGCACGTCGGGGTTTTTCGTATCCGGGCACGGAATATTCCCGCTTGTATTCCCGCTCTTGCCGAGAGCATATTCACGCGTCGATGTTGGCACTCGACGCGGGAGAGTGCTAATGTGCCAATTAGCACTCGAAGCGTGAGAGTGATAATGCCGGGCAGCTGACGGCCGGGCCGCTCGAACGTGGACGGTGATTACGTACCACCAGCCATTTGGAGGAAAACAACCATGGCAAAGATTATTTCTTACGACGAGGAAGCCCGCTCCGGCATGCTGGCCGGTCTGGACAAGCTGGCCGATACCGTGAAGGTCACGCTTGGTCCGAAGGGCCGCAACGTCGTGCTCGACAAGACCTACGGCGCCCCGACCATCACCAACGATGGTGTGTCCATCGCCAAGGAGATCGAACTTGAGGATCCGTTCGAGCGCATCGGCGCCGAGCTGGTCAAGGAAGTCGCCAAGAAGACCGACGACGTCGCCGGTGATGGCACCACCACCGCCACCGTTCTGGCCCAGTCCGTCGTGCACGAGGGTCTGAAGAACGTGGTCGCCGGCTCCAACCCGATCGCTCTGCGTCGCGGCATCGAGAAGGCCACCGACGCCATCGTCAAGGAACTGGTCGCCGCCGCCAAGGACGTCGAGACCAAGGATCAGATCGCTGCCACCGCCACGATCTCCGCCGCTGATCCCGAGGTGGGCGAGAAGATCGCCGAGGCTCTGGACAAGGTCGGTCAGGACGGCGTCGTGACCGTCGAGGACAACAACCGCTTCGGTCTGGATCTGGAATTCACCGAGGGCATGCGCTTCGACAAGGGCTACATCGCCCCGTACTTCGTCACCAACGCCGACGACCAGACCGCCGTTCTGGAGAACCCGTACATCCTTCTGACCTCCGGCAAGGTCTCCTCCCAGCAGGACGTCATCCACATCGCCGATCTGGTGATGAAGTCCGGCAAGCCGCTGCTGATCATCGCCGAGGACGTTGATGGCGAGGCTCTGCCGACCCTGATCCTGAACAAGATCCGTGGCACCTTCAACTCCTGCGCCGTCAAGGCTCCGGGCTTCGGCGACCGCCGCAAGGCCATGCTGCAGGATATGGCCATCCTCACCGGCGCCCAGGTGGTTTCCGACGAGCTGGGCCTCAAGCTCGACTCCATCGACGCCACTGTGCTCGGCTCCGCCGCCAAGGTCATCGTCTCCAAGGACGAGACCACCATCGTCTCCGGCGCCGGCTCCAAGGAGGACGTGGAAGCCCGCGTCGCTCAGATCCGCGCCGAGATCGAGGCCACCGATTCCGATTACGATCGTGAGAAGCTGCAGGAGCGTCTCGCCAAGCTGGCCGGCGGCGTCGCCGTCATCAAGGTCGGCGCAGCCACCGAGGTCGAGGCCAAGGAGCGCAAGCACCGCATCGAGGACGCCGTGCGCAACGCCAAGGCCGCCATTGAGGAAGGCCTGCTGCCCGGTGGTGGCGTGGCCCTGATTCAGGCCGCCGCCAAGGCCGAGGGCGATGTCAAGCTCGAAGGCGACGAAGCCACCGGTGCCGCGATCGTCTTCCGCGCCATCGAAGCCCCGATCAAGCAGATCGCCGAGAACGCCGGTCTGTCCGGTGACGTGGTGATCAACAAGGTTCGCTCCCTGCCCGATGGTCAGGGCCTGAACGCCGCCACCAACGAGTACGAGGATCTGCTGGCCGCCGGCGTCGCCGACCCGGTGAAGGTGACCCGTTCCGCTCTGCAGAACGCCGCTTCCATCGCCGGCCTGTTCCTCACCACCGAAGCCGTGGTGGCCAACAAGCCGGAACCGCCGGCAGCCGCTCCGGCCGCTGGCGCCGACATGGGCTACTGATCCGGTAATCGACGTCCGGTCGAATAAGGATCGATCCCTTTCGAACATCGCTGACTGATCAGTGAAATAGCGCTCCGACCTGCACGGGCCGGGGCGCTATTTCGTTATGGTGCATGTCGTTCGCCATATCAGTCGGTCGCGGAAATCAACGAACCGTCGATCATCCGGCGAAGAGACGCGAGGCCTGGGTCTCGGCGTCCGTATAGACCATGGACGCCTGCGACAGCGCATGCTGGATGGATTCCAGCGAGCTTTCCATCTGCTGCTGGGCTGCGCGCCATTGGGCGGCCACGGACGCGAACTGCGTCGCCGCGCCGCCCCTCCAAACGCTTTGCAGCTGATTGAGATTGGCGTACATGCCGTTCACCGCCTGCCGAATCTGACTTACCGAGGCCGAAACCGCGGCGGATGACGACTGAATCTGCTCCGAATCGACTTGAAACTGCGGCATGATGATGTCCTTTCGCTAGTGGGTGTATTTTGCCGGGCTACGGTCGGATATGCCTCCGAACCGTTAGAGTTGAGACTATGATCAGCTCATCATTGGATTCAATGCGTACGGAACATGTGGTCGAACGTGCCTCGAATGGCCTGCCGTTGTGGAAAACCTTCGTTTGTACCAGACGATTGTGGATGATTTCGGCGTTGTTCACCGCGTTGTGTCTGATCGTCGCCTGTCTGGCAGGGCCCACCTCCGCATGGGCCGCCGATCCGACGACCAAACCCACGGCCGGCGCCACGGCCAGTCCGAGCGGCGGCGCGTCGTCGAGCACCTCCGGCATCGAGAAGATGACGATCACCGAGGACATCACCGATACCGAGAATCTGCTCGGCGACAATCTCGGTAAGGTGATGGATTCGGTCAAATCGACCAAGTCCGAAACCGGCGTCCGTGTCAAACTGCTGTTCATCCCCAATTTCATCGAAGGCGAGGATCCTCAGCAGTGGGCCGCCAGGGTGCTGAAGTCCACGAATCCCGATCCCAACACCGTGATGCTCGCCGTGGCTTCGGAACAGGGCAATCTCGTGGTGGCCGTCTCGTCCAACTCCGATGAATGGCTCAAAAGCCAGAAGACCGTGGACGATCTGTCTCAGGCCGCGCTTTCCCCGCTCACAGAAGGCGATACGCCCGATTGGTCCGGCTCGGCCATCGCGATGATGGATCAGATCAAAACGGTGAAGAAGACCTCCACCTCCTCGTCGATCACCAATCTCGGCGTGTGGATCTTCGTCGGATGCTTGGTGCTGCTCGCCGTGGCGGCCCTCGCATTCCGTCTGTTCAAGGGGCGTGGCAAGAACGCCCATGCCGATCGTCAGCTGGCCCGCAGACAGCGTCGTCGGGCCAAAAAGCGGAACGATCATGATTCGAAGGATGACGACGGCGATTCCGGCGACGACTCCACTGCTACGGATGATCCAGAAAACATTCAGGAAACGCTCAGTACCAAGCGCGAAGGTTGAACCATGAGCAAATCCATTGAAGCATCCATTGTCGTTGTGGACGACGAGCCCTCCATCAGGGAGCTCCTGGTGGCCTCGCTGCATTTTTCCGGTTTTGAGGTCAATACGGCGGCCTCGGGATCGGAAGCCATCGAAGTCATCGAGAAATGCAATCCCGATCTCATCGTGCTCGATGTCATGCTGCCGGACATCGACGGATTCACCGTCACCCGCCGCATCAGGCAGGAAGGCATCGACGCCCCGGTGCTTTTCCTCACGGCAAGGGACGATACCCAGGACAAGGTGATGGGCCTTACCGTGGGTGGCGACGACTATGTGACCAAGCCGTTCAGCCTGGAGGAGGTGGTCGCCCGCATCCGGGCTATCCTGCGTCGTACCCGTGAGCAGATCGAGGATGATCCGATCATCCGCGTGGCCGATCTGGAGATCAACGAGGACTCCCATGACGTGACCCGTCACGGACAGGTGATCGAGCTGAGTCCCACCGAATACAAACTGCTCCGATACCTGATGGACAACGAAGGGCGTGTGCTTTCCAAGGCGCAGATCCTCGATCACGTCTGGCAGTACGACTGGGGCGGGGACGCCGCGATCGTCGAATCGTACATCTCGTATCTGCGCAAGAAGGTGGACGGCATCACCTATACCGACGAGGACGGTGAGGAAAGGAAGGTCGATCCGCTGATTCAGACCAAGCGCGGCATCGGATACATGATCCGTGCGCCGAAGTCCGCACCGGGAGCCTGAACCCGTGGGCCAGACACCCAAACCGCGTAGGGAAAACCTTCTGATCAAGAAGCTGGACGCGGTTTCCCTATCCACCAAGGTGGTGGCGATCATCCTGATCCTGCTGCTGTGCAGCGGCGGTCTGATCGCCTTCGCTGTGCGTCAGCTGGTCGGTGCGTACATCGTGGAGAAGACGGACACCCAGCTGCAGCGGCAGGCCACGCTGGTGCTCAACAACATCTCCACGCTGCAGCAGTCCGACCACACCGATTCGCTGGGACTCATCGACTACTACGTGCAGATTCGAGACAGCGACTACCGCATCCAATCCACCCCAGTGGTGCCGGTGCTGCCCGACAACGTGGTCTCCACACCGACCCTGCCGGATTCCGGCACGATGGGGAGCGTGAAGATCGGTGAGCCGTTCACGACCAACGCGAACGTGCAGATCGAGGGAAGCAACGCGAGTCGTAGTTCACTGAGCACGGCGATGGCTCCATGGCGTGTGATCGCCGTGCCGTGGAAGATGAACGAGGTTCGGGACGCCAACACGGGCAGACTGATCTCCGGTGCGAGCCACGGTGTGGCATTCATCGGGCTTTCCCTGCACGACATGAACGACACGCTGCAGATCATCACCAAGTACTTCATCGTGGTGGGGGCCGCCATGGCGGTGTTCGCCACCATCATGGCCACCATAGCCATCGATCGCACGCTGCTGCCGCTCAAACGGATCGAGAAGACGGCCGCCAAGATCGCGGCCGGCGATCTTTCGCAGCGTGTGCCCCGATCTCCCGAGAACACAGAGGTGGGGTCGCTTTCCGCGTCGCTGAACGCGATGCTCTCGCGCATTGAGCGCAGCTTCCGCGAGCAGGAATCCACCACCAACAAGATGAAGCGGTTCGTTTCCGACGCGAGTCATGAACTGCGAACCCCGCTCGCCGCCATTCACGGCTACGCCGAGCTGTACAAGATGCAGCGGGAGTATCCGGGTGCGCTGGAACGCGCCGATCAGGCGATCGACCACATCGAGAAGTCCAGCACCCGTATGGCCGCACTGGTGGAGGATCTGCTCTCCTTGGCCCGCATGGATGAAGGTCGTGGCGTGGATATCAACCAGCAGGCGCATCTCAGTGAGATCCTGTCCGAATCCTCGGAGGACCTGCACGCCCTCGACCCGGAACGGGTGATCACCTGCGGCGGTGTGGAGATCTCGGGCGGTTCCATGCCTGTGGCGAGCGTGCCCGTCACGGCGAAGGGCGATGCGAAGTCCGGAGGGAAGGGCAGGAACGGCAAGGCCGTCAAGAACAAGGGCAAACTCAAGGAGACGCCGCAGGCGGTCGCGCCCGTCGAACCGGCCAGCATCCGGTTCGTACCCGGCGACGTGCCCGATGTGACGATCAAGGGCGACCCGTCGAGGCTGCGTCAGGTCATCACGAACATCGTCGGCAACATCCACCGCTATACGCCGTCCGATTCCTCGGTGGAAATGGGTGTTTCGGTGATTCGGGCGTCCCTTTCCGGTGTGGATCTCGGCACGATGGCGTCCACCGACGTCTCCCTCGATCATTTCATACAGGCCGCGCAGGTTTCCGCGTCCACCGGGTCGGGGCGTGACTTCGCCGTGCTGCAGGTCATCGATCACGGTCCCGGCATGCCGGCGCAGGCGAGGTCCATGATCTTCGAACGCTTCTACACCGCCGATCCCTCCCGGGCTCGTCAGAAGGGCGGCACGGGGCTTGGCATGGCCATCGCTCAGTCGGCGGTCAAGGCGCATCACGGACTCATCTGCGCCAGCGACACGTTCAAAGGCGGACTGACGTTCACCGTGATCATTCCGGTGGATCACACGCCTTCGGCGGCGTCGACTGCATCCCAGAGCATAGCCACGGCGAAGGCGTAAGGTACAATATCTAGTTGGCTTCATGGCCACAAGCCCGAGCCGGTACATGTAATGGTGTGCGCGAATTGATCAGTAGTGAGGTGTTATCGATATGCCCAGTGGCAAGGTTCGTTGGTTCGACGCGAAAAAAGGCTATGGTTTCATCACCGATGAGGATGGTCAGGACGTGTTCCTGCCTGCCACGGCCCTTCCGCAGGGTACCACCACGCTTCGTAAGGGGGCCAAGGTCGAGTTTTCCGTGGCTACCGGGCGAAAAGGCCCGCAGGCCATGGGCGTGACGGTCATCGGCCCGATGCCGTCGATGGTCAAGGCCACCCGTCCCAAGCCGGACGATATGGCCGCCATCGTGGAGGACCTCATCAAGCTGCTGGATTCCGCGGGCAATGGGCTTCGTCGCCATCGCTACCCTTCGAATGCGGAGTCCAAGAAGCTGGCTACGCTACTGCGTGCGGTGGCCGACAACTTCGACGTTCAGGACTGAACCTCCGATAGGCGGATGGCTCAACAATCGATGCTCACAAGCGAGATGCTCACAAACGGTAAGGACTACTCCATGACCTCAACCACTCCGGATCCCCGATCCATCGCCCAGGCCGTGGCCTATGAGGTGGCGGACGAGGACGCTCAGGTCGGCGATTTTCTGGGAGTCACCGAACTGGAGGACGGCGTCAGCGATTTCCGGTTCGCCGCCAACATCGTCGGCTATGAGGGCTGGCAGTGGTCGGTGACCCTGTATCACGACATCGAAATGGATACGTGGACGGTGAATGAATCCTCGCTGGTTCCGGGCGAGGATTCATTGCTGCCCCCGAAGTGGGTGCCGTGGAAGGACCGTTTGAAACCGGGGGATCTGGCCGTCACCGATGCCATCGGCACCGAGCCGGACGATCCGCGCCTTGAGGACGGCTTCCGCCTCACCGGGAAGGCCGACGCAGATGGGGGCGAAGACGCTGATGAGATCGAAGGCACTGATGCAGCCGATGCGGCTGCCCAGACCGACGGAACCGATGAAGCCGATGAGACGATGGAGATCGTCCACGAGTACGAGCTTTCCCGCCGTCGCGTGCTCACGCCGCTCGGTCGTGCGCAGGCGGCGCAGCGCTGGTATGCCGGACCTCATGGACCCAAGTCGTTGTCGACCAAGACCGCGGATGGTCTGGCCTGCGAGAACTGCGGATTCTTTGTGCCGCTGAAGGGGGAACTCAATCTGCTGTTCGGCGTATGCGCCAACAAGTGGAGTCCGGACGATGGCCGTGTGGTTTCGCGGGATCACGGGTGCGGTCAGCATTCCGAAATGACCCCTCCCGAACCGAGCCGCCTGTGGGTGCAATCGAAGCCGGCTTTCGACGACCTTCACATCGATATCGTGGCGCAGGCTCCCCGCGAGGAACGGGGTCAGATCGAGGCGATCGAGTCGGCGGACGACGATGACGCCACCGAAGAGGACATCGAACGCAACACCGTGGTCGACGACGAACTCGATACGACGGCGGATGATGCCGATGAGGTTTCCGGCGATGAGCCGGTGATCGAGAACACCGTGGATCTCAGGGAAATTGCCGATCGGGTTGAATCCGATCGGGACGATGACGACATCGACGATGTCGAAACCGACGGGGACGACGCCGAAGCCCCGACGACGAACGACTGACCGGCTACCGGGCGGATGCCCGACCGCCGGTCAGTCGCCGGCGATATCTGATTGGTTCTGCGGTATCTGATTGGTTCTGCGGTGTGCCTTCTTCAGTGCACCACGGTGACGGTGCACTCGGCGTTGTCCACCACCTGCTTCGATACCGAGCCGAGGAAGTGCGCGTCAAGCCCGGAAAGCCCTCGCGAACCGACGACGATGCGATTGGCGTATCGGGATGCGCTCACCAGACCCTTGCCGGCGGGAATGTGGAATGCATGGGCCTGAACGTCCATGCCGTCAGGGATGTTCGCCTTGGCCACGGCGTCCCGCACCACTCGCTCGGCATGGGCCTGCCCCTCCTTGACGGAGGGCACCGTCGTCTCGTAGCCGGGAAGTTTGCCCAGATCCTTCATCTGCCAGCAGAACAGCACCTGCAGCGGCCGTTCGTTGATCTTCGCCTCGTCGATGGCGAAGTCCAGCGCACGCTTCGAGGTGGTCGACCCGTCGATGCCCACCACCACGGGAAGTCGGTGCCGCTCGTCGAGCATATGCTCGGCGTCGACGTTCTTCATGCTGGAGGCATCGGGATTCAGCGCGGCGGCGATATCATCCTCCGCATTCGTCGTCGCGGGTTCGCTGCCGGGGTGCACCACCGTCACCGGCACCTTCGCCTCCTCGGCCAGCGATGAGGACAGCGATCCGAGGAACCACCGTGCCACACGGCCGAGGGATCGTCTGCCCACCACGATCTGCGCGGAGTCGGCGCCGATGTGCAGCAATGCGGTGGATCCGGAGGCCTTCACCGACGTGAGTTTGAGATCCTCCGGATTGAAATCGATGCCGTCCGACGCCTGATCCACCCATTGCCGCAGCGATTCGGAGATGTCGTGGCGCATCTGCGCCCATTCCTCATCACTGTCCGGCTCTCCGCCCATATCCCACGAATGGGTCCATGCGAACACGGCATTGACCTTCTGCCCGGTTTTGCCGGCCTCGATGAGGGCCCATTTGAGTGCGGCGAACGATTCGTCCGAACCGTCCACGCCGACGACGATATCCCCCTTGTAGGTGTCGGTGGCGCCATTGCCCACGACACGTTCCGTAGATTCAGCCATGATGACCTCCTGCTTGCAGTTGTCTCCCAGCATAGTCGACCGGAACGGTTTTGCCGCGGAACCCATGAGCAGAGCCGCGATTGTGGTTAAGTTCACAGCGCAATATACGGGCGTCGGGGAATGTTCGTCACCGCGGATCTGTAGAGTAATACAGAGTTTCATTAGGGAGGACAAAGCATGTTCGAACGGTTTACCGACCGTGCCCGCCGCGTCATCGTACTTGCTCAGGAAGAGGCAAGGGCGCTGCAGCACAATTACATCGGTACGGAGCATCTGCTGCTTGGCCTGATTCGCGAGGGCGAGGGTGTGGCCGCCAAGGCTCTGGCTTCCAAGGGCGTCGAACTCGACGCCACCCGTAAGCAGGTCGAGGAGATGATCGGCAAAGGCAATGCGGCTCCGAATGGGCACATTCCCTTCACTCCGCACGCCAAGCAGGTGTTGGAACTGAGCCTGCGCGAGGCCCTGCAACTGGGCCACAGCTACATCGGCACCGAGCATATTCTGCTTGGCCTGATTCGCGAGGGCGAGGGTGTGGGCACGCAGGTGCTCATCAAGATGGACGTCGATCTGGGAGATCTGCGTACCGCGGTGATCGATCTGATCCGTGGCGGTCAGAACGGCGGCGAGGAAGGCAAGGGCGATCTCGCCAATGCCGGCGGCGTGCAGAACAAGACCAGCCAGACCGGTTCCGCCATTCTCGACCAGTTCGGTCGCAATCTTACGGCGGAGGCCGCCGAAGGCAAGCTCGATCCGGTGATCGGCCGTAGCGAGGAGATCGAGCGCGTGATGGTCGTGCTGTCTCGTCGCACCAAGAACAATCCGGTGCTGATCGGCGAGCCCGGCGTCGGCAAGACCGCCGTGGTGGAGGGCCTCGCCCAGAAGATCAACGCCGGCGACGTGCCGGAGACGCTCAAGGGCAAGCAGGTCTACTCGCTTGACCTTGGTTCCATGGTGGCCGGTTCGCGCTACCGTGGTGATTTCGAGGAGCGTCTGAAGAAGGTGCTCAAGGAGATCAAGACCCGCGGCGACATCGTTCTGTTCATCGACGAGATCCACACCATCGTCGGAGCCGGTTCCGCGGATGGCGCTCTGGGCGCATCCGACATGCTCAAGCCGATGTTGGCGCGCGGCGAGCTCCAGACCATCGGAGCCACCACCACCGAGGAGTACCGCAAGTACATCGAGAAGGATGCGGCTCTGGAGCGCCGTTTCCAGCCGATTCAGGTACACGAGCCCACCATCGCCGAAACCATCGAGATTCTCAAGGGGCTGCGTGAGCGGTATGAGAACCACCACCATGTGACGATCACCGACGGTGCGTTGCAGGCCGCCGCCGAGCTTTCCGCCCGGTACATTCAGGATCGCAACCTGCCCGACAAGGCCATCGATCTGGTGGATGAGGCCGGTGCCCGTCTGCGCATCAAGCGTCTGACCGCCCCGCCGGAGCTCAAGCAGCTCGACGCCAAGGTAGCCAAGGTGAGCGCCGACAAGGACAAGGCCATCAAAGATCAGGACTTCGAGAAGGCCGCGGAGCTGCGCGACAAGCAGGAGAAGCTTGAATCCGAACGCAAGGAGAAGGAGCAGTCCTGGCGCGAAGGCGAGTCCGACGTGTCGATGGTTGTGGACGAGGACGTGATCGCCCAGGTGATCAGCTCCTCCACCGGCATCCCCGTGTTCAAGCTCACGCAGGCCGAATCCAAGAAGCTGCTCAACATGGAGAACGAGCTGCATAAGCGCATCATCGGTCAGGATGACGCGGTTTCCGCGCTGTCCCGTTCGATTCGCCGTGCACGAGTCGGCTTGAAGGATCCGAAGCGTCCGTCCGGTTCGTTCATCTTCGCCGGCCCCACCGGCGTGGGCAAGACCGAGCTGGCCAAGGCGCTGGCCGAGTTCCTGTTCGACGACGAGGATGCGCTGATCCGCGTGGATATGTCCGAGTTCTCGGAGAAGTACCAGTCCTCGCGACTGTTCGGCGCCCCTCCGGGATACGTCGGCTACGAGGAGGGCGGCGAGCTCACCGAGAAGGTGCGCCGCAAGCCGTTCTCCGTGGTGCTGTTCGATGAGATCGAAAAGGCCCACCCCGACATCTTCAACACGCTGTTGCAGGTGCTCGACGACGGTCATGTCACCGACGGCCAGGGCCGCAAGGTGGACTTCAAGAACACCATCATCATCCTGACCACCAACCTCGGTTCCAAGGACATCGCCAAGTCCGCGAACACCGGTTTCTCGCTGGGTGCGAACACCGAGTCCAGCTACCAGCGCATGAAGGATCAGGTCAGCTCGGAGCTCAAGCAGCAGTTCCGCCCCGAGTTCCTGAACCGTCTGGACGACATCATCGTGTTCAAGCAGCTGACCGAGGAGCAGGTGCGTCAGATCGTGGATCTCGACGTCAAGCAGCTCAACGATCGTCTGTTCGAGCGCCACATGTCGCTGGAGCTGAGCGACAAGGCCAAGGATCTGCTTGCGCAGAAGGGCTTCGACCCGCTGCTGGGTGCCCGTCCGCTGCGCCGTGTGATCCAGCGCGACATCGAGGACGCCATCTCCGAGAAGATCCTCCTCGGCGAGCTTGGCGACAACGAAGCCGTGATCGTGGACGCGGAGGGCGAGGGCATCCTCGGCGAGTTCACCTTCAAGGGCAAGCCGCTCCTCGACGCCGAGTCCGCTCCGGCCAAGACCGCCGCGGACGGCGAAGCGACGGAGGCTGCGGATCCGGTGCCGGCAGGCGCCGAAGCCAACGATGACGAGTCTGCTGAGCAGTGATCTCGGCATAGGCGCAATGCCGTATTGAGTGAGCCCCGATCGAAGAGTGTTCGATCGGGGCTCACTGGTTTATCCGTCTCTTCCGATTTTGGTGTGTAAGGGCCGTGCGGTTTCATTCGTTGTGTGAAAGAAAAAATGAGAGGCTTCTGTTGTTTTCGTGGGTTAGTTGGTGGGCTCCGGCAGTCGGATGTCGAGGCCGCCGCATCTGAGCATGACGAAGCTGATGAGGTTGTTCACGTGGTGGAAGCCGTAGGCCATGCGGATGGTGACCTTGATGCGGTTGTTGAACGCCTCGAGCCTGGCGTTGGAGTAGCCGAGCTCGATCGTGCGCAGGATGTCGGGCCGGCGTCTCCTGATCTTCCTGGAGAGTTCGACGATCTCGGGGATGCGGCTGTGGGACGCCCAGAATACCCAGTGTTTGAGCTCTCCGCGGGCCTGTTCGATGGGGTGTCTGAGCAGGTTGCGCAGGAGTTCCTTGAGCCGCCATGCGCGGTAGAGCTGTCCCCTGGGATCCGTGTTCCCCAACGCGGTGAGGGATTCGTCCTGCCGTCCGGTGAGATGGTCGGGGTTCTTCAGGACCGCGTACCTGACGCCGCGCATGCGTTTCGTGGTCTCCTCGTCGCCTTCGCGTCTGGCCTGGTTCCAG
>NZ_NMWU01000044.1 GCF_002860355.1 Bifidobacterium margollesii
GCCGCGCCCGTGGTGAGCGTGTCCGCGGCCGGGCCGACCGTCGTGATGACCGAGTCCAGTCCGTCGCGGGCGATCGTGATGCCGGCGAGCATGCCCGTCGCGTACGCGATCCGGCACAGGCACAGGGCCAGGAGCCGGCCGGGCGTGTCCCGCGGGCCGATCGGCCCGCCGCCGCGCCCCGTCATGGCCTGTGACCTACTCATCGGACCGTTCCCTTGCGTTCCGGGCGCGGCGCATGTCGTCGCGTTCTACCTGGGCGGCGATCATGCGGATCATCGGGATCGGCCGGCCGGTGTCCATGTGGATCTGCTCGATCGTGCGTCCCTCGCGGATCATGCGCGCGATCCTGAACGGAATCGTCAACTTCGCCATCACGCACACGCCTCCTTCCTGATCGCGGGCAGCTCGCCCGTGGTGGTATCACCCGTCTTGAAACCGAGCACGAAATCCGCGGACAGGCCGTAACGCTGCTTGAGAAACTTCAGATCATTGCGGTTCCAGCCAACTTCACCGTTGACTTTTTTGCAGACAGACGCAGCGGACTGTCCCATTTCGGAAGCAAGCCGTCGGTAGGTAATACCTCTTATGGTTAACCACTCTTTCATCGAACTGTCCTTGAAAATGCCCGTTTGTTGAATCACGTTCAACACTATATTGTTGAATTTGCTTCAATGCAAGTTGATTGGTATACTTTATGTTGAATAAATCGAAACAAAGTTAAAGGGGATATGAAATGACGGCGACTAGCATTGCTCCGAAAACTGATTTGGATGCTGGATATATCGAAAAGACGATCTCTTTTAACGTGAAATTACGTTTAGCTGCAAAAAATATGAACCAAACAGATCTGGCTAATTATCTAGGCGTTACACGCTCTACGATTTCGGTCAGATTGAGCGGAAAAAGCGCTTGGTCCGTTCCGGATCTAGTGAATACGTCTAATTTTCTGGAGACTACGCCCGCTGATTTAATGGATGATTCGTTGATGATTCAGATGCACAGAAACGAAAAAACCGCGGCGGGCAATTCCCGTCCACGGTTCCTCGTCGGGGCAGGCCCCGAGTTTTCGTGCCCCGGATGCGATTCGAACGCACGACACCCGCTTTAGGAGAGCGGTGCTCTATCCCCTGAGCTACCGAGGCAAGGCAACGACGTCCCATAATACACGGTTTGCTCGTGCGGGGGCAACATGTGTGTTCGCAGTGAAGTCGATGGCTTTTCACAGTGGCTTCACCGCGAACCTGCGTATGATGGCCCACGTTCGTCGGTAATGGATGAGTCCGGATGAATACATGCGTATGGCAGGGGAGTGATCGGCTGTGGGCAGGGAACATGGGATCAGGCGCGCGCTGTGCCGCGCAACGGCATTCGCATTGGCGCTGGCGGCGATTGCCGGCACCGTCTGCCGTCTGCTGCCCAGCGAATGGTGCGCGTTGCCGTATGTACCGGTGATCGTGGCGGCGACGCCGTGGTTCGCTCTTGTCGCCGCCGTTGCCCTGTTGCTGGCTTTGCTGGGGCGAAGCCGATTGGTCGCGTTGCTGATGGTGGTGTGTCTGGCGTTGCAGGTGTTTTGGCAGGTTCCCTTCTTCTCCAACCTCTTCGATTCGGTGAGGCTTGATTTGCGCGGCTCCGGGTCATCGTCGTCGGTGGCCTCTTCCGGATCCGCATCCTCCGGAGGTTCCGTTGGGGTCAGGGTCATGACCTGCAACGTGTATAAAGGCAATGCCGATGCCGATCAGATCGTGTCGTTGGTGAAGTCCGAGAAGGTTCAGGTCCTGGCTCTTCAGGAGACCACCAAGGATTTCGTCGCCCGATTGGAGAAGGCGGGGTTGGGGGAGTACCTGCCCTATTCGCAGACCGCCTATGCAGACGGAGTGTACGGCAACGGACTGTGGTCGTCCGTGCCGTTGGCCGGTCCGACGAAGGACGAGGTCAATTCCAGCGCGTCGCAGATGCCGTCCGGTACGGTGTCCATCAGGGGCGTCGCCAAGCCTCTGCGATTCGTGTCCGTGCATACCACGGCGCCGGTCGCCGGATACTGGTCGTTGTGGAAGCGGAGTCTTGATGAGATTTCGGCGCTGCGATCCAATACGGGAGTCAACTACGTGTTCATGGGGGACTTCAACTCCACCTATGATCATGCTCCGTTCCGCAATATCCTCGGCGATCGGTTCGAGGACGCCGCACGCCAGGAGGGGCGCGGATTCACGTTCTCCTGGCCTGCGAACCGCAGCTGGTCTCCAAGATTGGTTGCCATCGATCACATCGTGATCGATCGGAGTCTGAAATCCGATGGGCTGACCGTGCATCGGATCAGCGGTTCGGATCATGCGGCTCTGATCGATACGCTGTATGTGGAATGACGGTGCGCTTCACTCCAGATTGGACTGGGTGCCGGCCGTCACGCTGGCGCTGGCCTGATCGGCCTGTGCCTTGTCGAGCTGGGCGCGCACATCGTCCAATAGCGTCTGTGCTCGCCTCGCCAATGCCTCGCCAAGCTGCCACTGTCGCATTGAGGAATCGAGATCAAGGCCGCCGGCCTCAAGCGCCTGCACGGCCTTGATCAGCTGATCCCGTGCTTCCTCATAGCTCAGTGCGTTGATCCGGTCCAGCTCCTTCTGGCTGAGCGTCGGAATGCTTGACTTCTGTTCGTTGTTCGTTGCGTTCTGTTCGTTGTTCGTATCGGTCATCGTGATGCTCCTTGACATTCGATGCGGCGACTATGCGCCGCCTATGTGGTTGCCTATATGTTCAAGTATGTTCAATCTGTCGTATGTGAGCGCCTGAGCGCTATGCACTAAACAGTACCGTCGTCAGAGCCGCTGTCGATATTGGCGACGGTGGTGCTGATGCGGCCTCGCCTCAGGGTCACCGTCAATCCGTCTCCGGGCTGCACCTGCGACGAATCGACGACCACATGCCCCTGAACGTTTTGAACGACGGCATAACCTCGATCAAGTGTGGATTGCGGGCTGAGTGCCGTCAGCGAAGCGTGCAGTTTCTCCACGGTGAGCGAAGCGTCATCCACAATGCGGCGCATGCCGATGTCCAATCGTCCGCGAGCGTCGTCCACGAACCGTTGCGGTCGGTCGAGCATGGTGAGCGGCTGAGTGAGGCTGGGGCGATTCGCATAGCCTTCCACCAGACGACGCTCGCCGTCAATGTGGAATCGTATGCGATCCCGTATGCGGCGCCGTGCCTCATCGACGATCGCCATCTGCTCGTTGACATCCGGTACCACGCGTTTGGCGGCATCGGTGGGAGTGGAGGCACGGAGATCGGCAGCGAGGTCGATCAGCGTCCAGTCGTCCTCATGGCCGATCGACGAGACGATCGGCGTGACGCATGCCGCTGTGGCTCGCACCACGGATTCGTCCGAGAATCCCATCAGATCCTCGAAGCTGCCTCCGCCGCGCGCCACGATGATCACATCCACGGTGGGGTCTTCGTCCAGTCGGCGAATCGCGGCCACGATGTCGGGAGGGCAGTTCGGACCCTGCACATGCGCATGCACCACCGTGAACTCGATGGTGGGCCAGCGCAGACGCGCATTGGTGATCACATCGCCTTCGGCCCGTGCGTGCGGAGCGCAGATCAGACCGATCCGATGGGGGAACTCGGGGATCGGCACCTTGTTCTCGGCGTCGAACAGGCCTTCGCCCTTGAGCCGTCGTCGCAGTTCCTCGATCTGAGCCATCAGATCGCCCTTGCCGACGCGACGGATGTCGTCGCCCATGAAGCTCAGCCGGGTCTGCTTCATCCATACGTCCGGACGTCCGTGCAGAACCACGCGATCGCCCTGGCGGAATTCCCGTGCCATCTGGGCGAACCGGCCGAACCCGGTGACGCTCAGCGAGATGTCCTCGATATTGTCTCGTACGGTGAGGTAGGCGGAACCGGATCGGCGGGTGTTGATCTCCGAGATCTGACCCTCGATCCAGGTGCCGGGCCATTTGGCTACGGCGTCATGGTATTTGCGGCTCAGCAGGCTTATCGGCCATGGGTTGTCGGCGGAGGTGTCCCGTGCCAGCCGGGGGAGCGGTTTGGCCGGCTCCGGCCCCTGCTGGGGAACGTTCGGGAAAAGCGTATCGGTCATGTGCTCAACTTTCCGTCATCTTCGGGACATCGCCCGTGTCGGTTCCATTGACTTCCATTGTCTGCGCCGAAGAACAAAACAGGGAGATATCTACCGGTTTTTCGTGTCGCCGTACCTGTTTCGTGTCGTCGCATGGCATTGCTCCGGTATCGGGCTTCGATGTCGCTTCGGCAACGTGCCCGACGCCGATTCGATGCGGATGCGCGGATGCGCGGATGTGCGGTGCGCCACGGAATCGTAGTGACGCAACTCACATCCGCATCGATCGTCCGAATGTACGGCTATCTTCGTGTCTTCGTGGTCCGGATGGTCATGCCTGCGGCGACACGCCAGCAGAAAATGACATGCATGTCATTTTTCCGCATGATTACGCCAAAAACCACTAGATATACTTCTGGTTTGCAAGAATCGAACTAGATATTGTGGTCGATCTCCTATATTGTTCTATGGGCTAGCTGTTGAGGCCCTGACTTGGAACGGCCTCGTGAAGTCGTTGAAGCAGAAGTTCGTGAAGTTGAAGTCACAGGAGGGTGCTGGATGAGCATGCAGGTTCTCGAGCCGCAGACCGTGAAGAAGGATGCTGCCACCGATGCCGTACTTGTCGAGAAGCGCGACGGTCGAGTCGTGGATTTCGATCCCGTCAACATCATCAACGCCGTGGAGGCCGCCTATTCCGATCTCGACAAGAAGGTCGGTCCCGAAGAGGAGCAGACCATCCGCGACATCGCCAACCGTGTGGAGGGCGAGATCAAGGACCGCTACACCGGTCCGGCCAAGATCGGGGAGATCCAGAACCTCGTCGAGCATGCCCTGATCGACGAGCACCTGTACGAGGTGGCTCGTACCTACACCAACTACCGCCTGAACAAGGACATCGAACGCGCCAAGGCCACCGACATCAACGAGGCGGTCAAGCGACTGATGAACAAGGACGAGGCGTTGGTGCGCGAAAACGCCAACAAGGATTCGAACGTCTACGCCACCCAGCGCGATCTGCTCGCCGGCGCGGTCTCCAAGGCCTCGGCGTTCTCCATGCTGCCCGAAGTGGTCTCCAACGCCCACATGAAGGGCGACATCCACTTCCATGACGCCGACTATTCGCCGTTCACCGCTATGAGCAACTGCTCCCTGCCGGACTTCGGCGACATGCTGGCGCACGGCTTCGCGCTCGGCAATGCGATGATGGATTCCCCGAAGTCCATCGGCACCGCGGCCACCCAGATCACCCAGATCATCAAGGACATCGCCGGATGCCAGTACGGCGGCCAGACCGTCAACCGTTGCGACGAGATGCTTGAACCGTACGCCAGGCGCGACTATGCGAAGAACCTCGCCATGGCCGAAGCCATGATCCCCGACAGCACTCCGATCGCCGTGGCCGAGGCCATGATCGCCGGCCTCAAGGCTCAGGAGCCCAAGTGGCTGCACTTCGAGAACCGTGATCCGCTGCCCGCCGACACCGCGTTCGACGAGGATCTGCCCGAGCTGGAACAGCTGCGCGAGATCTACGCCAAGATCATGACCCGCAAGGCCATCTACGACGCCATGCAGACCATGGAGTACCAGATCAACTCCAACCGCGTCTCCAACGGACAGACCCCGTTCGTCACCGTCGGTTTCGGTCTCGGCACCAGCTGGTTCGCCCGCGAGATCCAGCGCGCGATCCTGCTCAACCGCATCCGCGGCCTCGGCAAGGATCGTCACACCGCCATCTTCCCGAAGCTGGTCTTCACCATCAAGAAGGGCGTGAACGCCCAGCCGTCCGATCCCAACTACGACATCAAGCAGCTGGCGCTCGAATCGGCCACCAAGCGCATGTACCCCGACGTGGTGTTCTACGAGAACATCGTGAAGATCACCGGCTCCTTCAAGGCTCCGATGGGATGCCGTTCCTTCCTGCAGGGCTGGAAGGACCCGAAGACCGGCAAGGACGTGACCGACGGTCGCATGAACCTCGGCGTGGTCTCCGTGAACGTGCCGCGCATCGCGCTGGAATCCCACGGCGACGTGAATCGTTTCTGGAAGCTGTTCAACCAGCGTATGGAAGTGGCCCATCAGGCACTACAGTTCCGCATCATGCGGTGCAAGCAGGCCACCCCGGTCAACGCCCCCACGCTGTACCGCTATGGTGCGTTCGGCCGCCTGAAGGCCACCGACAGCGTCGACACCCTGTACAAGAACGGACGCGCCACCGTTTCGCTCGGCTACATCGGTCTGTACGAAACCACGGCGGTGTTCTTCGGCAAGGACTGGATGACCGATCACAGCTGGGACGAGAACGGCAAGAAGTTCGCCCTTTCGATCGTGCAGCGCATGAACGACCTGTGCAAGCAGTGGAGCGCCGCCGAGGGATACCACTACTCCGTGTACTCCACGCCGGCCGAATCGCTCACCGACCGTTTCAACCGGATGGATCGCGAGAAGTTCGGCGTGGTCGAAGGCGTGACCGATCACGACTTCTACACCAACTCCTTCCACTACCCGGTGTGGCTTCAGCCCACCCCGATGGAGAAGCTGGCCTACGAGAAGGACTTCCCGTACCTTGCCTCCGGCGGGTTCATCAACTACTGCGAGTACCCCTGCCTGCAGGACAATCCGAAGGCTTTGGAGGCCGTGTGGGACTATGCCTACAACATCGGCATCGGCTACCTCGGCACCAACACGCCGATCGACCATTGCTTCGAATGCGGGTACCAGGGCGACTTCGAGCCGACCGACGAAGGCTTCCGCTGCCCCGAGTGCGGCAACGCCGACCCTGACAAGTGCAATGTGACCAAGCGCACCTGCGGATATCTGGGTAACCCGGTGCAGCGCCCGATGGTGCACGGCCGTCACGAGGAGATCGTGCATCGCGTCAAGCACATGTCCGGCGAAACCGGCCGCGTCACGCTGGACAACGGTTCCGTGCGCGAATGGTTCGAAGAGACCAAGTGATCGCCGGTCCGGTTCGATATCCGGTTCGGTGATCGGCCTGATGATCCGTATCTGATGATCCGGTCGATCATCGAACCGGTATCCGTACCTATCGCCTCTCCTGCCCGGGAGAGGCGTTTTCGTTGATCATTCGGCGTTGATCATTCGATGAGGGGAGGAGACGGTATGTCCGAAACCGAAGGCTGGAGGAAGGTCCGGCACCACGATTACGCGGCCGGAGAGACCGGACGAGGCCCGTGCGTACCCAGCGAATTCGCCAACGATCCGCGGGCCGGCCAATGGGACGGCCGCCGTATGAGCGCCGGAATGATAGCCGACTACAAACGGTTCGTCGTCACGGACGGCGAAGGCATCCGCTGCTCGATCTACGTTTCCGGATGCCCGTTCCGGTGCGACGACTGCTTCAACTCGTCCATCTGGGATTTCCAGGCCGGCTTCGAATACAGCCGCGAACTGGAGGACCACATCATCGACGATCTTTCCCAGCCGTGGGTGCAGGGCATCACGTTCCTTGGCGGCGAGCCCCTGTTGAACACGCCCGTCCTGATCCCGCTGGCTCGTCGGATCCGAAACGAATTCGGCCATGACAAGGACATCTGGAGCTGGACCGGATACACCTGGGAAGAGCTCATGCGGCCGGGGGAGACCCCCGACAAGCTCGAACTGCTGAGCATGATCGACGTGCTGGTGGACGGACGATACATCAAGAGCCGCAGGGATTCCCTCCTGCAGTTCCGAGGCTCCTCGAACCAGCGTATTTTGGACGTACCGAAATCCCTGGAGGTTCGGGAGCCCGTGCTGTGGGCCAAGCTGCACGATCAGGAGCGATTCATTCCCGAAATCTACGGCAAGGACCGCGCCGAAGGCGAGGGAAGGGAAAGCTGACATCCAACCAGTCGTCGACCAACCGCCGCTCAACCGTTTTTCAACTAAAAACCAACAAATGTTGAGCGTCGGTACGCCAAGCGCCGAAATGTGCGATACACCACGATATCGCAGGCTGATTACGGTGGGGGTTCGACTACGATTCGAAGAGGATAAGCGTGATGGGTGCTGAGTGGTCGAGGCCTAGGTGCTAGGGTTGCACGCCGTGAATGTGAAGGATGAGGTATGCCGGAATTGAACGCGAACGACTGCATCAGAATCGGTCTGGATATCGGATCGACGACGGTGAAGGCCGTCGTGCTGGATCGTGAAAGCGGGCGGGGGACCGCTGATATCGAGAATTCCGACGAACGAGCGGAAACGTCTGCATTGGCCGCGCCCGGCCAGCGGATTCTGTTCTCCGACTATCGACGCCACCATGCGAACGTGCGTGCCACGGTGTCCGGTCTGGTGATCGACATCAGGAAGAAGCTCGAGGAATACGGCAGGGGCGACGAGCCCGTGCAGCTGGCCATCACCGGGTCGGGCGGCCTGGCGCTGGCCGACAACATGCATGTGCCGTTTGTGCAGGAGGTCATCGCCGAAACGGTGGCCATCGACAGGAAGTATCCTCAGGCCGACGTGATCATCGAGCTTGGTGGTGAGGACGCGAAGATCACGTATCTCAAGCCGACGCCGGAGCAGCGCATGAACGGCTCCTGCGCCGGCGGCACCGGTGCGTTCATCGATCAGATGGCCACGCTGCTCGACACCGATGCCTCCGGCCTCAACGACATGGCCAAGGAATACCAGACGCTGTATCCCATCGCGTCCCGGTGCGGTGTGTTCGCCAAATCCGATCTTCAGCCGCTGATCAACGACGGTGCGGCCAAACCCGATCTGGCCGCATCCATCTTCACCGCAGTGGCCACGCAGACCATCGCCGGTCTGTCGTCCGGACGGCCCATCCGAGGCAATGTGATCTTCCTCGGCGGTCCGCTGTTCTTCCTCTCCGAACTGCGGGAGGCGTTCCGTCGGGCACTCAAGGACAGGGTCAGGGAGTTCATCCTTCCCGAAGAGGCCCACCTGTATGTGGCCTACGGGGCCGCGCTGCTCGCCGCGGACAGCTCCAACGCCGACAGCGAGGAGGATGCGAAACGCTATGTTCCTCGCACCTGCGGTCAGATCATCCAATCGCTGGACGAACTGAAGAACCTGCCCAGCAACACGCCCACCATGCCTCCGCTGTTCGACACCGAGGCCGATCGCGAGGCGTTCAACGAACGCCATCACCGCGAGCACATCCACATCGGCAACCTCGAAGGGGCGAAGGGCCCCCACTTCCTAGGCATCGACGCGGGTTCCACGACCATCAAGGCCACACTGGTGAACGATGATCGCGAGATCGTATGGTCGAGCTATGCGAACAACGAAGGCAGCCCGCTGACGGCAGCCGTCAGCATCGTCAAGCAGATTCAGAACGAACTGCCGGAAGGCGCCTGGATCGCACGATCCTGCGCCACCGGCTACGGCGAGGGCCTGATCACCACCGGTCTGCATCTCGATGAGGGCGTGGTGGAGACCATGGCCCATTACCGTGGTGCCGAAATGGTGAGTCCCGGCGTGACCGCCGTTATCGACATCGGCGGACAGGACATGAAGTATCTGGCCATCACCGACGGCGTGATCGATTCGATCGCCGTCAACGAGGCATGCTCCTCCGGATGCGGTTCGTTCCTGCAGACGTTCGCCCAGTCCATGGGACTGAGCATCCAGGAATTCACGCAGGCCGCGCTCAACTCCGACCATCCGGTCGATCTGGGTTCCCGTTGCACGGTGTTCATGAACTCCTCCGTCAAGCAGGCGCAGAAGGAAGGCGCCTCGATGGAGAACATCGCGGCCGGCCTGTGCTACTCCGTCGTGCGCAACGCCCTGTACAAGGTGATCAAGCTGCGCGATGCCGGAGAGCTCGGCGACACCGTGGTGGTGCAGGGTGGAACCTTCCTCAATGACGCCGTGCTGAGAGCCTTCGAACTGCTCACCGGGCGAGAGGTCACCCGACCGAACATCGCCGGCCTCATGGGCGCGTTCGGCGCCGCACTCACCGCGCGCATGCACTACGTCGACGCGGCCGACGACGGATCCCCGGAGCACGCGGGCGCCGTCGAACACACCACGTCTTCGATCCTTTCCGGCGACGAACTCGACAACCTCTCGATGACCACCGAGCGTGACGTGTGCAAGCTGTGCCAGAACCACTGCAAGCTCACCATCACCACGTTCGCCGACGGTTCGCGATACGTGACCGGAAACCGATGCGAACGCGGCGGCGACCGCAGCAAGAAGCGATCCGATCGTCCGAACCTCTACGAATACAAGTACAAGCGTTGCTTCTCCTATCGCCGTCTCACCGACAAGAAGGCCACCCGCGGGGAGATCGGCATTCCGCGCGTGCTCAACATGTACGAGAACTACCCGTTCTGGTTCACGCTGCTCACCTCCCTCGGCTTCAAGGTGATGATCTCCGGACGCAGCTCCCACGAACTGTTCGAGACGGGCATCGACTCGATCGCATCGGAGAATATCTGCTATCCGGCCAAGCTCGTGCACGGCCACGTCAAGTGGCTGCTCAACAAGGGCATCAAGACGATCTTCTACCCGTGCGTGAGCTATGAGGAGAACCTCGTCGAGAACACCGACAACCATTACAACTGCCCGGTGGTGGCCAACTATCCGGTGGTGATCGGTGCGAACATGCCCGAACTGAGGGATCCCTCGATCCGATACATGCGCCCGTACTTCAACCTCGCCCGGCATGATCTCATGGTCGATCGCATCGTCGAGGAGTTCGCATGGGCCAACGTGACCCGCGAGGAGGCCGAGATCGCGGTCAAGGCCGCGTATGCCGAAGACAAGGTGTTCAAGCACGACGTGCAGCAGGAGGGTCTGCGCGCGCTCGCGTACATGAAGGAGCACGACTGCCGGGGCATCGTGCTGGCAGGACGCCCCTACCACATCGATCCGGAGATCAACCACGGCATTCCCGAAACCATCTGCGCTCTGGGCATGGTCGTGCTGTCCGAGGATTCGATATGCGAACTGCAACCCGGCGAGGATCTGCACTTGACCGAGTTCCTTTCCGCGGACGAGAAGAATCCGAAGGCCAAGGACTCCTCCGGATTCCGTCATGTCGGAGACCGCAAGGTGACCCGCATGCCGCTGCGTGTGACCAACCAGTGGGCGTACCACTCCCGTCTGTACGCGGCCGCGCATTTCGTCGCCTCGTACCCGGGTCTGGAACTCGTGCAGCTCAACTCCTTCGGCTGCGGTCTCGACGCCATCACCACCGATCAGGTGGCCGAGATCCTTGCCGACAAGGCCGACGTGTACACGCTGCTCAAGATCGACGAGGTCTCCAACCTCGGTGCAGCCAAGATCCGTCTGCGCTCGCTCAAGGCGGCCGTGGAGGAGCGCGAGGCCAACAAGCTGCGCGAGGAGAAGGCCCGTCGTGCCGCCGCCGAAGCCCGCGTGGCCGAAGCTCAGGCCAAGGTGGATGCGGCCATGCGTCAGCTGAAGGATGCACAGGCCCAACTTGGCGTCGCACGATCGGGTTCCGTGACAGCGACGGGTCCTGTGAACGCGGACGATCTGCCCGTCAATCTGCGGGCCGGATTCGTGAAGAACCCCTACACGATCGATCTTGATGCCCAGACCGCCGGGGCCAACACCATCGGTGCCAGAACCGCCGGTGCCCGGCCTTCGACGTCGGGCTTCCGCAAGACCGGCTCCGCGGCGCCCACTCCCGGCCGGCAGGTGCTGCTCGACTCGGTGATGGAAGGCAATCCGAAGCTCAAGGCCGCCGCGAAAGGCGGAAACCGGGTCAAGGACGGCAACGGCAGGAGCGGACACAACACGGCCACGATGTCGAAGTACGCGAACAAGATCCCCTTCGGCAAGTCGATGAAGAAGGATTACACGATCGTGGCCCCGCAGATGAGCCCGATCCACATGTCGCTCATCGAATCGGTGATCCGTTCCGGCGGCTACAAGTTCGACATCCTCAAGGTGGCCAGCCGCGAGGACGTCGAGATCGGCCTCAAATACGTGAACAACGACGCCTGCTATCCGGCCATCATGGTGATCGGGCAGCTGGTGAACGCCATCATCGAAGGCAAGTACGATCCCGACAAGGTGGCTCTGGCCATCACCCAGACCGGCGGCATGTGCCGTGCCACCAACTATTTCGGTCTGATCCGCAAGGCTTTGGTGGACGCCGGTTACCCGCAGATCCCCGTGATCGCGCTGAGTACGCAGGGCTTGGAATCCAACCCCGGATTCACGCCGACCCCCGCGTTGCTGCACCGTGCGGTCAAGGCACTGATCATCGGTGACCTGCTGCTCAAGTGCCTGATGCGCGTGCGACCGTACGAGCAGACGCCGGGATCCGCGAATGAGCTGTACGAAATGTGGGACACGATCGTCCGGGAGGCCATCGAGCATCATGGATACTCCAAGACGGCCAGAAAGCGCATCGGCAAAGGCTATCTGCCGTACCCCGTGATGCTCAGGCGGATCGTGAGAAGCTTCGACGCGCTGCCGCTGCGCGACGTGCCGCGCAAGCCGCGCGTGGGCGTAGTCGGTGAGATCCTCGTCAAGTATCAGCCCGATGCCAACAACCATGTGGTCGATGTGATCGAATCCCAGGGTTGCGAGGCCGTGGTGCCCGGCATCATGGAGTTCATGACGACCCGGCCGTACATCACCGATTGGAACGAACGCAATCTCGGCACCGGCGGCAACAAGGCCCTGTACGCCGTGATGCGCTGGGGACTCGACCGCTATCTGAACCCGGTACGGCGGGCCATCGATCTGGCTCACGGCAAGTTCCAGCAGGATCTGCCGATGCCCGAACTCGTGAAGAAGGCCGCCGAGGTCACTTCCGTGGGCGTTCAGGCCGGCGAAGGATGGCTGCTGACCGCCGAGATCCTGGAGCTCATCGAATCCGGCGCCCCGAACGTGGTGTGCGCCCAGCCGTTCGCCTGCCTGCCGAACCATGTGACCGGTCGAGGCATGTTCGGTGAGATCCGCCGTCAGCATCCCGAGGCGAACATCGTCTCCATCGACTACGATCCCGGCGCCTCCGAGGCGAATCAGCTCAACCGCATCAAACTCATGATCTCGGCGGCCAAGCAGGCCGAGGCCAAGAAGCGGGCCAGCGAGGCGGCCAGCGACGTGCGCAATCAGGCGAACGGACAGGTCGGCGGCGAGGGGAGTCAGTCCCCGAATCTTTCCGAGGCCGCGTAGTCCGCGTATAGTCTGAAGGAGCTTGGGATGTTCATAAAATCGGAGTGGGACGCTAGTACTACGTAGCTGACTTTCATACGTAAACCGAAGTTCACTCGGTGTTCATTTTTCGCATGCCGCGGGGTTGAATCGTTGCCGGACAATGGGTATACAAACATCCCGCGGGCCGCAGACGACACCGGGCAACGGACGCTTCGGCAGAAGCGGCGAGGCGGGAACGAACAACGGGAGATGCGATGGTTCAGGCGTTGCGGACGAAACGAACGGTGCGTGGTGCGGTAAGAACGGTGAGATCCCGGGCGGTTGCGGCGCTGGCAGTGGTGCTGGCCATGGCCATGGCGCTCGCGGGCTGTGCAGGAGGCGAATCCCAGTCCACGCAAACAGCATCCGGTGGAACCGACACCTCCAACTACGATCCGACGTCGTCGGCCAAGCCTGCCGTCACCAACAACGGCAAGACCGAACAGTACAAGCCGGCCGAGGGGTCGGCCACCGCCACGCTGAAGATCGCCTCCGGTTCGGAGAACAAGGAGGTATCGGCCGCCATTCAGAAGGCCGTCGATGATTCCAAGGTTGCCGTGACCATCGACTACATGGGCTCGCTCGACATCATGAAGGTGCTGCAGGCGGGTGGTCGCAGCTACGATGCCGTATGGCCGGCGTCGTCGATGTGGATCAGCATGGGAGATGCGAAGCACGTCGTCAAGGACGCGAACAGCACATCCACCACCCCGGTGGTGTTCGGCATCGCCAAATCCAAGGCCGTGAAGCTCGGCTGGGCCGATGATTCCGGCAAGACCAAATCCGTGAGCACCAAGGACATCATCGCCGCGGTGAAGTCGAAGAAGCTCGCCTTCTCCATGACCTCGGCCACGCAGTCCAACTCCGGCGCCTCCGCCTATCTGGCGTTCCTCACCGCCATGGCCGGCACCGACCGGGCCATCACCGCGTCCGATCTCAACAACGCCAACGTTCAGGCGAACGTGCAGACCCTCCTGTCCGGCGTGGACCGTTCCAGTGGGTCGAGCGACTGGCTCAAGGACATGGTGGTGGCCAATCCGAACCGCTTCGACGCGATGGTCAACTATGAGTCGCTGGTGATCCAGGCCGACAAGGCGCTCACGGCGAAGGGTAAAGATCCGCTGCTCGCCGTGTATCCCTCGGATGGCATCGCGGTCTCCGATTCCCCTTTGGGCTACGTGGACCGTGGACAGAAGCTCGACGATGCCTACGGCAAATTCAGTGACGCCCTGCATTCCAAGGATTCCAAGCTGCTGTTCGAGCGGGCAGGCCGGAGAACCGGACTCGGCGGCACGCTCACCAATGCGTCGGACGACAAGGTGAAGCAGTCGTTCCGCGGCGAGTGGGGCATCAATACCAGTGCCGAAACGCTCAAGACCATCCCCATGCCCTCGGCCGACGTGATCAGCCGGTCGCTCAACGTGTACCAGACCATGCTGCGCAAGCCGAGCTGGACGGTGTGGGTGGTCGACTACTCCGGATCCATGTACGGGGCCGGCAAGGAAGGCGTGGTCCGTGGACTCAACGCCGCGCTGAACCCCTCTCAGGCCCGGCAGGCGCGCATCGAACCGGGAGCCAAGGACGTGAACATCCTCATCCCGTTCTCCAGCGAAGCGAACGTCGCCGCCAAGACCACCGGTTCGAACACCGCGGAGCTGCTCAGCCAGGGATCGGCCACCGAAACCCTGGGTGGCACCGACATCTACAAAGGCCTTGAACTGGCATTGCAGAACATGCCGTCCGATACCAGTGCGTACACCACAGCCATCGTGCTCATGACCGACGGTCAGTCTCAGACCGGCGAAAAGAACGCGTTCACTCAGCAGTATCGTGCGAACGACAAAGACATACCGATCTTCTCGATCATGTTCGGCGACGCCGATCCTTCCCAGCTCAATGAACTCGCTTCGCTGTCCAACGCGAAGGTGTTCGATGGCCGCAGCGAGGATCTCGCCTCCGTGTTCCGTGAAGTGAAGGGATTCAACTGATGGTGAGTACGCTACTCGCCTTTGTGGCCGGCCTTGCCTTGGCCGGCCTGACGTTCTGGATCAGTGGGGGAGACCTTATCGGCCTTGGGGTCTCCGTCGTGGTGGCCGTGCTCGGATACGTGGGGGTGAGCTATCTGACCGCGCCCGAACGTAAGATCGGTCACCTGCTCGCCTCCGCCATTCCCAACGGCCAGCAGGCGGCCGACACGCTCGATCAGGCCAGATCGTGCGTGGCCGATCTGCAGCGGCTGATCGCCAGAACCCTTGATCCGCAGGTTCGCAAGGAGGCCGACGACATCGTGGTGGCCACCGAGGCGCTGATTCGGTTCGTCGAGGCCAATCCTTCGTCGTATGACACGCTGCGGCATTTCATCAACGTGTATGGCGGTCAGAGTCTGAAGCTGTTGCGCGGCTATGTGGACGTCGAACACGCCGGTGCGGCCGATCAGACCATGCGGGCCAAGGGGGAGACCATCGAGGCACTGCAGGTGTTGGAGAAAACCGCGGCCGGCGAGCTTTCCCACGCCGTGGAGGCCAAGCGACTCGCTCTTTCCGCCGATTCCGACGCCATCGTCCGTCTGGCGAGCATGGACGGCTATTCCGCTGACGAACCGGGTCCGAGCTCTTCGGCCTCAGGCTCTCAGGTTTCTGGCTCTTCGGGTCCTTCCGTCCGATTAAGGCATGCCGATCGGCTGACGACCGATTATCGGTCGACCGGCCACGGGCCGAACGGACACGAGTCGAACGGACATGGGTCGGGCGGTTATCGGTCGGTCGGTTACGAATCGCCGGATTATGGGTCGTATGGGGTTCGTGAAGAGGGAAAGGACGGGAACCAAGCATGAACATATCGAAGTCGAAGGTCGTCGGTCTGGCCGCATTGCTTGCCGTGGTGCTGATCATCGGCGGCACGGTCGTGTTCCGTAACTGGCAGACGCAGAACGCCCCCACGCCGGTCGAAACGCAAAGCGTGACCGGATATCTGGGCGGCGAGAAGATCAGTCTGTTCGAAGACGGCGAGTTCACCAAGCTCGCCGCATCGCATGGCATGAACGTCGATTATCGCAAGGCGGGGTCGCTGTCGATGATGGAGGCCGATCGCAAGGACATGGACTACCTCTTCCCGTCATCCAAGGCGGCCGTCGAATACGGCAAGGCCAAGGGCATAGACACGTCCCGTGCGGACATCGTGTTCAACTCGCCGATCGTGCTGTACACCCATCGTCAGGTGGCCGACGGGTTGGTCAAAACGGGGCTGATGAGCAAGGACGGCGACGTGTACCACATGGACATGGCCAAGGCCGTCAACGCGATGAAGGCCAACAAGACATGGGCCGATGTGGGTTGGTCGGCAGGATACGGACAGTTCCGGATCGATTCCACCGATCCGGTGAAATCGAACTCCGGCAACGAGTATGCGGCTCTGGTGGCGACGGTGCTCAACGGCGGGCAGCCCGCCACTTCCGCATCGATCGATCGTGATCGTGCGTCGATCAAGGCCATCTTTGACAAGTCGGGGTGGATGGAGACCAGCTCGGAAGACAGTTTCAACCAGTTCCTCACGCTGGGTGTCGGTTCCAAGCCGATGATGGTCGGCTATGAAAGCCAGATCCTCGATCTGGCCGTCAACCAGCCCGATGCGTGGAAGCAGGTGAAGAGCGACATCGTCCTCGTGTATCCCACGCCGACCGTATGGTCCACGCATATGCTGATTCCGTTGGACGCCAAGGGTGAGAAGCTGCTTGACCTGCTCAAAAGTCAGGACGTGCAGAAGTTCGCGTGGGAGCATCATGGTTTCCGATCCGCGAACTACGTGGGTACCGATCCGATCAAACGATTCGGTGTCTCCGGCACGGTGGACCAGATTCCGGCGGTGAGCGAGCTGCCCAACAACGATGCGATGCAGAAGCTGCTCAACGTGCTGTCCGGTAAATAAACGGTGATTCCGGCATGCTCGGCGGTACTGCAACGGCCGCCGGTGGGATGATCCGGCAATGACAGGAAAGGAACGACAATGAAGGAAATCAGCCTGAGTGATCTGGCCGGATCGAAGACGTCCGCCGATCTGGCGACAGGGGGAACGACGAATTCGATGATTGAGGAGGCGGCGCAGGATTCCTCGCCGGCAGCGCAGCTGGCCAAGCTGCCCGAGGCCGATCGTGCCCGAGTGGAGCAGATGGCGAACTCGCTTGATCTGACCCGGGACGGCATCGAATCCAGCTACGGCAAGGATGTGCAGCGCGCCACCTCCACGTTCGCCGACGATATTCTCTCCCGTACCCGTTCGAAGGACGTGGGCGAGGCAGGAGAGTTGCTGCAGGGGTTGCTCGTCACGGTGGATGAGGCCGAGCTGGGTGCGGTCAAGCGCATTCCGATCATCGGTACCGTGGCGGTGAACATCAACAAGCTGCGTCGCCGGTACGAGAAGGTTTCCACGCAGATCGACGACATCATCGGGAAGCTGGAGCGCTCCCAGACTCAGCTGGTTTCCGATATCTCCCTGTTCAACACGATGTACGACCGTAACGCCGAACAGTATCGTGAGCTGAAGATCACGGTGCTTGCCGGCAAGAAGGCATTGGATGATTTCAACGCCAACCAGCTGCCGAAGCTGGAGGCCGAGGCCCAGGCCAGTGGCGATCCGATGCAGGCGCAGGTGCTCAGCGACTTCAAGAGCAAGCTGGAGCGTTTCGCCAAGAGGCTTGATGATCTCGACAGGGTCAGCGTGATCTGCCTGCAGACCGCCCCGCAGATCAAGATCATTCAGAATGCCGATCAGATGGTGTGCGACAAGATCGACACGACGATCTCCACCACGATCCCGGTGTGGAAGAGTCAGATGGTGATCGCGCTTGGTCTGGAGAACCAGCGTCAGGCGCTTGACCTGCAGAAGAAGACCGATGATGTGACGAACAAGCTGCTGGAACGCAACGCCCGTGCGCTGCATCAGGGCGCCGTGGATGCGGAGAAGGCGAACCAGCGTTCGGTGGTGGACATCGAGACGTTGGAGAAGGTGAATGCCGAGCTGATCTCCACGTTGAAGGAGACCGTGCAGATCCAGCAGGAAGGCAAGGCGAACCGTGCTGCCGCCGAAACGAAGATGCGCCAGCTGGAAAGCGATCTGAAGACCGCTCTGATCGAGAACGCCCAGAGTCTCGGGCGGTAATGTTCCCGGGCTTTGCTCGCCCTCATCAGTCGGCTGACGCCGCCAGCTTCCCCCAAAGGGGGAAGCCTGGAAAACACCGTTTTCTCTTGCCGTCCTTTTGAGGCTGAGCCGTGAAGAAAATGCCGGAGGCGTTTTTAGGCGAGGGCTCGCTGACAGGCGAGCGGAAAAGCCGCGGCCGTAGGCCGTCCACTCTTGCGGAGAAGGTGGTCGGCGAAGTGGTTTTTTCTCTTACCTTCCCCTTGAGGGGAAGGTGGTCGGCGAAGCCGACCGGATGAGGTGAAAAAGAAGGTGGCGTGTGTCCTTCCAAATGATCGGAATGACACACGCCACCTTGCTTATCTAGATGACAGCTGCAAGATCCAGCCGTTTCCCTGAAGCGAAATAACGCAGCGGATACTCCGTTACTCCGTGCTGCTGAGGTGAGATAATGCGTGCGGTTTCAAGGCGTGGGAGGTGAAGGCGTACGAGGGTACGTCGATCCTCTCGCAACGCAGAAAACACTCCATTATCTCACCTCAGCGCCTTGGCGCCGATGTCGTGGCGATAAAACAGTCCCGTCGTATCCACCGAGTCGATGATCTCGTACACCTTGTCCTGCGCGGCCTGCAGGGTGTCGGCGGTGGTTTCGACGAGCATGACGCGACCGGAGTTGGCGATCAGCTGGTCGCCAAGCTCGCCGGTGGTGGTGACGCCGGCATAGTAGATGTGGGTGTCGGGGTCATCGATGGGGAAGTGGGGGACCTTGGCGCCTTTGATCACATGGGTGGGGTAGCCATCGGATGCCAGAACGACGCCGAGGGTGGCGCGGTTGTCGTCCCAAGTGAATTCGGGGGTGCCGCCATTGAGGAGGGCCCAGATGCCTGCACCGAGATCAGAGGTGAGCTTGGGGAGAACGACTTCGGTTTCGGGGTCGCCGAACCGGGCGTTGAATTCAATGACCTTGGGGCCGTCGGCGGTGGCGATGAGTCCGGCGTACAGGATGCCGTTGAAGGGCGTGCCTTCGTCGACCATGGCTGCGGTGACGGGACGGACGATGTTCTCGATGGCTTCGTCGATGACGGACTGGGCGATCTGCGGAACCGGACTATAGGCGCCCATGCCGCCGGTGTTGGGGCCTTTGTCGTCGTCGTAGGCACGCTTGTGATCCTGGGAGATCGGCATGGTCCAGAATTCTTTGCCGCGAACGAAGCTCATCAGGGAGAATTCCTGACCTTCGAGGAACTCCTCGATGACGACGGATGCGCCGGCCGCGCCGAAACGGTGGTCGAGGAAGATCTCCTCCAGGGCCTTGATGGCCTCCTCTTCGGTCATGGCCACGGTGACGCCCTTGCCGGCGGCGAGACCATCGGCCTTGATCACGATCGGCGCGCCCTGCGCATGCACGTAGTCCCTGGCCTTATCGAAATCGGTGAATGTGGCGTAGGTGGCGGTCGGCACGCCGTGACGCTGCATCAGTTCCTTGGCGAAGGTCTTCGATCCTTCGATCTGTGCGGCTTTCCTGTTCGGTCCGAAGGCGGGGATGTCGGATGCGGCGAAATCGTCGACCAGTCCTTCGATGAGCGGGACTTCGGGGCCGACGAACACCCAATCGATGTCGTTCTGCACGGCGAAGTCGACCAGTGCGGCATGGTTGGATTCACTCAGCTGCACGACGTGGATGCCATCCGATGCCATGCCTGGGTTGCCCGGAGCCACGTAGACATCGTCGACGCTGGAGCCTTTGAGCAGGGTGTGGGCGATGGTGTGTTCTCGCGCGCCCGATCCGACGACCAGAACCTTCTGTCCCATGATGTTCGTTGTTCCTTTCCTTGATGATTCAAGTGCCGTGATGTGGAACCGACGGATCAGAGCACGCCGCCGTGATGCAGCTCGACGCGTTCGCCGTTGTCCTTCACGATCCTGCCGACCATGTAGTACGGTTCGTTTTCGGCTTCCAGCGTGGCCTTGGTCTCGTCGACCTTGCTCGGGTCGACGACCAGCACCATGCCGATGCCCATGTTGAAGATGTTGTAGATCTCGGTGTCATCGATGTTGCCGAGCTGCTGCAGTACGCGGAAGATCGGCGGCACCTGCCATGCGTCGACGTCGAAGGAGGCGGCCAGACCCTCGGGAATGATGCGCGGCACCTTCTCCACGAACGCTCCGCCGGTGATGTGGGCGACGCCGTGCAGCAGGTCCTTCGAGAACAGCGGCTTGAGGGCCTTCGCGTAGATGCGGGTGGGCTTGAGCAGCTCCTCTCCCAGCGTTTCTCCCCCCAGTTCGGGCAGCTTGGTGTCCACGGTGTAGTCATGATCCTTGAACAGGATCTTGCGTACCAGTGAGAATCCGTTGGAGTGCAGGCCGGAGCTCGGCAGTCCGATCAGCACGTCGCCTTCGGCGATGGCCGAACCGTCGATGATGCGGCTCTTTTCCACCACGCCCACGGTGAAACCGGCCAGATCGTATTCGTCGGGATCATACATGTCGGGCATTTCGGCGGTTTCGCCGCCCACGATGGCCGCGCCTGCCTGCACGCATCCGTCGGCCACTCCGGCCACCACCTGCTCCAGCAGGGCGGGATCGTTCTTGCCGCAGGCGATGTAGTCGAGGAAGAACAGGGGTTCGGCGCCTTGGGCGAGAATGTCGTTGACGCACATGGCCACGCAATCCTGACCGATGGTGTTGTGCACGCCGGCCATCTTGGCCACCATCAGCTTGGTGCCGACGCCGTCGGTGCCGGAAACCAGCACGGGCTCGCGGTACCCGAGCGAAGCAAGATCGAACAGTCCGCCGAAACCGCCGATGCCGCCGATGGTTCCGGGGCGGTCGGTGCGGGCCACATGGGACTTGATGCGGTTGACGACTTCGTATCCGGCTTCGACGCTGACTCCGGCGTTTTCGTACGCTTGGGGCATGATGAACCTTTCCTGTCGATGTCTGGGCATCGACTGAGTTTCCTATTTGCTGTAGTGCTGTTGATCGGTATCGATTATAGAGTGTGCTGGCAGGAGTACTCGTTACCTTCGTAGCGACTCTTGTCAAGGGCGAATCGGGGGAGCTTGACGCGATCCTCCGGCGTGAGCGACTTGAGGAAGTCCTGCTCGTAATCGTCGAGCGCGGTGGGATAGTCGCCGTTGAAGTAGGCGACGCACAAGCCGCCGTAGGGGGCGTCCGCGCCGAGACCGATGGATTCGACCAGACCGTCAAGACTCAGATAGGCCAGCGAGTCGGCGCCGATGAACTCGCGGATCTCCTCCACGCTCTTCTTGCCGGCGATGAGTTCCTTGGTGGTGGAGATGTCGATGCCGTAGAAGCACGGGTACTTCAGCGGCGGCGAACTGATGCGCATATGCACCTCGGCCGCGCCGGCCTCCTTGAGCAGCTGCACGATGCGCTTCGAGGTGGTGCCGCGCACGATGGAATCGTCGATCACGGCGACCTTCTTGCCCTTGACCACGCCCCGGACGGCGGAAAGCTTCATGCGCACGCCCTGCTCTCGCAGCTCCTGCGTGGGCTGGATGAACGTGCGGGCCACATACTGGTTCTTGATCAGACCCATTTCGTTGGGCAGTCCGAGCGTTTCGGCGTATCCGGAGGCGGCGGAGAGCGAGGAGTTGGGCACGCCGATCACCATGTCGGCGTCGGCGGGGGCCTCCTGGGCGAGTCTGGCGCCCATGCGCTTGCGGGCGGAATGCACGTTCACGCCGTAGATGTTGGAATCCGGACGTGCGAAGTAGATGAACTCCATCGAACAGATGGCCAGCTGGGTTTTGTCGGTGTAGGTGTCGATCCGGTAGCCGTCGTCGTTCACCACCACGATTTCACCGGGGCGGATGTCGCGCACCAGCTCCGCGCCGACGATGTCGAGCGCGCAGGTCTCCGAGGCGAGCACATAGGCGCCGTTCTTCATGCGGCCGAGGGAGAGCGGTCGGAACCCGTTCGGATCGAGCGCGCCGATCATGGCGTTCTCGGTCATGATCATGTAGGCGAAACCGCCGTGAACGGTGTTGAGCGCCTCCTTGAGCTTGTCCATGAAGGTGGGCTGGTTCGACCGTCGGATCAGGTGCATGAGCACTTCGGTGTCCGAATTGGAGTGGAAGATCGCGCCTTCGTCCTCCAGCTTTCGGCGCAGACTGGTGCAGTTGGTCAGGTTGCCGTTGTGCCCGAGGGCCATGTCGCCGTCGTGGAATCGGAAGATGAACGGCTGGATGTTGTCGGTGGTGCCGCTGCCGGCCGTCGCGTAGCGTACGTGGCCGATGGCCTTGTCTCCCTTGAGACGTTCGATCTCGCGTTCGTCTCCGAACACCTGGGTGAGCAGGCCCAGACCGCGATGCCCGATCAGGTGGCCGTTGTCGTTCGAGACGATGCCGGCTCCCTCCTGACCGCGATGCTGCAATGCGTGCAGGCCGAAATAGGTGAGACGCGCCGCGTCCGGATGGCCCCAGACACCGAAGACGCCGCACTCCTCGTGAATGTCTTCCAGCTCAGCTGACATGCCAGATGACTCCTTAAATACGTGTATCAGGAAAACGGGGATAATACCGCCCTTCAGCGTATCAACGGGATACTACAACGTGTGTTCCCGCCGTTCACCGCATGTTCATCGCCGGTTCGTCACCTGAAAAGACCTTCGGACAAAGTTCCCCCCATTGGTTACGATGGGGCGTATGACTGAAGCATTCTCTCCGAAGAACATCATCGTGACCGGTGGCTGCGGCTTCATCGGCTCCAACTTCGTGCACTATGTGTACAACAATCATCCCGATGTGCACATCACCGTGCTGGACGCCCTCACCTACGCCGGCAACCTTGAGAACATCAAGGCCATTCTCGGCGATCGCGTCGAATTCGTCCACGGCAACATCTGCGATGCCGAGCTGCTCGACAGGCTTGTTCCCGGCCATGACGCCATCGTGCACTACGCCGCCGAATCGCACAACGACAACTCCATCGCCAATCCGGAACCGTTCCTCAAGACCAACGTCGAGGGCACGTTCCGTCTGCTCGAGGCCGCCCGCAAGTACGATGTTCGCTACCACCATGTGAGCACCGACGAGGTCTATGGCGATCTCGCGCTCGATGATCCGGCCAAGTTCACGGAGGAGACCCCCTACCATCCGTCCAGCCCGTACAGCTCCACCAAGGCCAGCTCCGATCTGCTGGTGCGCGCCTGGCATCGTACGTTCGGCGTGCGCATGACCATCTCCAACTGCTCGAACAACTACGGTCCGTACCAGCATGTGGAGAAGTTCATCCCCCGTCAGATCACCAACATCCTCGACGGCCTGCGTCCGAAGCTGTATGGCGACGGCAGGAACGTGCGCGACTGGATCCACACCGAGGATCATTCCTCCGCCGTGTGGACCATCCTCACCAAGGGCCGCATCGGCGAGACCTACCTGATCGGCGCGAACGGCGAGTGCAACAACATCACCGTGCTGCGTGACATCCTCGAGGTGATGGGCAAGGATCGCGACGATTTCGATTGGGTGAAGGATCGTCCGGGTCACGATCGCCGCTACGCCATCGATTCCACCAAGCTGCAGACCGAGCTGGGTTGGAAGCCGACGCATACCGATTTCCAGAAGGGTCTGGAGAAGACCATCGCCTGGTACACCGAGAACCGTGCCTGGTGGGAGCCGGCCAAGGCTGCCACCGAAGCCAAGTACAAGCAGCAGGGACAGTGATTCGTCATGGCATTTGAATTCGAGAAGGAACTGAAGGTCACGAAGACCAACATCCCCGGTCTTCTGGTGTTCGACCTGCCGGTTCACGGCGACAACCGCGGCTGGTTCAAGGAGAACTGGCAGCGCGCCAAGATGACGGCCCTCGGCCTGCCTGACTTCGGCCCGGTGCAGAACAACATCTCCTTCAACGCGAAGAAGGGCGTGACCCGTGGCATTCACGCCGAGCCGTGGGACAAGTACATCTCCATCGCCACCGGCGAGATCTTCGGCGCATGGGTGGATCTGCGTCCCGGCGATACGTTCGGCGAGGTGTTCACCACCCGTCTCGACCCGAGCCGTGCGATCTACGTGCCCCGCGGCGTGGGCAACAGCTTCCAGGCGCTCGAGGACGGCACCGCGTACACGTATCTGGTGAACGCCCACTGGTCGCTCGAACAGAAGAAGACCTACACGTTCGTGAACCTCGCCGACCCGGAGCTCAATATCCAGTGGCCGATTCCGCTGGAGGAATCCGAGCGCAGCGAGGCCGACCTGCATCATCCGATGCTCAAGGACGCCAAGCCGATGGCTCCGAAGAGGACTTTGGTGACCGGATGCAACGGCCAGCTTGGCCACGCGATCCGCGAATACGCCGAAGCGCATGATCTGCAGGGATTCGAATACACCGACATCGATGAGTTCGATTTCTCCGATCCCGCGGCGTACGACAAGTACGATTGGAGCCTGTACGGCACGATCATCAATGCCGGCGCCTTCACGGCCGTCGACAAGGCCGAGACCGCCGAAGGGCGTCCGATCGCGTGGAAGGCCAATGCACAGGGTCCCGCCCTGCTCGCCAAGGTGGCCAAGGAGCACAATCTCACGCTGGTGCACATCAGCTCCGACTACGTGTTCGACGGTGCCGCCGAGGAACATGATGAAACCGAGGCGTTCGCGCCGCTCGGCGTGTACGGTCAGACCAAGGCCGCCGGCGACATCGCCGTGGCGAATGCGCCGCAGCACTACATCCTGCGTTCCAGCTGGGTGATCGGTGAAGGCCATAACTTCGTCAAGACCATGATGGCGCTGTCCGACCGTGTGGCCGATGCCGATGACCCGCTCGATCATGTGACCGTGGTCGACGATCAGTTCGGCCGACTCACGTTCACCAAGGACATGGCCGGTGCCATCTTCGCGCTGCTTGACGGCAAGGCTCCGTACGGCACCTACAACCTCACCGGTTCCGGCGTGGTGAAGAACTGGGCCGAGATCGCCGCCGCCGTGTTCGAGCAGACCAACGGCAACGGCGACAAGGTCAAGCCGATCTCCACCGCCGAGTACTTCGCCAATGCGAAGGAACCGATCAGCCCGCGTCCGGTGCACAGCGCCCTCAACCTCGCCAAGATCGAGGCCGCCGGCTACACGCCCGCCGACTGGGAGGAATCCCTCAAGGCGTACGTGGCCAAGGAACTGGCGAAGTAACGCATTGCAAACGGCTCTTCTCATTCCTGTGGGGGAAGAGCCGCTTGCCATATGATTATATTTTTCTGTACCTCCAGGGCGGTGTCGTTTTCTTGGACTAGAGGTTCCGGGAGGTGGGCCATGTCGAAGTACGCGAGTGAACACCGGCGTTGTGCTGTGGAGTTGTATCTCCGGTATGGGTGTTGCGCTTGCCAATTGAATCCAGTCTCGTATGAAATATGGCAGTGCTGCATGATCTTGTCCTAAGCGCCGGTAGTCACTGTATTATCATGAGTTCGTATTCAAGGAACAACTTCCGTGTCTTTTCGGTATAAAAAAGGAGAGGTACTTTTGCATTTCTCATCGAAGAGAATCAAATCTTTTTTGGTATCCTTGCTGATACTAGTTGTTTTGCCTGCCAGTTATTATGCAACCGCACAAATCTCATACGGGGGGACCTATTCCCCTCTTGACGAACAAACCCACATGGGATACGCGTGGTCGGTCGCTCATGGTCAAATTCCGGCCAGGGGAGATCTTCTTCCTTCGGAGATACTGAATGATTGGTCGTGCTCCGGTCATCAATCGCTCATCGACAAAGCAAACAATTCGATGAAATTACCCGCATGCGATAGTGGTGCAGCAGCCGATAGGTATCCCGGAGCCGGAGAACAGTATAACTTTGAGGCTTCTGTTGTTTTCGTGGGTTAGTTGGTGGGCTCCGGCAGTCGGATGTCGAGGCCGCCGCATCTGAGCATGACGAAGCTGATGAGGTTGTTCACGTGGTGGAAGCCGTAGGCCATGCGGATGGTGACCTTGATGCGGTTGTTGAACGCCTCGAGCCTGGCGTTGGAGTAGCCGAGCTCGATCGTGCGCAGGATGTCGGGCCGGCGTCTCCTGATCTTCCTGGAGAGTTCGACGATCTCGGGGATGCGGCTGTGGGACGCCCAGAATACCCAGTGTTTGAGCTCTCCGCGGGCCTGTTCGATGGGGTGTCTGAGCAGGTTGCGCAGGAGTTCCTTGAGCCGCCATGCGCGGTAGAGCTGTCCCCTGGGATCCGTGTTCCCCAACGCGGTGAGGGATTCGTCCTGCCGTCCGGTGAGATGGTCGGGGTTCTTCAGGACCGCGTACCTGACGCCGCGCATGCGTTTCGTGGTCTCCTCGTCGCCTTCGCGTCTGGCCTGGTTCCAGAGGCGTTTCCTGACCTGGTCGAGCGCGTCGCTCATCCAGGAGACGATGTGGAAGCCGTCGAGCACGCGCTGCGCGTCCGGGCACCATTCGCGC
>NZ_NMWU01000045.1 GCF_002860355.1 Bifidobacterium margollesii
TGAACAACCTCGGAAGACGACTGGCCGCCATGGTCGCGCTGATCGCGGCCACGGCGACGCTGACTACCGGACTCGCGCCCGCGGCGCTGGCCGACGACGAGGCCGCGCCCGCCACCACGGCAACCCCGCCGGCCGACACGACTCCGTCGGCCACCGCATCGCCGTCGACGCCGAAGACCGACGCCGCGCCATCACCGGCCCCGAAGGCCGACACCACGCCGCACGGCAGGGCGATCCCCAGGGCGGCCTCGAACGGCGCGCCCGACGTGACCGTCAAGGACATGCTCGACACGGACGCCGCCACCATCAGCAAGCTCACCATGACCGGCCGGGTCACCGGCACCGCGCCCTTCGACAAGGACGACAACCGGGGCGACGACAGCGGCGCGGGCAACGCCATCGTGCGCAGCTTCGACACCGTGGTCTACAACTACGACTACACGGTCACCCCGGACGACACGATGACCTACTACAAGCGGGCCCGCGTGGGATTCCGCTTCGAACTGCCCTACCCGGCCGACCGCGTGTCCTTCGCACTCGACCAGATGGGCTGGGCCGACCGGACGAAGGGCTTCGAGCCGAAGACCACCACGGAGACCATCAACGGCGCGCCCACGCAGGTACTCACCGTCTACCGGCTCCTGGAGCCCACCAGCTCGTCGCCCACCGTCGTCCCCGGCTCCAGCTCCATCAGCCTCGCCGTGAACGTCAAGGCCGCGCCCCACGGCTGGAGATTCCACCCCAAGGTCACCGCCTGGGCCGCACCCAACGACGTGAAGCACCGCACCACCTCCCACACGCCCGGCGACGTGACCGTCTCCGCGCGCCTCAGCCTCAACGCGCGCATCGAGAACCTCAAACGCCGCACCGAAGGCGCGTTCGACTTCGGTGCGGGCGCCTCCGGCGACCCGAACCACGACGCCGGCAAGGTCAAGGGCCTCATGTACGGCGCCACCCTGAACGTGGACCTGCGCTGGACGGACAAGGCCAAGGGCATGAAGGGCCTGGAGATCCCCGCCGGGCCGATCGGCCTGGACGTGGACGTGGCGACCCTCATGGCCGACGAAGGCTCCCAGGCCTGGCATGCGCCGGACGCCGCCTGGCAGGCGCTCCTATGGAACCACGCGCAGCCCGGCGGCAACGCGGACGACCTGAAGAACATGGCCATCGCCGCGCCCGACCGCACCATCTACACCTGGGACGCTCCCGGCGTCATGAGAACCGACAAGGCCCACGCCCACGTGTGGCGGATCAGCCAGACGCGGGCCACGGACCGCACCACCCTGCACGTCGTCATCCCCGCCGGCTCGTGGATCGCCGACCCGGACGCCTGGGCGACCAGGACCACGCAGACCGTCGGACAGTGCGCGGCCGAATACATGGCCGGCGACTGCCGCACCCGCCAGGTCGGCCCTCTGGCCAGCCAGTACGTGAACCTCGTGATCCCCACCGTGAACACGGCCGGACAGTCCGCCGCCCAGGCGTACGGACACGATCAGACCATCCGCGTCACCGCCACGGACCGGAACCTCACCGGCTCGACCGCGACCGGCGACCGGCTGGCTTCGGCCGCGACCGACGCGTCGAACCAGGCCGTCACGTCGGACGACCGGACCCAGGCCACCGAGTCGATCCGTCTGGACGGCTCGTACATCCAGCGCGTCTGGTACGGCTGCCCCACCAAGGGCTGGAGCGACCAGTCCGGCCTCGACTGCTCGGGGTGGACCGACCAGTTCAGCGATTCGACCGACTCCGCGCAGCCCGGCGCGCCGATCCTCCTGACCGGCGCCGGGTCCACCACCGCGCCCATCCGCCAGCTGCCCGTCGGCCAGCTGTTCCTGACCAAGTTCGACCCGACCGTGGTCGAGCCGACCGGCGACGATACGGCCACCCTCAAGGGCTACTGGTGGAGCCTGTCCGGCGCCGGCAGAAGCTCCCTGACCGACCGGGTGAGCCGCAAATGGGCCGTGAAGAAGGACGGGAAGGCGTGGACGGGCGACGACGAGCAGCGCGCGACCACCATCGACCGGCTCGACTACTACGACACCCTGCAGGACGCACGGGCGCACGGCACGGTCGTCGGCGTGCTCATGATCAACCGGTCCGCCGCCGAAGCCGTCAACAACAGCCAGCGGCTCGACTTCTTCACCCGCACCCCGGCCCGCATCCGGCAGGACGCGAAGGTCGGGGCCGTCGGCCAGATCACCATGGAGTCCATCGACTTCACGCGCGAGGACATGGCCGCCGCCTCCGGGCTCGACCCGGAGACCGCCACGGACGGACAGTGGGCCGCCTGGGCCTCCGGCCAGGACTGGCTCGCCCGCCTCAAGGCCGGCGACAAGCACACCTGGGCGTACGACGGGCGCAACTACGTCAAGGCCGCCTACGGGCCGAACGGCATGATCGGCGGCGGCACGGGCGGCTCCAACAAGGGCGACAGCGTGCTCGTCGTCGGCGAGCAGCCCGTGATCGCCGCCACCACCGCGCAGCAGGGCGGCGACGGGCATGCGAAGACCATCTACGATCTGGACAAGGAGCAGCGTTCTGTCGACTGGGACCTGCCCGTGTCCGCGTCCACCCGTGCCTCGTCGACCGGCGGAACCTACGTCACCGACCTGGACGTGACCGCCACGATCCCCGCCGGCCTGACCTACCTGGCCGGGTCCGCGACCCTCGACGGCACGTACACGGAGCATACGCCCGCCCAGGGCGCCATCGACGGCGGCGCCCCCGCGGAGCCGACCGTCACCCGCAATCCGGACGGATCCACGCTCCTGACCTGGAGCATTCCGAACGTGAAGGCCGACGGGACGACCCACCATCTGCGCCTGTCCACGTCGATCGGCGACCCGTCCGACCCCGACCGGGACGCGAGGAACAACCAGCGGTACACGCTCACCACGACGGTCATGAGCCGGCGCAACCGGGCCAAGCCGCGCGAGAGCATGTCCACGCGCGCCTCCTTCACGGTCCGCGTCTCACGCACCCACGCGTCCATGCTCGCCACGCGGGCGCTCCCCCTGCTCGCCGACGTGGAGACCCGACTCGGCTTTGCGAACATGATCGGCAACTTCGGCACCACCGACAAGGCCCTCCCGTACGCGGTGGACGTGATGCCGTGGATGGGCGCCGGATCGACCAGCTCGTTCAAGGGTTCATACACGCTCGGCAATCTCACCGCCAAGGCGTCCGGCGGCGCGAACCTGACGACGGCCGCATTCTGGTTCACCACGGATACGAAGTACCGCACGATGGACCCGGTGACCATCAGCCGAACCACCGTCACCTCCTGGCATAGGGCCTCGTTCGACCCGGCCACCGGCACGGTCGCCATCCCCGCGGGGTTCGACCGGCCGGTCGCCTGGGCCATGACCCTGGACACGCTGCCCAAGGGAGGCCGCATCGACGTGACCGTGCCGATCAGCCCCAAGGGCAACATGGCCGGCAGCCTGTACGTCAACCGGTGGACCGACGGCGACAACGTGGTGGACGCGGTCACCCAGGTCGTCGACCGGAGCGTGAACGGCACCGCCTGGTGGGACTACGACGGCGACGGCGTGCGCGACGACACAGACCCCGTCCTCAAGGGCGTGACCGTGACCCTCAAGGACGCTTCGGGCCGGATCGTCGAGGGACTGGACGGCGACACGCTCGTCACCGGCACCGACGCGAACGGCCACTGGGAGCTCGACGGCATCCCCGCCGGCTCGGGCTACATCGTGGAGTTCACCCCCAGGGCCGGCACCAGCTGGACCGGCTTCCGGGTCACCGCCAGGGGCGCGACGGCCGCCACCGAGGCGACCGACTCCGACTCCACCGGCGTGGACGACGGCCGGGGACTGGCCCGCGCGACCATCGCCCTCAAGGCGTTCCCCACGGCCGCGGCCATGACCTCGGCCCGGTACGTCGACCCGTATGAGGACCACGGCATGACCGGCGTCCTGCCCACCAGGGCCGCGCCCACGCTGACGGTCGCCAAGACCATCGCCGGGCGGGCCGACAACCAGTGGCTCGACACCGACTCCTACCGGATCGCCGTCACCCCGACCGGCTCCGCGCCCGCCAAGGGCCTGCCCGCCGGCGTGACGATCGACTCGCCCGGCGACCACACATTGAACGTGGACCCCACCGCGTTCACCCGGCCCGGCGACTACACGTACACGCTGCGGGAGGCGAAGGGCACGGCCCCGTCCGTCGCCTACGACACCACGTCGTACACCGCCACGGTCAGGGTCGCGGACGACATGGACGCGCTCACCCGCACCGTCACCGCCACGCTCGCCCGCGGGACGACGCCCGCCGCCAAAGCCGCGTTCGCCAACACGTACACGGCCACGGCCACCCGTGTGGGCCTGAAGGCCACGAAGGTGTTCGAGGGCGCGGCCGCGTCGAAGACCGACATCACGAGCTTCGAGTTCGGCGTCTACCCCAAGGGCGTCAAGGACGCGAAGCCCGTCGTCGCGGCGCACCCCGCCAGGGACGGGTCCATCACGTTCCCCGACATCGTCTACGACCAGGCGAGCATGGACAATCACGCGAGCGTGGCCCGCGAGTACGAGGTGCGTGAGACCCAGGGCAAGGCGGGCGGCGTGACCTACTCGGACAAGACCGCCTATGTGACCGTCACCGTGAGGGACGACGGGGCGGGCCATCTGTCCGCCACGACCGTCACGCCGGCCGGGCAGACCATGACGTTCACCAACCGCTACCAGGCCGATCCCGTCAAGGTCACCTTCAAGGCCGTGAAGGACTACGTCAACAAGGGCGGCTCGAAGCACGACCTCAAGGACGGCCAGTTCGCCTTCGACCTGAAGGACTCCACCGGCAGGACGATCGACACGGCGGCCAACCGGGCGGACGGCACGGTCGCGTTCAAGCCGATCGAGGTCGCAAAGGTCGGCGTCAGCAAGTACACGATCAGTGAGCGCGACGGTGGTGACGGGCGCATCGACTACGACGCGAAGACCCACGCGGTCACCGTCACGGTCACCGACGACGGGCTGGGCCAGTTGCAGGCCGAGGTCACGTACGACGGGAAGGCGGACGCGCCCGTGTTCACCAACACGTTCAGCATGTTCGTGGCCCTGCCGTTCACGGGCGGCGCGGACATGCGGCTCCTGCTGGCCGTGGTCCTTCCGATGCTGCCGCTGCTGCTGGCCGTCGCCTGGCTGGCGGTGCGGCGCCGCTCCGGCGGCAGGCGGGGCCGGCACGCCTGACGGGACCGCGTACGGGTGGGCGGACAACTTCCGGCCGATCCGCGCGAAGGTGGTTCCGTCCGGCAGGGTGCCGGGCGGAAAGGAGACATCATGAACAACGCGACCCTGACCTCGGTCCTCAACCTCGTGTCCCAGGCCCTGGTGCTCGGCGGCGGCGCGCTCATCGTGTTCGGCGGCGTGTCCATCGGCACGAACCTCAAGGACCACAACAGCCCGGCCATCACGGGCGGGATCCTGCAGATCGGCGGCGGCGCGCTGATCATCGCGTGCGCCGCGATCTTCCGCTCGCTGCGAGGCTGAGGCGGGCCGATGAGCGTCGACGTCATCACCAGCGCGGGACTCCTGAACGACATGTGCGTGGACATGCTGGACGCGGTCGGCCAGGGCGTGGACGACAACATGCTCGGCATGATCGCCAAAAGCCCCGAGGCGTTCAACCACACGCTGGCCGCGGCCGCGCAGACCGTGGCCGCGGACGCGGCCCGTCCGGTCGCGTCGGTGATCCTGTCGGTCGTGATCATGCTGCGGATGGCGCAGATCGGGCTGAAGGCCGACGGCGACCAGCGCACCGCGCTGCGCATGGTCGCCATGGCCATGGTGCAGAGCGCGATCATCATCGTGTTCGCCCAGCACGCCGCGGACATCCTGTCCGCGTTGAGCTCGATCGGCGACTGGATGATGGGGCGCATCCGCCACGCCGTGCCCACCGGTTCGGCGGGCCGGGCGCTCGGCCTGGGCACGCGTCTGAAGGACGAGATCGGCCGGGCCGGCACGATCGACCAGGCCGGCATGCTGGTCGTGCTGCTCCCCGCGTGGCTCGTGTCCCGGCTCGCGACCGTCGTGGTGACCGTGGTGGTGTACCTGCGGTTCATCCAGATCTACCTGCTGACCGCGCTGGCGCCGATCCCGTTCGCCCTGCTGGGCGAGGAGCACACGCGGCAGTGGGGCATCGACTACATCCGCCAGTTCTCGGCCGTGGTCGTCCAGAGCGTGGTCCTGTATCTGAGCCTCGTGTTCTACCGGGTGCTGGCCGTGCAGAGCGTGGACCCGAACTCGTACCATGCGGGCGACTCGCTGGGCTCGTGGATCGTCTCGAACTACGGCGGGCTGCTGCTCGCCTCGGTCCTGCTGATCACCGTGGTGGTCACGTCGAACGCGGCCGCCCGCAAGGTCCTCGGCGCCTGACGCCGGGGCATGACGACGAAAGGAGAAAGCCCCATGGCTTTGCAGATGCCCGTGTACCGGGAGATCAACCTCATCGAACCCAAGGTGATGGGCGGGCTCACCTGGCGGCAGTGGTTCGCCGCGGCCGGCATGGCCGCCCTGGGCGGCGGCTCGTGGGCCGTGCTGGCCCTGTGGCTGCACCTGGACGACGTCGCGTCGCTGGTCGTGCTGGCCGTGTGCCTGCCGTTCGCCGCGTTCGGCTGGTGGCGGCCCTCGGGCCTCATGCCCGAACGGTGGCTGCCGTACGCGTGGGCGTACTGGTTCGGCCAGCGCCGGTTCCTGTACGCCGGGGAGGCGGCCCGGCCATGGAGGACGCCGGCCCGCCCGTCGATGCGCGAACGGGACGGTAAGTAGAAAGGAGTCAACGTGTTGTTGTTCGGCAAATCGAAGAGGCACGCCGCGAAGGACGGGGCGAAGACCCCCGAAGGCGGAGCGGGGACGGGCCGGGAGGCGCGGCGCCGCGTCCGCGAGGCCCGTGAGCTGATGCCCTGGGATTCGATGCTCCCCTCCGGCGCGGCCATGCTGGCCGGCGAGCGGTGGAGCCTGAGCCTTGAGGTCGCGGACGTGAACTACCTGATCGCCACGGAGGAGCATCAGATCGAGATCCTCGACAAGTGGGCGAAGGTCCTCAACATGTTCGACGCGGACACCGACGTGCAGATCACCGTCGTCAACCGCACCGTCGGCATCGACGAGGTCGCCCGCTCCCTGCGCATGGGCCGCATGGGCGACCGGCTCGACCCGCTGCGCGACGAGTTCGACCGCACGGTCGAGGCCACGCTCTCCCGCTCGTCGAGCAACACGGTCACCCGCAAGGTGCTGACCATCTCGGTCAGGGAGCGTGATCCCGAGCAGGCGATGATCCTGCTCAACCGGCTCGCCCTGAGCGTGTCCAGCCAGATCAACGCGATCGACGGGTGCCGGGTCGAACGCATGACGCGCGCCGCGCGCCTGTCCATGGTCTCGGACCTGCTGCGCCCCGACGAGCCGTTCGCGTTCGACGAGGAGACGTTCAACCGTCTGCCCGGCAGGCCGTCCACGAAGGACTACACGACGCCCTCGGCGATCGACGTGCACGACCCGCGCACCCTGATCCTGTCCAACCCGCGCGGCGACACGTGGCACCGCACGCTGTGGATCCGCGACTACCCGCCCGAGATGAGCGACCGGCTCATCGGCAAGCTCGCCGATCTGCGCGCCCCGATCACCGTGAGCATCCACTTCACGCCGCACGCGCGCGGCGAGGGCATCGAGGCGGTCAAGCGCAAACTCGTCGAGATCGACATGCAGATCATCGGCGAACGCCGGCGCAACATGAAGCAGAACCTGCCGGCCGACGAGATCCCCGCGGACCTCGCGGACGCCAAGGAGCAGGCCAGCCGCCTGCGCGACGACCTGCAGCACTCCAACCAGCATCTCATCGACTCGGTCGTGGTGATCGGCGTGAGCGCGCCGGACGAGGCGACGCTGGAGCAGACCGTGCGCGACGTGCTGGCCGTGACCCGCCAGGAGTCGTGCGTGTGCGAGCCGGTCGCGTACATGCAGCTGGAGGGTCTGGCCGCGGAGCTGCCCCTGGGCGTCGACCCGCTGCCGATGCGGCGCACGCTGACCACGTCGAGCGCGGCGATCCTGATCCCGTTCACCACGCAGGAGATCCGACAGCCGGGCGGCGTGTGGTTCGGCGTCAACGCGCGCTCCGGCAACGCGCTGGCCGTGGACCGCACCACGCTGATGAACCAGAACGGCTTCCATCTGGGCACCACGGGTTCGGGCAAGAGCCAGTTCGCGAAGCTGGAGATCACGCAGCGCGTGCTGACGGGCCGGGACGTGGTCATCACCATCGACCCGGAGCACGAGTACACGCCGCTGGTGCGCGCGCTGGGCGGCGTGGAGATCGAGATCGGACCGGAGAGCTCGCAGCGCATCAACCCGATGGACATCTCCTACGAGGACGACGACGGGGGCGATCCGATCCGCTCCAAGGCGGTGCGCGTGCTCGACATGCTCGGCGCGCTGATCGGCGGCACCGACGGTCTGGCGCCGGAGGCCAAGGGCCTGTTCGACCGGTACGTGCTGCAGCTGTACCGGGAGCGGCGCGCCGACCCCGGGCTCGGCCAGCCCACGCTCAGGGACCTGCACGACCTGCTCGACCGGTCGGGCGCGGAGCTGGGCGAGCGTCTCGCCGCGCAGATCGAGATGTACACCAACGGTTCGCTCTCCGGGTTCGCGGAGCGCACGAACGTGGACCTGTCGGCCGCCCGGTTCGTCAACTTCGACGTGTCCCGGCTGGACGGCGAGCTGCGCACGTTCGGCATGATGGTCGTGCTCGACGCGGTGTGGAACCGGGTGCTCGCCAACCGTCGCGAGGGCATCCGCACCTGGGTGTACGCCGACGAGTTCCACCGGTTCTTCTCCAACCGGTACGCCGCCAAGACGTTCCTGGACATGTTCAAGCGGGCCCGCAAGTACGGGCTCGCGCTGACCGGCATCACGCAGAACATCGAGGAGCTGCTCATGAACGACGACGCGCGGCTCATGCTGTCCAACAGCGAGTACCTGGTGCTGCTCAACCAGACCGCGTCCGACGCGGACTCGCTGCAGAACCTGCTGCACCTGTCCGACGAGCAGCGGCAGTTCTTCACCGGCGTCAACGCGGGCTGCGGGTTGATGAAGGCGGGCCGCGCGTGGGTGCCGTTCGACTCGCGCATCCCCACGGACGGCATGCTCTACCGCCTGTTCAGCACCCGGTTCGGCGAGGCCGGAAGCAGATAGGGGGCGTCCTCGCATGGTGTCGTACGTTTCGGGCCGGTCGGCTCCGGCCTCCGCGAGCCTGTACCGGGCGTCGTCGGGCGCCTCCGGC
>NZ_NMWU01000046.1 GCF_002860355.1 Bifidobacterium margollesii
CGTGAGTTCGAGCGGATGATGGACGGCAAGATCGAGGACGTGCTGCGGCACAACCGCGACCGCCTGCAGGCCGCATTGGACGATCCGGGCACGCCCGCGAACGCGCTGCCCGCGATCAGCCGGCAGCTGATCGCCGTGTGCCGCGAACTGGACGATCTGAGCGGCGGTGACCCGCTGCTCGATCTCGACGACGAGCCGCTGGAGGGGGTGGATGCGGATGCCGGAGCGTCGGTTGTCTGAGATCGCTGCCCACCTCGTCCAGCCGTCGGGCATCGTCTCCTCCGACTTCACCCGGCTCAACAGGGTCGCCGTCAAGGCGGGCATCCGGTACGACCCGTGGCAGCAGGGCCTGCTCTACCTCCTGTTCGCCCGCAGGCGGGACGGCCGGTACGCGTGCGGCGAGGGCGGCACCGTGGTCTCCAGCTGCCGTCAGATCGGCAAGACGTTCACCATCGGCACCGCCATGTTTCTCAAATGCATCCTCCATCCCGGCCTGAAGGTCATCTGGACCGCGCACCACACGAGAACGTCGGACGAGACGTTCAACGACCTGTGCGACCTCGCCAGAAACCGGCTGCTCTCCCGCTACGTGGAGCGCATCCGCCGGGCGAACGGCCAGCAGGAGATCGGCTTCCGCAACGGGTCGAGGATCATGTTCGGCGCCCGCGAGAACGGGTTCGGCCGAGGCCTGCACTCGGTGGACGTGGAGATCTTCGACGAGGCGCAGATCCTCACCGTGCGCGCCTTGGACAACATGCTGCCCGTGGTCAACACGAGCCCGGATCCGCTGGTCGTGTTCATGGGCAACCCGCCCAAGCCCGGCGACCAGTCGGAGGTGTTCGAGGGGAAGCGACGGTCGGCGCTGGCCGGCGTGGACGGCATGGCGTACGTGGAGCTCGCCGCGGACCGGGACGCCGACCCCGACGACCGGGGGCAGTGGGCCAGGGCGAACCCCTCGTATCCGAAGCGCACGAGCGAGACCGCGATCCTGAGGATGCGCAACCTCATGGCCCCCGACAGCTTCCGCCGCGAGGCGCTGGGCGTGTGGGACGAGACCGCGGCGTCAGCGGCCATCGACCCCGAACAGTGGAAGCGGGCCGCCACCGACGGCCCGGTCACGCCGGGCTCGTCCGATCTGGTCGGCTACGCGATCGACATGAGCCCCGACCGGAGCACGCTCGCCATCGGCGGCGCGGTCAGGCACGATGACGACACCGCTCACGTCGAGCTGCGCGCCTTCGAATCCACGAAGGCCAGGGGCACGGCGTGGGCGGTGGACTGGATCGCCGAGCACTGGCCGCGCACGGCGAGCGTGGTCATCGACGGCCAGTCGCCCGCCATGAGCCTGCTGCCCGACCTCAAGGCGCGGCACGTGAGGGTGATCGTCACGAACGCCGCGGACATGGGACGCGCCTGCGGGCGCCTGCTCGACATGCTGCGCGACCATAGGCTCACCCACCTGACGGACGACGAACAGCCCGCGTTGGCGAAGGCGGTCGCGAACGCCGCCACGAGGAACATCGGGCCGTCCGGCGCGTTCGGCTGGAACAAGACCGGCAGCGACATCGACATCAGCCCGCTGGTGGCGGTCACGCTCGCCCTGTACGGCACCTACGTCACGAAACGCAACCCGAACAGGAGACAGGAGGTGATGGTCTGACATGACCGACCATTCGATAGCGTCCGGCAGCCCGTACCTCAACGTCGCCGGCTCCCGGATCGGCCGCATCAAAGGCGTGCCCGACGACGACATGCACACGATCCGCCGCCTGCTCAAGGTGTGGCGCGACCACTACCCGCGCAACCTCCTCCGCAGCGCGTTCTACGACGGCAAGCAACGGTTCAACAACCTCGGCATATCCATCCCCAACATCGTCGCAGCCAAGGCCGGCGTCGTGGTCGGCTGGCCGCAGAAAAGCGTGCGCGCCCTCGCCGACAAAAGCGTGTTCGAGGGGTTCGAGACGCCCGACGGCGACCCGGACGGCATCGCCCGCATCGTCACGGACAACGCGCTGACCGACACGATGGGCGAGGCGATCATCAGCTGCTACAAGCACTCCTGCTCGTTCCTGACCATCGACTACGATCCCGACGACCCGTCGGGCGAACGCATCCTCGTCACCCCGCGCTCGGCGGACTGGTCGGCCGCGATCTGGGACAACACGCGCCACCGGATCGCCGCCGCGCTGACCGTCACCGACAACGACCAGTGGGGGAACATGACCGCGTTCAACGCGTGGCTGCCCGGCCGCAACTACGCATGCCGGCACGACGCGGGAGGCTGGAACGCGGAACGCCAGGACAACCGGCTCGGCCGGGTCGCGGTCGTGCCCATCGTCTACGACCGGGGCGACCGGCCGTTCGGGCACAGCCGCATCAACCGCACGCTCATGAACCTCACCGACATGGCCATGCGCACCATGATCCGCATGGAAGCCAGCGCCGAGTTCTACTCGGTGCCCAAGATCTGGTTCCTCGGCCTCAACCGCGACGCGTTCAGCCAGGACACGTGGAGCAGCCTCGTGTCCAGCATCAACGCGGTGAGCCGCGACGAGAACGGGGACGTGCCCACGCTCCAGCAGGTCACGCAGGCGAGCATGCAGCCGCACGGCGCCATGCTCGAGACCATCGCCATGCTCGCATCCGCGGAGACCGGCATCCCGGCCGAACAGCTCGGCATCCGCCTGACCAACCCCACCAGCGCCGAGGCGCTGGCCGCGGCGGAGGACCAGCTGACCCGGATCGCGGACCGGCAGAACCGCGCGTTCGGCGTCCAATTGATGAACGCCATGTCGATGGCCGTCCAGCTGCGAGACAACACGGCCGACCCGCCTGACCTGACCGGGATCCGCCCCCTGTGGGCTCCGACCCGCGTCGTGTCCGAGGCGGCGCTAGCCGACTACTACGTGAAGGTCGCCGGGGCCAACCCCGCGTGGGCCGACAGCGACACGGGCCTCGCCAGGCTCGGCCTGAGCGCCGACGAGCGCCGAAGCTTCCGCGCCTACCAGCAGCGGGTGCGCGCCCAGGAGCACATCGACCAGCTCAGGGCGCGCGCCCTGCAGCCCCAACGGCAGGCGGGGGATGCGACCGCCCGGCAGACGGCGGTCTCCGCCGACGCTTCGCAGCCTGTGGATGCGCAGACCCCCCCCGATGAGCTGAAGTCGCGGTTCGATGCGCTGGGCGTGGCCGTGCGGGCCGGCGTGGAGCCGGAGGACGCGGCGAATCGTCTGGGTTTGGCGGGCATCCGGTTCACGGGCATGGTCCCGGTCAACCTGAAGGAGGTGGCGGATGGCGAATCCGGATCCGGCCCCGCTGTCGGACGACGCCCGCAGGGAACTGGAAGCGGAGCTGGGACGGCTGACCAGGGCGTATCAGGACGATCTTGAGAATCTGGCCGAGTACGCGGCGGGACTCGTGGAATCCGAACACGGCCGGCCGGACGCCGACCTGACCGGGATCATGCGCGACTGCGCGCGCGACGCCAGCCAGAGGGCGGACGAATACTACAACGAGATGCGCAAGGCCTACGAGAACGCCTACGGGCACACGTTCGAGGACTACGCCACAAATGGCGTCTATGATCCCGACCATACGCTCTACCGCATGGTCGGCGGCTTCAACCACACCGATTGGAACGGCCTGAACTACACGCAGCTGAGGGACGGCCGGTCCCGTGCCGGGCTGACCGTGGACGACCTATGGCCCAGCCTGAGGAACCCGGACGACGCGATGCAGTGGGCCGCCGACATGGTGCGCGCCTCCGCACGCTACACCATGGAACGCGACATCGCCGACGACCCCACCGGCCCACGCTGGGCGCGCGTCACCGGAGGCGCGAAGCCATGCGCGTTCTGCGTCATGCTCGCCGGCCGCGGCTTCGTCTACCACAGCAAGGAGAAAGCCAGGTTCGGCGGCAGCTTCCACGACGGCAAATGCCACTGCACCGCCATCCCCGGCTGGAAGGACGACGTCCTCACCTCCGCCCAGCAGGAATGCAAGAGCATGTACGAGGCCGGCAAGGCCGCCGCCGGGGAGAACGCGCCGCGCAACGCCGAACTCGCCGCAATGCGCCGCATCTATGCAGACAGGCTCAGCGATGGCGTCACACCGGTTCCGAACATCCGATGGAGCCACAAGACCATCAGACCCACCGCCGACGAACTGGCGAGGCTGTCCGACTTCACCGTGCGTATGCCATGGGACCAATACACGCCCGAACAAAAGCGGAAGGCGCTTCGAGGGTGGACGGACGGCACGTTCAAGCAAATCAACATGGCACTGTACGGGCACTCCCCGGTAGACGACACCACTCGGGAACGCATCGACATGATAGACGAGGCCATGAGCGATCACTGGACTCAGAGACAATTCACCGTGGACCGGCTCATGCCATTGAGCACGTTTGAGCTGTCATCCGTCGAAGATGCTTTCGATCTTGTGCCGGGAAAGACCTATAACCATCCCGGATACATGGCTACGTCACTGCTTGACGGAGGTGTACTCGCCGACCGGAGTCTTGACCGGATCCCCACCCGGATCCTTGTCCCGCCCGGTAGCAGCGCAGTCTATCTCCAGCCAATCAGCAAGGCGAAGAAGCGACAGGAGGAAGTGCTTCTCGCCCGGAAGGGCCGGCTGCAAATAGAAGGAGTGGAAATCACGAAGCAGGGACCTATGGTGTTCGTCCGACTGGTAGACTGGGCATCATGAGTAGAAGCCCTTTCGATGATGAGGAATACGACCGTTTTGTATTCCACCCCGGAGACTTGATCGAGGTGACCGATCCTGAGGAGGTTGCTTCCTTATGCGAGAAAACCGGCATTTATCCGTACCCGGCGGAAAAACAAGCTTGGATAAGCGAAGAGGGTAAGGCTCGGTATCGCCAAGGCCTTCCGGTGTCCACTTTCGATCTGGCCGACGAATATGACCGGCTCAAAGCGCAGGGAAAGCTATAACGTCAACTGCGATCCAGATTTCTAACCACCCGCACGGGTGGTTTTTTTATGCCCGAAACGGGCCCCGACAACACAATTCAGGAGGAACCATATGGCCGAGGAAGCCAACAGCAACGCCGACCAGTCGCAGGATGCGTCCGAGCCGCACGGCGAGGAGCAGCAGACCGACTGGGAGGCCAAGTACCGCGAGACGCTGGCGCATTCGCGTGAGTGGGAGAAGCGCGCCAAGGACAACAAGGCGGCCGCCGCCGAACTGGAGAAGCTCAAGGAATCCACGCTGAGCGAGTCCGAAAGGACCGCGAAGCACATCAGGGAGCTCGAGACCGAGAACGCGGCCATGAAGACGGAGAGACAGCACGCCGAATGGGCCGCGCAGGTGTCCAAGGACACGGGCGTGCCCGCGGACCTGCTGCACGGCGACAGCCTCGAGGCCATGGGCGAGTACGCGAAGGCCCTTGACCAGTGGGCGCATCCCAAGCCCAAGGGCATGCCCGACCAGGGCGGCAGGCCGGATCATCCCGCCAGGGGGCAGGAGACCCGCGACTTCGTCAACCGCATGTTCTCCGCCTGACCTCCATCACAATCATCACGACAAATCCCGAAAGGAAACCACATCATGGCAATGACATTGGAGAAGCTGCCCCTGCCCAGGGAGCTCGCCACCGCGGTGGTCAGCAAGGCCAGGGACACGAGCACCATCGCCGCGCTCAGCCCGTCCAGCCCGATGATCTTCACCGACAAGGACTTCCTCATGTTCAACGGCAGGAGCGAGGCCGAGGTCGTGGCCGAAGGCCAGGCCAAGGGCTCTTACGAGCAGGACACCACCGTCGTGAGCGCGAAGCGCTTCAAGGTGCAGACCACCACGCGCGTGACCAACGAGCTGCAGTGGGCCGACGAGGACAACCGCACCCAGATCGTCGAGGCGATCCAGCTCGACCAGGCCGCCGCCATCGGCCGCGCCCTCGACTACGTGATCTACCACGCGGTCAACCCCAAGGACGGCGAGACGCTGGCCGGCTACGACGCGCTGACCGCAGGGGCGGTGCAGGTGCCCGCGGGCGACGACGACATCGCCAACGTGGACGCCCTGTCCGACGCGCTCAACCAGACCTACGACATCAACGGCGTCGCCCTGTCGCGCACGTGGGCCGCCCGCCTGCGCAAGGTGCGCGTCCCTGCCACCGGCATGCGCTTCTACCCGGAGATCCCCCTGAACCTGCAGGCCGGCAGTCTGGACGGCATCACCGCGGCCACGTCCGGCACGGTCAACGGCGCGAAGGCCAAGACCCCGACCGGCGTGCTCGCCCTCATGGGCGACTTCAGCCTGATCAAATGGGGCATGGTGCGCGACATGTACGCCACCATGATCCCCTACGGCGACCCGGACGCCGTGGGCACCGACCTGCAGAACGTGAACATGGTCGCCTACCGCACCGAGGCCGTGTTCGCGTACGCGGTCCTCGACCCCAAGGGCTTCGCCGTGCTCAAGACAGCGACGGAAGCGGGTGCGTGATGGGCTTCCCCGTGCAGAACCTCATCGTCCAGAAACGCACCGCCAAACACAGGGCCGGCCCACTGGACGCGCCCGTCGCCCTGTACAACCCAGACGGCACCCCGTTCGCCGGCGGTTCCGACGCACCGGCCGCACCGGCGGCCGGTTCTCTGACGCCGGCCATGCTCAACGGGTATGACGCCTCGACCGGCCACGGGCGCATCCCGCAGGTCAGGGCGGACGGCACTGGCTTCGATCTGATCGACCCGGCGACCCTCAAGGGGCAGAAGGGCGACAAGGGTGATCCGGGCGCCGCCGGCGCGAAGGGAGCCACCGGCGCCACCGGTCCCGCGGGGCCGGCCGGCAAGTCCGTGACCGCGATCGCCCTGACCGCGGACGCGGCCGGCAAGATCACCGGCGGCACCGTCACGTTCAGCGACAAGACCACCGCGGCGATCACCGTGACCACCGCGACCGCGTAAGGAGAAGCGTCATGGCCGACGAGGAGACCGATCCGGACGCGGATCCGGGCATGGGCGGCGACACGACGCCTCTGGCCACGCACGGGGATCTGGAACGCCGCTGGCACGCGCTCACCGATGCGGAGCGCGCGCAGGCCGACGAGCTGCTCGCCGACGCGAGCGAGATCGTCCGCGCCCACGTCGCCGCGTACTCCGAGACCCACGACCCCTCGTGGTGGGCGTCCCGACGCCGCAGGCTGAACCTGATCTGCTGCCAGATGGTGCGCACCGCCATGCAGCAGCAGGTCTCGGGCGTGCCCGACGGGGTCACCCAGTCCACCGAGACCACCGGCCCGTTCACCAGCTCGTACAGCTGGGCCAGCCCGGACGGATACCTGCGGTGGAGCGACTCCTACCTGCGGATCCTCGGTCTGGGCGGCCAGCGAGCCTACAGCATCGGCATGGATGACGGGAGCGTGATCGGCTGATGGAACGCATCGACGTGTACCGGGGCGAGACGGTGGACGACGCGGACGGCAACCGCGTGCAGGGGCCGCTGACACTCGTCTCCAGCTTCGACGGGCTCGTCGCCCCGATCACGGCGGGGGAGAGCCCGACCGACACGTCCCACGGGGTCACGGTCGGCTGCACGCTCTACATCCGCGCCGACGGGCCGACCGGCATCCTCGACACCGACGTGATCGGGGTGCGCGGCCGGCTCCTGCCCGTTGACGGGCCCGTCGCCTCGTGGCGGGACCCGAAGGGCCGGCACATCGGCGACGTCATCACCGTGAGACTGAAGGAGGGATAGGACCATGTCCGGGAAAGTCAGGGTCGTGCTCAAACGCGGCGCGTTCGGCCGGGAGGTGCTGCACCGGGCCGTGAAGCCGGTCATGGACGACGTGCAGGAGCAGATGGAGGGCATGGCGCAGGTGCATCCGTCGATCGATGTGTACCGCAACGAGGACACCGACCGTGCGAACGTGGTCGCCGCCTGCCCCGCGCCCGTGGAGCAGGAGCACGGCGTGCTCACGCAGATGATCGGCATGGTGGTCGCATGAGCGTGCTCGCCCCGCCCTCCAGGCCGCCGCGCATGGAACCCGTGCTGCTCCCGCTGCTGCGCGAACGCTTCGGCGATGCGAGGTTCGGCACGATCCGCGACCGGGGCAATCCCCGGCTCGAATGCGTGATCGTGGCCGAACCGCAGCAGCGGGCCACGCCCGTCAGCCAGTACGTGCGGCTGAGGGTCAGCGTGTGGGCGCGCCGCGACGACGGGACCGGCGACATCGACGCCGCCCAGCGGCTCGCCGCCGACATCGAACTGTTCCTGACCGGCCTGTGGCCGCCCGCCCCGATCGTCTCCATTAGGCACGAATCCGGGCCCGTCCGCATGGGCGACGGGGACGGCACGCTGTGCGCGTACCTCGTCCTGCTCCTGACCGTCTCCACCGTCCCCGCCCAGTGAACCCGCAAACCCAACCAACAGGAAGGCAATGAATCATGGCCGATACCAGCTACATCACCAGCGGCAACAACGCCCAACTGGTCAAATGAGCTGTGCTTCGAATCGGGTCCTATCACCGTCGAACATGCTTTTGCGATGGGCGAACGTCACGTACCGGAACGAAAGATTGCGGGCGAGTGTGAAGAACGCGAAGAACAGTCTCTTGCGATCCGCGAACGAGATGTCCTCGTAATCGTCGTGCCCGTTGAACAAAGGGCCGGCATGGAACGGGATGTCCGGCAAAGCCGAATCTGCCAGATGCCGTTCATACTTCCCGATGTGCGTGGTTATGGGCGTGGACTGCACATGGAACACCATCGTGATGAGATAGTATTTGGACAGCTTGCCCTATTCGCCGGACTCGTCCACGAAGATGCTTGATTCGCTCAACCGATTTCCCTGACAAGACGGCGGATAAAGGAATGCCGGGGGAATACCCCCTGCGACTTGGAGCCTCGCCCTTACGGGACGAAGCGTCACCATTATGACAAGAACCGGCTCTGACATGCAAGAGACAGGATTCATGATGGCTATACTAATGGCGAATGCCCCGGAACGTCACTCATGCGAAACATCATGAAACCCCGGGGATTTTTCTTTCCTGCACGGACAATTGAGTTTAAAGTCTGCGGTCATTGTTACCCATCGTTACCACGGCGGTCTTCCGCCTCGAACGGCGAAACCTCAAAACCCAAGCGGGAGTAAAGCTTATGGTCGGGCTGACAGGATTCGAGCCTGCGACATCCTGTACCATCGGGGGGTTGCTTTGCGAAAACCGGCTGCTATGGATGGGTGAAATGTCGTTGGAATCAAGCCATTTCTGAGATTTGGTGTTCTTTGCTGGAACCAATGCGTTTGGCTAATCCTGACGGTCACTGTTACTGAAATGTTACTGGGATTGGATGCTTGGGAAGGCGGCACGCTCGGCGTGTCGTGGATAATTGAGCCACGCTCCAGCGGGGTGATTAACTGGGTAACCCCTTGTTCGGTTTTTGGGTCGTTTCGTTAATTATTGTGAGCTTCGTTGGTCTCGTTTTCGTTGATGTGACGCGGTTTCTGGGCTATTGGTGAGGTTCGTTGATTACCGTTGATTTCGCTGTTCTCCGCGGTCATTGTGTCCCAGTTGTGTCCACTCCAGCGAGGGTGTTCCCCAGTCAAACGAGGCTGGAATGACTGGGGAACATGCTCGTTCTAGTACACGCGCTTGATTGACAAGCGGTTCTCCAGAATGAGTTTATGTAGGAGGTTCTTGCCGTGATCCTTGTTGTCGAGTGTTTCGCCGTACCTGTTAATCAGTTTTGTGACCTTGAGGTATAAGTCGGATCCGTCATATCTCCAGTCGGGGCGGTACAGGAACATGAGCGCCGTTGTTCCCCCGTACAGATTCACATGGTCGAAGATGGATTGGAAGTACGAATAATCAGCTTCGGATAGGGAATGCCCGAAGAACTTGATGCAATCCGGCGGCTCGTCATCAAACACATCACTGAATGCGTCATAGTGGGATGTGGATTGCAGAGTACGGAACGTCTTGGTGAAAGGAATCACGTCCTCGGCAGCAATCAGTTCACGCGGCCCCCGTGACCTTTGATCCAAGGCGTCGATGCCGATGATGATGTCGCCTTGGGTCAGGGATCCATGAATGAATCGAACGGAATCAAGACCGGGGAAATAGCCTTCATCCCTCCTTTGGAACGGTGACGTGTAATTGAAGGTCAGAATGGTGTTGTGCTGCTTCTCTAGGACGTTTGCATCGCTGAACGCCGGCATTCCGGCAATGCTTTCATACAGGTCGTCTGAGGAAATCGTATATTGCAGCGGATCATCATTTTCGGATTGGTCGACCACCTTCTTCAGATACGTGTATAGGGAATTTTCAAAAAGTGTTAATTCGCTACGCATGAAGTGCCGATAAACAGCATCCTTATGGTTGATTGACGATTGAAGAAAACCGACCGTCTGGATTTCATCAATCATCGAAGCCATGCGCTTGGCTATATGAGATCCAAGCAGATTGCTGGTATCCAAGACGTTGGGGTTGTCCAGCCCTTTCCTCACCTGAGCTATCGCATCATGCTCTATGACCTGTTCTCGAATGGCTTGTTCCACATTTGCCCACTCGCTGTGGCTATGCAACTTGCGGTCAAACAACACCATGTCCCAAGCGTTGTCCATCAAATCCATGGAGGGGTTGTCGCCGTACTTGTCCCTGAAATAATCCGCATAACCGGTCTTCAGCCCCTGCGCGAGATCGAAGCCGTTGCCAAGCACAATAAGCTGATGCTTGTACTTCTCTAAAGACATCTCCATGCGATTACCTTTCCTGCTGTTATTTCTGATGAGCAATATCGTCAGTTATCATCACATGGCTCTCGCTTACTTATCATCTATCGTCAAACCAACAACTAAGCCAAGAATGATGAAGCAATATGGCGCTATTGCTGTTTTCGTGGGTGTGGGTTCGTCGTTGAGCCGTTGATTTCGTAAGCGTGAGGGGCGTTCCCGTGTATTCTGTTTTCCGACCAAAGAAATGAACCACGGAGAACGCCTGATGAACAGCTTATTCAAACGTCTTCTCAACGTCAAAGGCATGGTCGTCGAGGACGTGCGGGTCGCGGACTCGCCGCTGCGTCCCGAGCCCGTGCTCGAGGTGCGCGTGCGCCCGCATGCCGGCATGCTCAGATGCTCCCGCTGCGGTCGGCGGTGTCCGGGCTATGACCGGGGCGGCGGCGTGCGCCGTTGGCGTCACCAGGACTTCGGCTGCTGGCGGGTGGAGCTGGTCGCCATGATGCCGCGCGTGGACTGCCCCGGGTGCGGCGTGGTCGTCGCCGCCATGCCGTGGGCCGAGCCCGGCAGCCGGTTCACGCGTGATTTCGAGGCGGAGTGCGCGTGGCTGATGACCGTGGCGAACCAGAAGACGGTGAGCGGGTTCCTGCGCGTCGCATGGCGCACCGCGGGCCGGATCGCCCATAGGGTCGCCGGACGGCTCAAGGATGTGTTTTAGCAAGTTGGCGTCCGCATTGGGGGGTGGTGACGTTTTCTTGGACTTCGTTGTCTGAATGGTCGTTCAGAACGATATCACATGTGTTCAGGCGACGAGCCCGAGCTCGATGCGCTTGTCCATGATGCTCATCCCGTATTCGAGTTTGATGCGCTTGTCCCGGTACCAGACCATGTACTCGTCCAGCATGCCGATGAAGTCGTCGATCGTGACGCCTTGGAAGCTGCGCTTGTGGAAGAACTCCTGCTTGAGCCGGCCGAAGAACCCCTCGGCTGCCGCGTTGTCCGGACTGCAGCCCTTCGCACTCATCGACCT
>NZ_NMWU01000047.1 GCF_002860355.1 Bifidobacterium margollesii
GACGAAGGCGTACCAAGGTACGTCGAGCCTCCCGCAACGCCGCGGACACTCCGCCAAGTCAGTGCTGGCCGTAGACGTTGGTGTAGCGGTCGTTCAGCTTGTCGATGTCCGCCTGGTCGATCTCGATGATCTCACCCAGCTGACGGGCCGCCCACATCGTGTGCGCCACCTCCTCGGTCATCGCCGCAGCCTTCACCGCGCCCTCGGCATCCTTGCCGATCGTGAACGGACCATGGTTCTGCATGAGCACCGCCGGCGACTTCGGATACTTCTTCAGCGTCTCCACCACGCCCTCGCCGATCGCCTCCGAACCGATCAGACGGAACGGGCCCACCGGCACCGGGCCGCCGAACTCGTCGCCCATCATGGTCAGACCGCACGGAATGTTCTGGCCGGTCGCCGCCCACGCGGTGGCGTAGGTGGAGTGCGTGTGCACCACGCCGTACACGTCGGGCATGTGACGGTAGATGTAGGCGTGCGACGCGGTGTCGGAGCTGGGGGCCTCGGCGCCGTCGACCACGTTGCCGTCCAGATCGCACACCACCATGCTCGACGGGGTCAGGTACTCGTAGCGCAGGCCGGACGGCTTGATGACCATGAGGTCGGCGGTGTGCAGACGCTGTGACACGTTGCCCGCCGTCCACACCACCAGATTCCACTTGATCAGCTGCTCGTGCAGCGAAGCCACCACCTCGCGCACCTGCTTGACCTCGGCACGCACCTCGGGACCGTAATCAGCCAGAGTAGCCATAGTTGATTCCTTTCATATCGTTTCGTGTTTTCCACAGTTCATTCAGGCGCCCACCGACGAATTGCCGCCTGCGAGCGCCTGCCATCGACCGTCGTCGCCGGTCTGTGGTTATGCGGCGACCTTGAGCACGGGTTCCTGGACGATGCCGATCCTGTCGAAGAGCCCGTCGAAGTAGGCTTTGGCCTTCTTGACTTCGGCGATGGGGTCTTCGGCCTTGCTGGTCCACATTTCGATGGTGTAGCTGCCGTTGTAGCCGAGTCGGTTGAACAGGCGGAGCACGGCTTCGAAGTCAACGGTGCCGTCGCCGAAGGGTACTTCCTTGAATTGGCCGGGGAAGTCGGCGGTGACGGGTTTGGTGTCCTTGAGGTGCACGGCGACGATGCTGTCGATGTTCGCTTCGATTTCGCGGGCCACGTCGTTTTCGGGCCATGCGGTGAGGTTGCCGACGTCCGGGTATGCCTGGAGGAACGGGCTGTGGATCTGGGTTTTGAGGTATTCGATCTTGCTGAGTGAGTTGAGGAACGGATCGTCCATGCTTTCGATGGAGAGCATGACCATTTTCTTGGCGGCCATTTCCACGCAGGTGCGCAGGTTTTCGATGAACCATTCTCGGCTGGATTCGGTTTTGGGCTCGTAGTAGACGTCGTAGCCGGCCATCTGGATGTTGCGCACGCCGAGGTCGACGGCGAGATCGATGGCCTTGGCCATCATGTCGAGGGCTTTGGCTCGGATGGCGGGGTCTGCGGAGCCGAGGGGGAATCGGCGGTGTCCGGAGAGCATGAGGGTGTTGATGCGGCTGCCGGTCTTCCACATGGCGTTGCGGAAGTCGGCTCGTTCGCTTTCGGTCCAGTCGAGGCGGGCGAGACGTTCGTCGCTTTCGTCCACGGAGAATTCGAGGAAGTTGAAGCCGAGCTCGTGGACGAGATCGAAGGTTTCCTCCCAGGTCAGTCCTGTCGGCAGTGCTTTTTCATAGATGCCTACGGCGTTCATGGTCATGGTGAAGTCCTTGCTGTGTGAAATGCGGAATGAGAAGTCTGGAATGAGACGTGAAATGAGGTATGGGTTGAGGATGCCGCGGTGTGGATACGCGACGCGCGAGGCGGTGGACGGCGGGATCATGGTCCGGTTGAACCGTCGTCGTTCGACGGCGATGGTTCAACCGGATGTGCCGACGTCGTTGTCGGGACGGGACCGGTATGGGTTCCGTATGGCCTACAGGCTTTCGAGGTCCTTGCCCTTGGTCTCCTGGGCGAAGAGGTAGACGATCGCGCCGATGACCAGGCAGACGCCGAAGAAGGTGAATGCCGTGGTGATGACGGTGATGTCGATGTTCTGGGAGACAAAGTCGCCTCCGACGAGCATGCCCATGAAGGCGGGGCCGATGATCTTCGCGGTGGCGCCGATGCCGTAGCCGAGGCCGAGACCGGTGGATCTCACGTCGTTCGGGAACTGTTCGCCGCCGAAGGCGTTGAGGATGCCGAACACACCGTCCGCGAACGTCATGATGATGAGCACGGCGATGTAGAACTGCCAGCCGGAGTCGTGGAAGAACGCGGCGTAGAAGCAGCCGCCCGCGCCGATGATGCCGAAGATGAACATGGTCCAGCGGCGACCAATCACGTCGGCGAGCCAGGCGGAGCCGAAGAGGCCGATGCAGTCGGCGACGGAGACGCCCATGAACAGGTAGGCGACCATCTGGGTGGAGAAGCCGAAGGCGTCCTTCATGAGGGTCTGTCCCCAGGATTGGATGGCGAAGCCTCCCATGATGAAGCAGAACGAACCGACGCTGACGATGATCAGCGAGCGCAGGTGCTTGCTGAACAGCACCGAGTAGCTGACCTTCTGCTGCTGTTCGACGACGGGCAGTGCGCCGACCTGTTCCACGGGGATCTCCATGGCCCAGGCGAGGGCTTCGCGGGCTTTGTCGTCCTGGCCTTTGGTCTGGTAGAAGCGCGGGGATTCGGGGACGACGTGCAGCCAGAAGAGCAGGAGGACGGGCACGGCACCGAGGGCGAGGAGGATTCGCCAGTGTTCGCCGATGGCGCTTTGGGCGACGGAGCCGAGCAGCAGGCCGAGGGGGATGAATACGGATGCGAGTCCGGCGAGCATGCCGCGATGCTTGGTGGGGACGAATTCCTGGACGTATGGGATGGAGGTGATGTTGAGTCCGCCGACGCCGATGCCCACGCCCACGCGGAGGAGTGCGAGCAGCACCCATGCGCGGTCGGGCAGGAATACGGAGAGGATGGTGAACACGACGAAGCAGATCACGCACCATTGGAAGGCGTGTTTGCGGCCGAACCGGTCGGCGAGCCGGCCCCACATGATGGATCCGATGACGGTGCCGAGGCCCGAGCAGGCGAGGATGACGCCGGCCTCCATGCCGGTGAGATGCCATGCGCTGGTAAGCAGGGAGACGACGAATCCGACGAGGAACATGTCGAAGAATTCGGAGATGTTGCCGGCGATGACGAGGCCGATGATGCTTTTCTGGTGTCCGCTCAGCGGCCGGGAGTCGATCTGCTCGTATGCGGTCATGCCTGTGGGTGCGGGCGTCGTTGCCATGGTGTTGGACATGATGTGCGTTCCTTCCGTCTGCGGTCAGCGGTCGATGTCGGTGCCGAGCGGGATGTCGAGTTCGCCGGGGCGCACTCGCGTCAAGTCGCCCTTGTGGGTGAGCGCCACCTTGGAGGCGTACTGTCCCCACTTGACGCCGTCGCGGATGTTGCCGGAAAGGTATCCGTGGATGGTGGCGGAGACGAAGGAGTCTCCGGCGCCCGGACGGTCGATGACGTTCACGGGGGTGGTGTGGTAGGGGTAGAAACCTTCGTCGCCTCGCAGGTACGGGCCTGCGGTATGGTTCGTGGAGACGATGTACTTGCATCCGAAACGGTTCTTGAGCTCGGCGGTGACCTCTTCGGGACTGCCGGTGATGCCGAACACCTTCTCCGCGTCGGCGATGGAACAGAACAGCACTGAAGCCTCCTTGGCGATGGGCTCCAGAATCTCCCTGGCCTTCTCGCCACTCCACAGCTTACGCCGGAAGTTGACATCGAGGATCACCTCGACTCCGCGTCGCACGGCTTCGTCGGCCGCGTATCGCACGACTTCGGCGGTGATGTCGGTGAGTGCCGCGGTGATGCCGGTGAGGAAGATGACCTTGGTGTCGAGGATCTCATCCCAGTCGTAGTCGTCGATGCCGGTGGCGCGGAAGGTGGTCCATTCACGGTCGTAGATCACATTGGCGGGCATCGGGTATTCGCCGGGTTCCATGAAGTACAGTGCGGTGCGTCCTCCGGGACGGCGGACCATGGTGTCCATGTGGACGCCGACGGAACGGTATTCGGAGAGGATGTAGTCGCCGAGGTCCCCTTCGGGCAGGGAGCTGGTCCACAGGGTTTCGCGTCCGAGCTGGCTGAGCAGTCCGGCGACGTTGGCTTCGGAGCAGGCTGGGTTCATGTGCACGGAGCGGGTGAACATCAGCCGTTCGCCGCGTTCGACGGTGAATCGGATCTGTCCTTCGCCGATGGTGGAAAGGTCGTACTTGGGTTCGCGGGTGGTCATGGCGCACTTCCTTGTGACTATAATCGTCGTGAGAATTCTTTTGGATGAGGATTTTCGTCGTGGGCGTTCCCGGGCAGGGGGACGCCCACGTTGCGTTTGAGTCAGGTTCCGTGGCTTCGTGGCGGAATCGGCATGGGGAGAGGGTAACGGCCTGTTCGGCCGTAGTGGTTCCGGACGCCCGACGGCGGACGTCCGGAACGTTGGTCATCGGGGCCAGACGGCGGCGATGGTGTTCTTGAGTTCGGTGGCTGCGGCGAGCGGATCGTCGGCCTTGACGATGCCTCGTCCGGAGATGATCACGCCGACCGGGGCTCCTTCGAAGAAGGGGATGTCCTTCACGTTCACGCCGCCGGTGACGGTGACGGTGAAGCCCATGTCGTGAAGCTCCTTGATGCGTTCCACGTCGTCGGGACTCCACTTGAGGACTCCGGCCACCTCCGCGTCGCGGGAACGGTGGACGATCACATGCTTGGCGCCGAGCTTCTTCCACTGGCGGGCCTTGTCGGCATCGTAGTCCTCGCCGAGTTCGATCTGCACTTCACCGCCGAACTCGTCGGCGACCTTGACGACCTGCTCCACGGTGGTCATCGACGCGCCGGCCACCACCGACACCCAGTTCGCTCCGGCTTCGAAGCAGTTGCGGGCGATCAGAGCGCCGGCCTCGGCGATGCGCACGTCGGCCAGGATCGTCTTGTCCGGGTACAGTGCGCGGATCTCGCGCACTGCCCGCAGGCCTTCGGCGATGATGAGGATCGTGCCGCATTCGATCACGTCGATCTGGTCGATCGCCGCGTTGAGGGGGCGCAGTGCGCTCGGCATGTCGGTGGTGTCGAGCGCGATCTGCAGACGGGGCTGAGCGAGTTTCTCCTCGGTCATCGTAGGTCAGCCTTCCTTCTTGAAGGTGAAGAACTGCTGGGCGTTCTTCATGAGCAGCTTGTCGATGTACTCGCGGTCGAAGCCTTCGTCGACCATGCGCGGGCCGTCGACGGCCGGGTTGTAGTCCACGCCGGAGGTGGCGCCGTAGGCCTTCTGGTAGCCGCGCTTGCCGGAATCGGTGCCCAGCAGGATACGGTCGGCGAAACCGTCCTCGTAGAAGGCGCGCAGCTCCATCATGCGGTTGGAGTCGGGCTGGTACTTGATGCGGTTGGTGCCGTCGATCTCCAAGTACACGCCGAGCTTGAGGATCTGCTCGAGATAGTACACGTCGGCGTTGCGCTGGATGTGGCCGATGGCGATCTGATCGGCCGGAACGCCCAGCTCGAGGAATCCTTCGGCCTGTTCGAGACCGCAGGTGCCGTACGTGGTGTGGGTGTTGATCGGGCAGCCGGTCTCAATGGCGGCGATGGCGGCCGCCTCCATGCACTTGCGCTCGAAGGGGGTGATCTTGCCGTAGGCGGTGCCCACCTTGATCACACCGGCCTTGTAGGGGGTGCGCTCAACGATCGGGCCGGAATAGTCGTTCTTGTCGATGCCCTCGCGAATGTCGGCGATGACCAGTTCGGCCACCTTGTCCACGTCGTAGCGGTTGATCCAGTGGGACTGGGTCTCCAGGTAGACGTGTTCACGGTGGAAGCCGGTGGCGGCGATGACCTGCAGTCCGTCGACGGCCTTGGTGACCTCGGCCAGCTTGTTCAGGTCACGTCCGCAGTTGATCGGGCACATGTCGACCACGGTGCCGCCGTTGGGGCTCCACTTCTTGGAGGCTTCGGCGAAGTAGCCGCCCTCCTCGATGGCCTTCTCCACCGAGTCGAGCTGGTGGTCGCCGTCGATGTAGACCTCGCCCGCGCCGACGCGGATCAGATGGTCGTGGCAGTCGACCACACCGAGGGTGCTGGGATCGACGTCTCCGAAGATGGTGCGTGCGAATGACATGATGGTACTCCTTTGTCCTTGGTGGTTTTCCTTGGTGTCGTCCTTGGCGTTGACAATTCATAATCTACGGGCGACACGCCGGGCGTTCCAGCCCCTCCATGAACACTTGTGCGAGAGAACCATCGTTCACGACGTTAATATTCCCTCAACCCTTACTGTCCATTGAAAAACCAGCTACTCAAAACCGTTGCGACACTACCGACGACGGTGATAGCATGAACATATGTTCAATGACGACATGCTTATGGCGACTTCCAGCTCACGCAAACACATCGATCTGATCCTGAAGGTGGCGCGCAGCTACTATCTCGACAACATGACCCAGGCCGAGATCGCCCGTGACATCGGCTACTCCCGCCCCACCGTCTCGCGGCTGCTCAAGGAGTCCCGGGACTGCGGCATCGTACATATCTCCATCGGGCATGCACTGGAACGAATCCGCGTGCTTGAGGAGCGTCTGAAGAAGCGGTACGGGCTCAAATACGCTCGCGTGGCAGAGGTGGCCCCCGGTGAGGAGTCGAGGCAGATCGTCCCCAGATACGCCGCGGCGCTGTTCGCCGAGGTCTGCGCGCCGGACTCGCTGATCACCGTCTCCAACGGCGGCGCCGTGGCCGCCACCGTGCGCGAGGTGCCGGTGTGCGACTGGCCGAAGGCGAATGTGGCGCAGATGATCGGCACGCTCAGCCCGGAGAACACGATGACCGACTCCCCCGACATCTGCCGTCTGCTCGCCCAGCGGATCGGCGGCACGTTCACCACGCTGCCGGTGCCGATGATCCTGTCGAGCCCGGAACTGGCGGACGCCATGCGCAAGGAGCCGCAGATCGCCACGGCGTTGGCCCTCGGCGGCGGGGCCGACGTGGCCATCGTGGGCGTGGGCGCGGTCACCAAGGTAAGGTCCGGGCACATCTTCGACGCCTACATCGACCAGCGCAAGGCGGCCGATCTTCTGGAACACGGCGTGGTGGGCCACATCTGCGGCCATCACATCGACCGCGAGGGCAATCATGTGCTCACCGAACTGTGCCGACGCACGATCTCCATCGACATCGAACGGTTGAAGCGCATACCGCTGGTGATCGGCGTGGCGTGGGGGCCGTTGAAGGTTCCCGCCATCCGCGCGTGCCTGATCGGCGGACTGATCTCCGCGATGGTGACCGACCAGGCCACCGCCGAAGCCCTGCTGGAGTGACCATTCCGCGAATCCGACACGGCACGCGAAACACTCTCGGCTTTATGACGCGTAAGCTTACAACCCATATGCACGTTTCTCATCCCGTATCAGTGAGGTGGCAATGAAAGAGCTGGAAGACCGCATTCGCGAAGAAGGAACCGTCAAGGCAGGTGACGTGCTCAAGGTGGACACGTTCCTCAATCATCAGTGCGACGTGGCGTTGTTCGACCGCATGGGCGACGAATGGGCGAAGCATTTCGCCGGACGACCCGTCAACAAGATCCTGACGATCGAGGCGTCGGGCATCGGCATCGCCTGCGCGGCGGCCCGCCACTTCGGCAATGTTCCGGTGGTGTTCGCCAAGAAGGCCCAGTCGATCAATCTGGAGGGCGAACAGTACGTGACCACCATCTACTCGTTCACCAAGCAACGAGAATTCCCCGTGATCGTGGCGAAGAAGTTCCTTTCCGAAAACGACCATGTGCTGATCATCGACGACTTCCTCGCCAACGGCAAGGCGCTGGGAGGCCTGCTCGACATCTGCGACGCGGCCGGAGCCACCGTGGAGGGCATCGGCATCGCCGTGGAGAAGGGCTACATGGGTGGCGGGGACCGTCTGCGCGAACGCGGCTACGACGTCGATTCCCTGGCGATCGTCGAATCGATGGATCCGCAGACCGGCGACATCGAATTCCGCTCCTGAATCCGGACCTCCGTGTATTTTTACGGGGTGATCTCCCAAACGGTCGCGGCGAATCGGAAACAGACGGACGGCCGCCAGAGAGAACAGCACCATAAGAGAGAGCGACGCTACAAGAGCGAACAGAGAGGAACAGCGTTGAGCGCACAGGATAACGAGAGAACAACCGATAACGAGAGAACAACCGATAACGAGAGAACAACCGGCATTTCGGTCGAGGCGCTGACCTCGCTGAACGCGCCGGTATCGTTCTGGAAGGGCATTCCGTTCGGTTTGCAGCATGTGATGGCCATGTTCGTGGCGAATCTCGCCCCGATCTTCATCGTCGCCTCCGCGACGAAGATGACCGCCGAACAGTCGGCGGCCGTCATCCAATCCGGACTGCTGGTGGCCGGTCTGGGCACCTGTCTGCAGCTGTATGGCGCATGGCGAATCGGTTCCAAGCTGCCGATGGTCACCGGCATCTCGTTCACCTATGTGGCCGCGGCCGTAGCGATCTGCGCGGACAAGGGCTACGGTGCCGTGGTCGGAGCCGTCATGGTCGGCGGGCTGCTCGAACTGGTTCTGGGTCTTACCGCCCGCTACTGGCGCCGATTCGTGCCGCCGATCGTTTCGGCCATCGTGGTCACGTCGATCGGATTCTCCCTGCTCACCGTGGGCGCCACCAGCTTCGGCGGCGGCGACGGCGCCGAGGATTTCGGCAGCTGGCAGAATCTCACGCTCGGCCTGATCTCGCTGGTCGCGTGTCTCGCGTTCCAGCTGCTGATGAAGGGCACGGCCAAGCAGCTGTCCGTGCTGTTCGGTCTGATCGTGGGCTATGTGGCGGCCGTATGCATGGGCAAGGTAGACTTCTCCGGGTTCACGCATCTCGCCATCGTCTCCGTGCCTCAGTTCATGCCGTTCAGGCCCGAATTCGATTGGGGTGCGATCATCTCGCTCGGACTGCTGTACGTGGTCTCCTCGGTTGAGGTGCTCGGCGACACCGCGGCTCTGACCAAGGTCGGTCTCAACCGACTGCCCACCGAGCGTGAGACCGCGGGAGCCATCGCCGGTGACGGTCTGATCTCCTCGGTCTCCGGCCTGTTCGGATGCCTTCCGCTGACGAGCTTCGCGCAGAACATCGGACTGGTCGCCATGACCAAGGTCGTCAACCGCAAGGTGATCCTCTCCGGTGGTGTGATCCTGATCCTCGCCAGCTTCGTGCCCGCCATCGCCGAGGTGTTCAATTCGCTGCCGCAGGCCGTGCTCGGCGGCTGCACGATCATGATGTTCGGCAACATCATCCTTTCCGGATTCCAGATGATTTCCGAGGCCGGCTACTCGCAGCGCAACATCACCATCGCCGCGCTGTCGCTCACGATCGGCATCGGATTCACCCAGGTGAGCGACATCTTCGTGCACTTCCCGGCCCTGTTCCGCCAGATCTTCGCGTCGAACTGCATCGCAGTGGCCTTCGTGGTGGCGGTGATCCTCAATGCGGTGCTGCCGAGCGAGGACCACTTCCTCGCCGCACCCAAGGAATCCGCAGACGAGAGCAACGACGAGTCGGGGAACACGGAAGCCCTGCAGAACTGACGACCATCGTCTTCTCCTCTCCAATCCCCTTCGCCCAGTGCGATGGGGATTTTTTCATATCAGCCGTCACGAGAACACGGTCGCCACAAGGACACGGCGAATGGCAAAACCCGGCAAACGGTTCGCGTCATATGCCGATCAGACGGTTACTATGGGCCATGTACCCTTCGACCGGCCGCGTATGGCCACCGACGACCATTGCCGGTTTGAAGACCGTATACGACAAAGGAGTTATGGAATGGACATCAGGAAAGTCGTCGTCGCGGGCGGCGGAGTGCTGGGAAGCCAGATCGCCTATCAGTGCGCCTACAAGGGATTCGACGTGACGGTGTGGCTGCGCAGCGAGGCGTCGATCGGTCGCGCGAAGCCGAAGTTCGACCGTCTGCTCGGCATCTATCTGGAAACGTTGGAGGCCATGAAGACCAATCCTGCGGCGTACTGCCGCGGACTCGCCGCGAAGGATGCGACCGACGAGCAGATCGACGAGCTCAAGGCCCGGGCGCAGCAGGCCCACGACGATATCGTATACACCACGAGCTACGAGGAGGCCGCCGCCGACGCCGATCTGGTGATCGAATCGATCTCCGAGAACCCGCAGGACAAGATCGTCTTCTACACCGAGATGGCGAAGCATCTGCCGGACAAGGCGATCATCGTCACGAACTCCTCGACGATGCTGCCCAGCGCGTTCGCGGAGTACACGGGGCGTCCGGAACGGTATCTGGCCCTCCATTTCGCCAATGAGATCTGGCGCAACAACACAGCCGAGATCATGGGACACACCGGCACCGACCCGAACGTATACGATATTGTGGTGGATTTCGCCGAGCGGATCGGCATGATTCCGCTCAAACTCCACAAGGAGCAGCCGGGCTACATCCTCAACAGCCTGCTGGTGCCGTTCCTCAGCGCCGCCGAAGGACTGCTGGCCACCGACGTGGCGGACGTGGAGACCATCGACAAGACCTGGATGCTGGCGACGGGAGCGCCTTTGGGACCGTTCCGCATTCTCGACGTCGTAGGGCTCACCACCGCATACAACATCGGTTTGCTGGATCCGCGCTCCAAGGATCCGAACACCGTGCAGGGCAAGGTGGCGGCACTGCTGAAGTCGTACATCGACGAAGGCAAGACCGGCATCAACGCCGGTGAGGGGTTCTACAAGTACGGCAAGTGACGTCATTGCGGCGGCGGTGATGATCGCCGTACATCCGATCACTGCGCATACAATTACTGCGCATACGAAAAGGGTCACGGTTTTCGCACCGTGACCCTTCTGCTTATTCCCTTTTACGGGACGCTCTCCGTTGCGGGAAAAGCCGCGCGACGGTCGTCAGACGATCATCACTGGGCGGTGACCGCGGTCAGCGCCACGGTGTTGATGATGTCCTCGACGTTGGCGCCGCGGGACAGATCGTTCACCGGCTTGTTCAGACCCTGCAGCACCGGGCCGATGGCCAGGGCGCCGGAGGAACGCTGAACGGCCTTGTAACCGATGTTGCCCGCACACAGGTCGGGGAACACGAACACGTTGACATGACCGGCGACGTCGTTGCCCTTGGCCTTGGTGGCGGCCACGACCGGCGACCAGGCGGCGTCGAACTGGATGGAACCGACGACGTCAAGGTCGGGGGCGTTCTGCTTGACAAGGGAGGTGGCCTCCTCGACCAGATCCACATCCGGGCCCTTGCCGGAGCCGAGGGTGGAGTACGACAGCATGCCGACCTTGGGGTCGATGCCGAAGGACTTTGCGGTCTCGGCGGACTGGATGGCGATCTCGGCCAGCTGCTCGGCGTTCGGGTTGAGGTTGATGGCGCAGTCGGCGAACACGGCGACGTGATCCTTGAAGCACATGAGGAACGCGCCGGAGACGAGCTTCTGACCGGGCTTGGTCTTGATGACCTGCAGGGCCGGGCGCACGGTGTTGGCGGTGGAGTGGATCGAACCGGAGACAAGACCGTCGGCCTTGCCGAGCACGACCAGCATGGTGCCGAAGTAGCTGGCGTCGGTCAGCTGCTTGCGGGCCTGCTCCGGGGTCATGCCCTTCTTGGCGCGAAGCTCGCACAGCTTCTCGGTCATCGGGGCGAGGACCTCCTCGTCGTTCATGGACTGGAAGCTGGCCTTCTCGAGGGAGTTGAGGCCGAGCTCCTTGCCGCGGGCGAGGATCTGATCCTTCTCGCCGACGATGATCAGGTTGACGATGTCACGCTCGAGCAGGTAGTCGGCAGCCTTGATGATGCGGTCCTCTTCGCCTTCGGGCAGGACGATGGTCTTCTTGGCGGCCTTGGCCTTGTTGAGCAGATCGGTCTGGAAGGCGTACGGGGTGGTGGGCTGGTCGAAGCTCTGGTTCAGAGCGGCGAGCACCTGAGCGGCGGGAGCGTGGGACTCGAAGTCGGCGAGGGAGGCTTCGGCCTCCTCCTTGGTGCCGCAGTCGTGGGCCGGAACGGTCCACACCGGGGCCGGGTATTCGGAGAGGGCTTCCTTGACTTCCTCCGACTTGTCGTCGGCGACGCCGGTGACGAACACGCCGGCAACGGTCTGGCCTGCGTCCTTGACGCTCTTGGTGCAGGCGGCGACGGTGTCCTTCACCTGCTTGGCGTCACGGGAAAGCCCGCACACGGCCAGGAACACAGGAGCCTTGAGGTCAGCGGCGACGGCGGCGTTGAAGGAGAACGCCTCGGGGTCGAACACGCCGGACTTGTCGGTGCCGACCACGACGACGGCTTCGGGATCAACCTCGGCGACGGTGGCGGAGTACTTGCGAACGATGTCGCCGCGGGCGCCTTCCTTGTCCTCACGGGCGCTGCAGGGACACACGCCCACGGCCTGCTCGCGGCTCTGTCCCGCGGTGGCGGCTTCGAGCAGCACGTCAGTGAAGGTGTCCTTCTTGCAGACGGCGGGGCGGAACACGCCGGTCTTGTACTGGGAAGCAAGGGCGGAAACCACGCCGTAGGCGACGACGTTGCGGCCATTGGCGGCTTCCGGGCTGGCGATGTACACACTGGTAAGACTCACGGTCAAACTCCTTATGCATGTGGTCATCAGTCGTTTCGGACTGAGGTGCGGCAACATTGCATTGCAACCATTGATCATCTTAATTTCGCGCTTTGACCTTGCATGATTGTTGTCCATTGTTGCCATGTTTTGCCTATGAGATGCGCGCGATGCGTCGCCAGCCCGCAACATTGCGAGAACTGTCCGAAACGTTTGGAAATACTTGGAGAGACAGGAAAAGCTCTCCTCCGGAAATTCCGAAGGAGAGCTTCACGACGACCCGTTACGGGCCTATGCGCCGATCAGACTGTGATCAATCTCACTCGTTGTCGCCAGCGGTGGCGGCGGTGGCGGAGATGGCACCGGCCTTGTTGGCGTCGACGCCGTGCCACACCCAGTCGGTGTAGTCCGGGTGATCGTAGCCGTTGTCGACCGCGAACTGGAAGGCCTCGAGGCGGAAGTCCTCGAGCTTCTTGATCTCGTCGGCGTACTTGTCGGCGTCAACCATGCGCAGTGCCTCGGCGGTCAGCTCGTAGCGGTCGATGTTGTTCACGCGCACCATGTCGAACGGGGTGGTGGTGGAGCCCTGCTCCTCGTAGCCGTGGACGTTGAAGTTGTCGTGGTTCGGGCGATCGTAGATCAGACCACGCACGTCGTGGGCGTAGGAGTGGTAGGCGAACAGGACGGGCTTGTCGGCGGTGAAGAGCTCGGAGAACTCCTCGTCGGACAGAGCCTCGTCGTTGTCCTTGGCGGACTGCAGGCTCAGCAGATCAACCACGTTGACGACCTTGAACTTGATGCCCAGAGCGGACAGCTTGTCGGCCGCGGCCATGATCTCCTGGGTCGGCACGTCACCGGCGGAGGCCAGCACGACGTCGACGTCCTCGTTGGAATCCACGTTGGAGGCCCACTTCCACTCGGCGGCACCCTTCTCGAGCTCGGCGCGAGCCTCGTCGAGGGTCAGCCAGGTGGCGGCCGGCTGCTTGCCGGCGATGATGGCGTTGATCTTGTTGGTGGACTTGTAGCACTTCTCGCCCACGGCCAGCAGCATGTTGGCGTCGGCGGCGAAGTAGATGCCGATCACGTGATCGTTGTTGTAGCACTTGTTCAGCAGCAGGGAGGTCACACCCGGATCCTGGTGGGAGAAGCCGTTGTGATCCTGACGCCACACGTGGGAGGTGACGAGCAGGTTCATGGAGGCGATCGGCTTGCGCCACGGGATCTCGCGGACGGTGGCCTCAAGCCACTTGGCGTGCTGGTTGAGCATGGAGTCGATCACGTGCACGAAGGACTCGTAGGAGCTCCAGATGCCGTGGCGGCCGGTGAGCAGGTAGCCCTCCAGGAAGCCTTCCATCTGGTGCTCGGACAGCTGCTCGACGACCTGACCGGTGACGGCCATGTGCTCATCGACCTGCTCGGAGAGGTAGCCGGCGTCCCACTGTTTGTTGGTGACCTCGTAGGAGGCCTGCAGACGGTTGGAAGCGGTCTCGTCCGGTCCGAAGATGCGGAAGGAGTCCGGGTTGTTCTTGATGACGTCGCGGGTGTACACGCCGAGACGACGGGTGGCTTCGAGCTGACCCCAGCCGTGGCCGTACTTGGCGACTTCCTTGACCTCGTAGTTCTCGAGCTTCGGCAGCTTCAGATCCTCGCGGATGCGGCCGCCGTTGGCGTTCGGGTTCTCGCCGATGCGCAGCTCGCCCTGCGGCATGAACTTGGTGACCTCGGGACGGATGGCGCCCTTGTCGTCGAACAGCTCCTCCGGCTTGTAGGAGGAGAGCCACTTCTTGAGCACGTTGAAGTGCTCCTCGGTGTCGCGGGCGGAGGCCAGCGGCACCTGGTGGGAACGCCAGGAGCCCTCGGTCTTCTTGCCGTCGATGAACTTCGGGCAGGTCCAGCCCTTCGGGGTGCGGAAGATGATCATCGGGTAGAACGGACGGTGCACGTCGTCGGTGTTGGCCGTGGCCTTGATGTCGCAGATCTCGTCGAAGACGGTCTCGAACAGCTCGGCGAAGCGGCGGTGGATCGACAGGTGGTCCTCGTCGTCGAAGCCGGCGACGAACTCGTACGGCTCGTAGCCCATGCCGTGGAAGAACTCGTGCAGCTCCTCGTCGCTGATGCGGGAGAGGATCGTCGGGTTGGCGATCTTGTAGCCGTTGAGGTGCAGGATCGGCAGCACGATGCCGTCGGTGCGCGGGTTGACGAGCTTGTTGGACTGCCAGCCGGTGGCCAGCGGGCCGGTCTCGGCTTCGCCGTCGCCGACGATGCAGGGCACGAACAGGCTCGGGTTGTTCATCACGGCGCCGTAGGCGTGGGACAGAGCGTAACCCAGCTCGCCACCCTCATGGATGGAACCCGGGGTCTCCGGAGCGTAGTGGGAGGGGATGCCGCCCGGGTAGGAGAACTGGCGGAAGAACTTCTGCAGACCGGCTTCGTCCTTCGTGATCTTCGGGAAGTATTCGGTGTAGGTGCCGTCGATGTAGGACTGGGAGGTGCCGGCGGGGCCACCGTGGCCCGGTCCCATGATGATGACCGTGTTCTGCTGGTGGTCGGCGATCAGACGGTTGATGTGTCCGATGAGGAAGTTCAGGCCCGGGGTGGTGCCCCAGTGGCCGACCAGGCGGTGCTTCACATCCTCACGGGTGAAGGGCTCCTTCATCAGCGGGTTGCTGCGGAGGTAGATCTGGCCGATGGAAAGGTAGTTGGCGACTCGCCAATACTTGTCAACGGCTTCCAGGGTGTCCTCGGAAACGGGAGCGTTGAGCTTCTTCCAGGGGGTGCCAATAACAGGACTCGTCATGTGTACTCCTGTACTTCTGCACTGTATGTGCGATCGGTTATTTTCTCAGGACTGAATCCCTTGCGGCCCTTGAATTGGAACGTGCACAGGAACTCATTCCCAATCGTTTTTCACAGTAGGGGAATGATCGGACTTTGCCGATTGGGCATGTTCATTTCGATGTTCTTTTTTGTTAGAAAACTTTTCAAGATGGAGCGTTATTTGTTAGATACGAAAGTTCGAGAAAAGCCGGGAAGATGTTGGAAATGAACGTTTTCAGGTTGCCGACATTTGCCCTAAACGCAGGAAAACTATCACCCGGCAGTGCGCAAGCGCTGTTACAAATCGTCTGGCGTGTCGCCTTCGAAACCGGCATAATGCACGCCGAATGCCGCCGCTCACGCATTGAATATAAAGCCGTCTATCTTGTTTTCATATTGTTACATGTCGCAATCACCGGCCATAATCGACACATCAAAAACATCCCCGCAATTCCAATCAACCCGGGAGGATTATCCATGGCCAAAGGTCCGGTTCTCGTCGTCGATTTCGGCGCGCAGTACGCCCAGCTGATCGCACGCCGCGTACGCGAGGCGCACGTCTACTCCGAGCTGGTCCCCCATTCCATGCCCGTCGACGAGATCCTGGCGAAGGACCCCCAGGCGATCATTCTGTCGGGAGGCCCCGCATCCGTATTCGAACCGGGAGCCCCCGGCATCGACAGGAAGATCTTCGACGCCGGCATCCCCGTGCTGGGCATCTGCTACGGATTCCAGGTAATGGCCCATGAACTCGGCGGCGACGTGGACAAGGCCGCCCTCGGCGAATACGGCAAGACCCCGGCCACCATCACCGCGGCCGAAGGCATCCTCGAAGACTCCCCCGCCGAGCAGAACACCTGGATGAGCCACGGCGTGGCCGTCAACAAGGCCCCCGAGGGATTCAAGGTGCTCGCCCACACCGCCGGAGCGCCGGTGGCCGCCATGGCGGACGAATCACGTCGTCTCTACGGCGTGCAGTGGCATCCCGAGGTCAAGCACACGCCGCTCGGACAGCATGTCATCGAAAACTTCCTGCATCGCTGCGCCGGACTGCCGGACAATTGGAATTCCGCCAGCATCATCGAGGAGCAGGTGGCGAAGATCCGGGAACAGGTCGGAGACGCCGAAGTGATCTGCGGCCTGTCGGGAGGCGTCGATTCGGCGGTCGCCGCGGCCCTCGTGCACAAGGCCATCGGCGACCAGCTCACCTGCGTGTTCGTCGACCACGGTCTGCTGCGCAAGGGCGAGGTGGAACAGGTCAAGCACGACTTCGTCGCCGCCACCGGCATCCGACTCATCACCGTCGACGCCGCCGACGACTTCCTTGACGCACTCAAGGGCGTTTCCGAGCCCGAACGCAAGCGCAAGATCATCGGAGAGAAGTTCATCCGCACCTTCGAAAAGGCCCAGAGGCAGGTTCTCGAAGAGGCCGGAGCCCGCGGCAAGGAGGTCAGGTTCCTCGTGCAGGGCACGCTCTATCCCGACGTCGTCGAATCCGGCGGCGGCGACGGCGCGGCCAACATCAAGAGCCATCACAACGTCGGAGGCCTTCCCAAGGACCTCAAGTTCCAGCTCATCGAACCGCTGCGCACCCTCTTCAAGGATGAAGTTCGGGCCATTGGCACCGAGCTCGGTCTGCCCGACGAAATCGTGTGGCGCCAGCCCTTCCCCGGCCCCGGCCTCGGCATCCGCATCATCGGCGAGATCACCCGCGAACGTCTGGATCTGCTGCGCGAAGCCGACGCCATCGCCCGCGAGGAGCTCACCCGCGCCGGACTCGACAGGGACATCTGGCAGTGCCCGGTCGTCCTGCTCGCCGACGTCCACTCGGTCGGAGTCCAAGGCGACGAGCGCACCTACGGCTCCCCCATCGTGCTGCGACCCGTCAGCTCGGAGGACGCCATGACCGCCGACTGGTCCCGTCTACCCTACGACGTGCTCGCCAGAATCTCCACCCGCATCACCAATGAATGCCGGCAGATCAACCGCGTCGTGCTGGACTGCACTTCCAAGCCGCCGGCAACCATCGAATGGGAGTGAAATGCACTGATGGAGCGTATGCCGGCTTTCCAAGGCACTCGACGTACCCTTCGTACGCCTTCGGCCTCGGACGCCGGCCTCCGCACGCATCAGTGCATTTCACGACTGAACCGGAATAACGCAACGTCCGATGCGAGCCCCGGCATCATTGCGCGAGATCCCGCCACTGGCGGGATCTCGCGCAATGTAGCCACCGGAGAGTAATCTCTACCAAGGAAGTGGAGCACGACGCTCCCCGAACACAACAATGGAGGAAGCCCACAATGGCGAAAACCGTCCTTGTCATCAATTCCGGTTCCAGCTCGATCAAGTACCAGCTGGTGGACCTCGAAACCGGCGAAGGCATCGCGTCCGGCCTGGTCGAGAAGATCGGCGAGCCGATCGACGGCAACTACAAGCACGAGTACAAGGGTGAGAAGCACAAGCTCACCGAGCCGATCCACGACCACGAGCAGGGTCTGAAGCGTGTTCTCGGCTTCTTCAAGGAGTACGGCCCGGACCTCGACGAGTCCGGCATCATCGCCGTCGGCCACCGCGTGGTGCAGGGCGGTTCCATCTTCCCGAACCCGGCTCTGGTCAACGACAAGACCATCGGCAAGGTCAAGGATCTCGCCGTGCTCGCACCGCTGCACAACGGCCCCGAGGCCAAGGGCGCCGAAGTCATGCGCTCCCTGCTGCCCGACGTGCCGCAGGTCTTCGTGTTCGATTCCTCCTTCTTCTTCCAGCTGCCGAAGGAAGCCAGCACCTACGCCCTGAACAAGGAGATCGCCGACCGCTACCAGATCCGCCGCTACGGCGCGCACGGCACCTCCCACGAATTCGTCGGCTCCGTCGTTCCCAAGTTGATCGGCAAGCCCGCCGAAGGACTCAAGCAGATCGTGCTGCACATCGGCAACGGCGCCTCCGCCTCCGCCCAGATCTCCGGCAGGCCGATCGACACCTCCATGGGCCTCACCCCGCTTGAGGGTCTGGTCATGGGTGGCCGCACCGGCGACATCGATCCGGCCGTCGTGTTCCACCTGATCCGCAACGCCCACATGAACGTGGACGAGCTGGATGCCCTGTTCAACAAGCGTTCCGGCCTGACCGGCATGACCGGCTACGGCGATATGCGCGAAGTCATGCGTCTGGCCGACGAAGGCAACGAGGATGCCCAGCTGGCCCTCGACGTCTACGTGCACCGCATCGTGGCCTACATCGGCAACTACACCGCTCAGATGGGCGGCGTCGACGTGATCACCTTCACCGCCGGTGTCGGCGAGAACGCCTCCCCGATCCGCAAGAAGGTCATCGACCGTCTTGCCCCGTTCGGCGTCAAGCTCGACGAGGAGAAGAACAACGTTCACACCTCCGAACCGCGCATCATCTCCACGCCCGACAGCTCCGTGATCGTTGCCGTCTACCCGACCAACGAAGAGCTCGCCATCGCCCGCAAGTCCGCCAAGATCGCCGCCGAAGGCAAGGACTCCTACGGCAACGTGTTCACTCCCGCCGACTACAGCGAGTGAATCCGTTGTGATGGCGTTCGCTAGCGAGCGGATGCCATCACACTCCTAAACGGCACATACAACACGGCATCCCCTTCATATTCCAGACGGAACTTGAAGGGGATGCCGTTTTTCGTACATCAGCCGCGCCATCACACGCGGACTCCAGTACCACCAGCGAACAACAGGCCTGCCAGACTACCGCAGCATCGCCGTCCACAATCCCACGAAGTCGGGAATGGTTTTGCGCGTGGTGGCGACGTTCCTCACGAGAATGTCTTCGATACGCAGCCCAAGCATGGCCGCGAACGTCGCCATACGGTGATCGGCATACGTTTCCATCACCGCACCATGCAGTTGCGAGTCGGGAACCGGTTCAAAGGCCAGTCCGTCCTCCAGCTCACGGGCGTGACCGCCGACCCGTTCGATCTCGGTGACCAAAGCCTGCAGACGGTTCGTCTCATGACCTCGCAGATGCCCGATGCCGGTGAGCTCGGTGGGTGAATCGGCGAACACCAGCAGTGCGGCCAGCGACGGTGCGATCTCGCCGGCCGCTGAAAGATCGAATCGTCCAAGACCATGGATCCGTCCGTCACCGGTCACCGACAGCACTCTGATGCCATCGGTCTCCTCCACCGACACCCGTGCACCCATCCGCTCCAGATATCCGGGCAGCAGACCACCGGGCTGGGTGGTGGTTTCGGGCCAGTGCGGCACCCGCACCGTTCCACCGGCGATCAGCGCGGCACCGAGGAACGGAGCGGCATTGGAGAGGTCCGGCTCCACCACCACCCGGTCGGAAAGCTGCACCTCACCGTTCGCCACGGTCCACGTGGACCCGCTCATCGTCACCTGCGCACCGGCTGAATTCAGATCGGCCATGGTCATGCGAATATGCGGGAGACTCGGCAGATGCTCGCCGGTATGCGTCAAGGACAGGCCGTTCCTCATCCTTGGCGCGGCAAGCAGCAGACCGGAGATGAACTGGCTCGATCCGGAGGAATCGATGCGCACATCCCCTCCCCCGACCTCGTCCGGAGGCGTCATCGTGAACGGCAGATACCCCTTCTCCCCCTCGTAGTCGATGCGCACGCCAAGCTGCTCCAAACCGTCCAGCAACGGGCCCATCGGACGGTGGTATGCCTGCGCATCACCGTCGAAGCGCACCGGTCCATCGGCGTACAACGCCAATGCCGGGACGAATCGCATCACCGTGCCGGCAAGCCCGCAGAACACCGTGACACCGCCGTTGAAGGTCCCTGTGGCCGGGGGAATCACGGTCACCGTGGTCTCTTCAAGCTCGTCGACCTCACACCGTACGCCCAGGGATTCCAGAGCGCCCATCATCAGTTCGGTGTCCCGCGAGCGCAGCAGTCCCACCAAGGTGACCGGTCGTTTTCCCATGGCGGCGAGGATCAGGTATCGGTTCGATAGTGATTTGCTTCCCGGGATGGTGACCGTGGCGTCGAGCGGACCGGATGCCGGTGGGGCCGGCCATGGGTCGGCGGGGGCCTGTGTGCTGTTGCGCTGTTCCTGTAATGCGTTCATGGTGTCATGGTATCGCAGCGTTGGGGGATGGACCGGTTCGGTTTCATGTTGTCCGGCGCGGGTGTGCCAGCCGGAGATTCATCGTTACGATACCGTGAGTTCATTTCGAGTCGGCTGTGGGCCGGTGGATGGGGATACGAGGTGAGATACTGGAGGTATGCAGATCAGACCAGGTTCCATGTATCCGCTGGGTGCTCGCTATGATGGGGCGGGCGTGAATTTCGCGTTGTTCTCCGAAGCTGCAGAAAAGGTGGAGCTGTGCCTTTTTGATGCGGATGATCGCGAGACGCGCATCGAGATGACCGAACAGAATTCGTATGTGTGGCATAACTATCTTCCGGGTATTCAGCCCGGACAGCGTTATGGCTACCGTGTGTACGGTCCGTATGTTCCGTCGAACGGGCATCGGTGCAATCCGTCGAAGCTGTTGCTCGACCCGTACGCCCGGGCGATTCAGGGTCACGTCGACGGCGACGAAAGCCTGTATTCCTATTATTTCAGCGATCCGGACAATGAGGGCAATATCAATACGTTGGATTCCGCCCCGCACACCATGAAGTCCGTGGTCGTCAATCCGTTCTTCGATTGGGGTAATGACAAGCATCCGAACATTCCCTACCATGATTCGGTGATCTATGAGGCTCATGTCCGTGGCATGACGAATCTGCGTAAGGATGTTCCCGCGGAGATTCGCGGCACCTATGCCGGTTTGGCTTATCCTACGGTGGTGAGCTATCTGAAGGATCTGGGCATCACCGCGCTGGAGCTTATGCCGATCCATCAGTTCGTCAATGATTCGTTCCTTACGGAGAAGGGTCTGAGCAATTACTGGGGCTACAACACCATCGGGTTCTTCGCCCCTCACAACACCTATTCCAGTTCCGGCGAGTGCGGCGAACAGGTCAACGAGTTCAAGTCGATGGTCAAGGCGTATCACGAGGCCGGCATCGAGGTGATTCTCGACGTGGTGTACAACCACACCGCCGAGGGCAATCACCGTGGTCCGACCTTGAGCTTCCGCGGCATCGACAATCGTAACTATTATCGGCTCGTCGGCGGCGACTTCGCTCACTACTTCGACACCACCGGCACCGGCAATTCGCTGCTGATGCGTTCGCCGCATGCCTTGCAGCTCATCACTGATTCGCTGCGCTACTGGGTGACCGAAATGCATGTGGATGGGTTCCGTTTCGATCTGGCCGCCACTTTGGCCCGTCAGTTCCAGGAGGTCGATAAGCTTTCCGCGTTCTTCGACATCGTGGAGCAGGATCCGGTGCTTTCCCACATCAAGCTGATTGCCGAGCCTTGGGATCTGGGTTCCGGCGGATATCAGGTCGGCGGATTCCCCTCCAGCTGGTCGGAGTGGAACGGCCGGTATCGTGATTGCGTTCGTGACTTCTGGCGTTCGCAGCCTTCCACGTTGCCCGAGTTCGCCAGTCGTCTGATGGGAAGCTCCGATCTGTATCAGGCCAATGGGCGTCGTCCCGTCGCCTCGGTGAATTTCATCACCGCGCACGACGGCTTCACGCTCAACGATCTGGTCACCTACAACGACAAGCACAATGATGCCAACGGCGAGGGCAACCGCGACGGCGAATCGCATAACCGTTCGTGGAACTGCGGCATCGAGGGGCCCACCGAGATCGAGGATGTGAACTGTCTGCGTCATCGTCAGCGTCGCAATTTCATCGCCACGCTGCTCGTCAGTCAGGGTATTCCGATGATTTGCGGCGGTGATGAGGTGGGTCGTACGCAGCAGGGCAACAACAACGCGTACTGTCAGGACAACGAGATCTCCTGGACCGATTGGGAGTTGGATCAGGAGCGGCGTGATCTGCTGGAGTTCACCCAGAAGTTCATTCATCTGCGGCTTACCCACCCGGTGCTGCATCGTCGTCGCTTCTTCACCGGACGGGCCGCGGGCGATACGTCGGATCGCATTCCGCAAGCCGAATGGTTCGACCATACGGGCGAGATCATGGACCGCGAGGATTGGGCCAACACGCATGCCCTGTCGGTGATGGTGTATCTCAACGGCAAGGACATTCCCGAAACCGACTGGTACGGCTCCCCCATGACCGACAACAACTTCCTGCTGATCTTCAACGCGCACTATGAGCCGATCGTGTTCAAGCTGCCTGAGGAGAAGTATGGATCGACGTGGACGCTGGTCGCCGATACCTTCAACCCGAAAGGTCCGGAACTGACCTATGAGGCCGGTTTCGTGATCACCGCGCAGCCGCGTAGCTTCCTGCTGCTCATGAGTGCGAAGCGTTCTCGGCGGATCATGGATTGATCTCACATACGGTGGATATTCCGGGGCATCCGACCGATTGCCAATCACGGTCGGATGCCTTTTCGTATGGTCGGGTTTCGTATGGCTAAGTCTCGTATAGCCGAGCGTTCCGCAGGATCAGCGTCCCGGAGCCAGACGCGATTCGGATATCATGTCCGCCGGCATACGCCGGATGATCTGCGCGTGGACGCGATCCGCCTCCAACGCCGCGATCTGCCGGGAGAACACGATGAACCATCCCATGAACAGCAGGCATGCCAGAGCCTCGACATCGGTGAGCGTTCGTCCTCCCTGCAGCCAGTGGATTCCTGACGCCGCAATGACGACCACGATCAGGTCGGATACCACGTATATCGCTTTGGAAAGCTGCGGTGCCAGCCACGGCAGGGCGATCATCAGGATGCTCATCGGCACGCTCAGTCCACGGGCGAACACGTTGTGCAGAACAGGATGCGGAGTGTAACGGAATATTCCAACGCCGGCGAAGCATATGCCGGCCAGGGCGAGCAGAGTCGACAAACAGTAGATTCTCAGCCGGAAGCGTGGAATCTCCACATCCTGCCGTTGTTCGGCCCAGCGCAGCCTCATCCGATACGTGGTGACGAGTTCGGAGACGGCGAAGTAGCTGAGGATCACCACGCACACGCCGGCGAGGATCAGCGTGGAATTGAACATGCGTGCGGCGAAGGTGGTACGGTCGCCCAGCTGGGAGAAATTGTTGTGCCACCAGTACGGATCGTCGGTGGTGAAGCCGGCGGTGGCGACGCCGGAGACCACGAACAACGGCAGCAGGGATGCGATGGTCTTGGCATTAAGCAGATCCGCCTGCACGAAGGTGACGTAACCGACTACGCCGGAAAGGCACGCCACGCAGGCGGTAAGATAGGTTTTCAGCATTTCGACGCCTACGGCATCGTTGACCACGCGAAGCAGCGCATACGCGCACAGGAACGTCGTGGACGCGTACACCACCGACAGCGACAGAACCTCGATCAGCCGTCTGACAGGCACCCACCATCCATGACTGAGATTCCACGACGAGGATCGCCGGGCATAACCCACGACGAACGACAGCACCGCGCAGACCGACACCAGAGCGGCGCAGACGACGAACAGTCTGCCGGAGACCAGCCAGATAGCCGGGGCGAAACGCATATACACGTCCACGGCAAGACCACCCGCCACGGCACAGCACATGCACGCGATCAGTCCCATTGTCTCCGCCCGCTGATGCCTGCCCACCGATACTCTCCCTCGTCTTCGGTTTTCCTTTTCCTCTTTGATTGTCTCGCTGTTTTGCGCTGGATATCCCTCAATCGGCCGGGTGTTTCATGACGGCGGCGATGCGTTTCATGACGGCGGCTATATCGTCCCGTCATTGCGCGTCTTCCCGGCGAGTCTCGGTTATACTGTTGTCTTGTTGTTTTGTGCGGAGCGATTATCTCCCGCGAAACGGGCTGTAGCGCAGTTTGGTAGCGCGCCTGCTTTGGGAGCAGGATGTCGCAGGTTCGAATCCTGTCAGCCCGACTATAAGCCCTACTCCCGCTTGGGATTGGCGCTTTTCAGTTCGAAGCAGAAAACCGTTGCGGTAACGATGGGTAACGATGACCGCAGACCGAGGCCGCAACGACGTCGCCATCGGCCATCCATGATTCCAGAGAACAACGCCCTAAAAGCACCACAAAAGTTGAGCACCTCATTCTGAAGTATGAAAACCCCCGGGGTTTCATGATGTTTCGCATGAGTGACGTTCCGGGGTATTCGCTAGTAGTCTAGCCGGCATGTGTCACGGAAATCAATCCGCAATGTGATTCACACCTCCTATCGTGTTACAATGTTCATACATTAGCACTGTTTTGGTAAGGAGTCTTGCGATGGCCGATACCGCGACAATCAGTTTCCGCACGGACCCACAGGTCAAACAGCGGGCGAAGGAACTATACGAGTCGATGGGCTTGGACCTGTCGACAGCGTTGAATATGTTCCTGCGCCAGTCATTGACCGACAACGGCATGCCGTTCCGCGCCACAAGGGAGAACCCGTTGAACATGGAGGCACGTCGTCAGGCAGACGACCGGGAGGGCTCCGCGTTCCCAGACGTGGATACTCTGATGAAGGACCTGATGGATGCTTAGATCCGTCTTCCGCACCACGCAGTTCAAGAAGGACTTCAAAGGACTGTTGAAGAAGCACTACGACCCGGACAAGCTACGACGCGCCATCGAAGCATTGATGACCGAGGATCGTGACCTGCTGTCGACCAAGTATCGTGATCATGCGTTGGTCAACAACTGGAAAGGATATCGGGAGATCCACATCGAGGGAGACTGGCTGCTCATCTACCGCATCGAACGCAATGAACTGCAACTTGTGCTGACTCGCACCGGATCGCACGACCAGCTGTACTGACATGCGACATTGAACATACCACTTCCTTGTCGGATGCGATCCGGACCCTCGCGACACGCCGATGCCCCTCCCTCCCACATGCGACAAGGACGGTAACGAGATGGTAACGATGACCGTCACGATGAACCAATCCCAGCCCGATCAACCAAACTTCCCAAAATCCAGAATCGGCTTGATTCCAACGAAAACCAGCCCACTCAAACCCAGCCGGACAAGCCAATCGAACGCCCGCCCAAACAGGATGTCGCAGGTTCGAATCCTGTCAGCCCGACAAGGAACTGAAGTACGTAGATCCGTTAACACGATGGAATATCGATATGGGTCTAGGATTCGCCTATCTCATCAACGGCGATTGGCGGGCGACCTCGTGGCCGACCCTCATGACTCGGGATGTAGTCGATCACTTCTATGTTGAAGATTACGAGAAGCTCGGCCCAGAGTACGGATATCCGGCATCCATGCTGGGAAAGCTGATCCCCGTGGACGATGAGTTTGAAGTCCCGTTAACTCCGGAAGAAATCAAGCGAGTGAACGCACAGGATCATTATTGGTTTGAGTACCGGAATGCGGGAGGCCGTGCCATCTCTTCGATTGGTTATGGGTTTGTCGCCGCTGCATTGGCGGAATCCACAGAGGGACGTATTTCATCAGTGGATTACGCTTTCGATCCCAAACACAACGGCGAGACCGCCGAGCAATTCCTTACATGGTGGGGAGACGAACAGATGGCCTTTTACGGAAGAAAAAGCTTCGCATAACCAAATCGCCAATACCTGATAAGAATTAATCTCGGATACCGTAAACCAGTATGTCTCTGTAATCCGTAATCATTCTCCTCTCCCCCAGCATCGTCCTCACCGGCGTCATCGGCGTCGCCCAGCCGTCTACACGCTGGTGAATCAAGAGTTCAGCGGCAAGCTGAGCAATGATAACCACAGACGTATGTCTTAGCGGAGGTGTATTCGCGGGCGTGCGCGCACATTCGGATGCGTACGGGCGTGATGCGCGTACGCCTTCGGGCCCGCGCGATTTACCACTAATTTCAGCGTTTTGCACCTTTGCGAAGGACCGCAAAGACGGTATAGCCTGCAAGCGAAGCTTCAACAAACCGATCGGAAAAGGTCATACCACTCACGACGAAAGGACCTCCATGAATGAAACGTTCTGTCTGAACGTGTTGCTGCCGTCAGGTGAAACCATTGACGGAGACGTGAATCTCTTGGAACTGCGGGGCGTTCTGCCCCCGATCGGCTCGGGCTTCTACTGGCATAACAAGTTCTACCGGGTAAAGGACGTGTTCTTCAACTCAGACAACAGTCCGGACTTGGGATGGTGGATCACGCTTGAGGATTCGGATGATGACCCGCGCAAGGCCATCGATCCGAGTTACTACTGCTGATGGCGACCGCACGCCCGGAGCTGTAAAACTCTAACCGCTGGCCGGCATTCGTCGCCTTTTACGGCATCGGGTGCCGGCTATTCTTGTATTTCCCGGAGTGTTCCGGTTTGCCCCGTATTATGGGGCTTTAAAGGAGGTTCCGTAGTGGCAGCACAGGTCAAGTCGAAACAGCGTGTCGAAGAGCACGGCGAGGTGTTCACCAACGAGCGTGAGGTCAACGCCATGTTGGACATGGTGAAGCAGGAGACCGAGCGCATCGACAGCCGTTTTCTCGAACCCGCGTGCGGTGACGGCAACTTCCTATCCGAGGTGCTGCGGCGCAAGCTCGCCGTGGTCACCGAACGATACGGCAAGAGCCAGTTGGAATACGAGCGGTACACGTTCGTGGCGGTGTCGTCAATCTACGGCGTGGACATCCTGCAGGACAACGTGGAGGAATGCCGCGAGCGCCTGTACGGCATCGTCAAGAACGCGTACGAGCAGCAGTTCAAGGACGATTGCCGTCCCGAAGTGCTTGACTCGATCCGCTACCTGCTGGCGAAGAACATCCTGTGCGGCGATGCCCTGACATTGACGACGAACAACGGCGAGCCGATTGTGTTCCCGGAGTGGTCGCTGGTGATGGGCAGCAAGGTCAAGCGCCGTGACTTCACGTTCGCTGCGTTGCTGAACGTCTCGGCCGAGGCACCGACGTTCGACATGCTGGATGAAATCGACCAGGACGAGATGGGCAAGATCATTCCAAAACCAATCAAGGAGTATCCGATGACGAGTTTCTTGGAGGTGGCCAAGTATGAGTAGTCATCTGAATTTCGAGGCTTCTGTTGTTTTCGTGGGTTAGTTGGTGGGCTCCGGCAGTCGGATGTCGAGGCCGCCGCATCTGAGCATGACGAAGCTGATGAGGTTGTTCACGTGGTGGAAGCCGTAGGCCATGCGGATGGTGACCTTGATGCGGTTGTTGAACGCCTCGAGCCTGGCGTTGGAGTAGCCGAGCTCGATCGTGCGCAGGATGTCGGGCCGGCGTCTCCTGATCTTCCTGGAGAGTTCGACGATCTCGGGGATGCGGCTGTGGGACGCCCAGAATACCCAGTGTTTGAGCTCTCCGCGGGCCTGTTCGATGGGGTGTCTGAGCAGGTTGCGCAGGAGTTCCTTGAGCCGCCATGCGCGGTAGAGCTGTCCCCTGGGATCCGTGTTCCCCAACGCGGTGAGGGATTCGTCCTGCCGTCCGGTGAGATGGTCGGGGTTCTTCAGGACCGCGTACCTGACGCCGCGCATGCGTTTCGTGGTCTCCTCGTCGCCTTCGCGTCTGGCCTGGTTCCAGAGGCGTTTCCTGACCTGGTCGAGCGCGTCGCTCATCCAG
>NZ_NMWU01000048.1 GCF_002860355.1 Bifidobacterium margollesii
GGTAGAGGCACTCGTGGCTTATCCGCATGCGCGGGTCGTCGGGCCATTCGATTTTGAGCCGTCCCTCGATCAGCTCCGGCGTCCATCCCTTGCGCAGCGCGTCCATCACCCAGGAGAGCAGCGGGTCGTACGCCATGCGCAGGGGCTTGCGCGACCTGCGGGCGCGGGTCTCGGCCTTGCGCTGCGCGGTCAGGGCCGAGTAGAACGGGCGCGCGGTCCATGCGCCCGTCTTCAGGCGTTTCGGCCTGTACGGACGGTAGGAGTCGTTCTCGTTGGACGCGAACCACAGGCCGCGCCTCAGCTCGCGGCTGACCGTGGACTTGTCCCGGCCGATCCTCAGGGCGATCTGGCGCACGCCGAGCCCCTCTCGGTTCCTCAGTTCGTCGATCCGGACTCGTTCCTCGGCCGACAGGTGGGAATACACTTTCGTCATGGGCGCAGCACTTTCTCTTCGGTTGTGGACTTGAACACTTCCAACCTTAGACAGGTGTTGCGCTTCTATTTAGAACCCGGGGTGGATTGCCAGAGTGGTCGATTGGGGCCGACTGTAACTCGGTTGCTTATTGCCTCGCAGGTTCGAATCCTGCATCCACTACGTATCGCGGACCCCGCACGCCGCGTCGTTAACCGTGCGATTCAACCAATCCACAAGGAGTAACCCATGTTCCGCAACAGGTTGTCCTACCTCCATCGCGTCATGACCATCGACGCCGGAGCCGATACAGGCGGCTCCGGCACCGAAACAGGAGACACTGCTGGAGCCGGCGACAAGGACGGGCACGAACAGTCCGACCGGTCCAAGGACTTCAGCCGGGCGCTCGCCCCCGTTCCCGGGACTGCATGAGCCCGCGAACCTGATCCTGCTGTGCGGCACCGGCACCACCGGATGCCACGGACAGGTCCACGCCAACCCGGCCCACGCCTACCGCAACGGCTGGCTCATGCACTCATGGGAACCCGACCCCGAGGCAAGCCCCCTGCTCGACCATGACGGCAGATGGCGACTCCTCGACAACACCGGACAAATGTTCGACTATCCGCGCGAACACCACGACACCGAAAGGAACCGATCATGAACCATCCCGACATGCTCCTATGGGTCGACGTCGAAACCACCGACACCAACCCCGCCACCATGCAGCTGCTCGAAATCGGCCTGCGCATCACCACCATGCAGGGCCAACCCATCGACGGCCTGACCGTCACCATCCCCAGATCACGCATCATCATCCACACCCCCAACCCAACTCACCGCCATCCGCATGCACACCGACAACCACCTCCTCCACGAATGCCTCACCGCCAGCAACAACCACACACCAGCCGAAAGCCTCGACCAGGCCGCCGACTTCATCCGACGCCACGCCACCCAATACACCCTCCACCCAGCCGGCACCAACCCCGACTTCGACCTCCAAGCACTCACAGCCATGCCGCAAACCGCGAGCGCACTGCGCCACGTGTCCTACCGCAAACTGGATATGAGCACGCTGCGCCTCCTCCAGCTGGCCGAGGGCGGTGACCCCTACGGCGCGCATGAGCCGGGATCGCACCGGGCCGACGACTGCCTCGACCGGGACATCGCCGAATACCAGGAGTACATGGCCGCCCGCCCGGCCTCGCACCGAAAGGAAACCGCAGCATGAACGACACCGCCAGAATCTTCACCCGCACCGGCCTGCGGCACGCGATCCGCTCCGCCATCCCCCTGTTCGCCGACACCGACATACCGGTCGACCGGGAGAACCTCGACGCGCTCGCTGACATCGTCTATGAGCGGTTCGGTCTTGAGACCGATATCAGTCCGCTGCTGGAGGATCAGGCGTCGGGCGTCATCCGCCGATACGCCACAACCGATGAGGAGGAATCATGACAACCAGGAAGAACAACAACACGCGCCGGGAGCCGGGCACGGACATGCCGATCGCACTGCTCGCGGACGGCCGCATGATGGACCTGACCGGCCGATCGTGCAACCTCGTCATCCAGTTCGCCTACCCCGACACGATCGGATGCAGCACCATCGCCGTCATGCACCTGCGATCGGACGACAAGCTCGCCGACCTGTGCGTCAACAGCGACCTCGACGAGAAGAGCCGCGTGAGGTTCGCGAGTCTCCTCGAGGCCACGGCACGAGGCCTGCGCCACTACCGGCCCGGAGAGGTCGGCATGGAGGACATGCCGCGCGAGGAGGATCCCGATGAGTGACCGGATCACCGTCACCTTCACCGCCAAGGACATGCAGGACACCACCATCGACGAGGCCGTGCGCCGCCTCGAAACCGCCGGCTGGAAGCACGTGCGGATCGAGAACCTCGCCTCCAGCCGGCCCGACCGGGACCGCCAGCGCCTCGCCGACGATCTCGCCACAGCCCTCGACGGTCTCGACCTCACCCTCACGCCCAGCGTCAACGACGTCGACGAGGCCGACATGGAGGACCTGCTCGCCATCGCCGGCAGACTCACCGGACACGAGGAGGAATCATGAGGCTCACCGTTGAGGAGATCCGCGGCCGGCTGACCACGGACGAGGCCGAGTTCGCGGCCGCACGGGACGGAGCATGGGAACTCGGAGACAACGTGCTCGCCGCCCAGATGGAGGGATCACGCATCGCCTGCCACTTCATGATCCGGTTCATCGACACGAGGACGACGGAATCATGACCACCGCCAAACACAACGGCTTCTGCGCCATGTGCGGCCGGTACGGCCGACTCCGCACCATCGAACACCCACTATGCTTCCGCTGCTCGGACTGGCTCGCCGGCCGCCGCGACACATGGATCGGCACCTGCCGCCTGTGCGGAGCCGAAAACGCCATGTTCCCCACACGGGACCCGATATGCGACGCCTGCGCCAGCAGCATCAGGCATACCAACCAGCCGAACCCCGTGGACATGACCGACCCCGAAACCCGCCGCCTCATCGCCGACATGCGATCCCACACCGACCCCATGATCCGAACCCGACTGCGACAGGACCTCATCCAACACCTGCCAACGAAGGAAACCCCATGAAACAACACCACACCGCGCTCGCCGGCGGCGCATGAGAAAGCCCTCCGCACGAAGAGCGAAGGGCGTGACCGGCAGTCACCCATCATAGCCGACGTCGTGGAGGGGAAACACCATGAGCCAATGCCAGTATTGCGGCGAAACCGAGACGCGTGAACCATGGACGCTATGCCAGGCATGCCGTGCGCGGTACGCGAAGGGCCTCGACCGGCTGCGCCGCATCCTGCCGCTGCTCGACCAGATCACCCGCCGCGAATACCGGCTCGCCGAACGCGCCGGACGTGCCGCGAAGGCCGACGCGCCGACGCCGCTGGATCTGCACGCGCAGGATCTGATCGACGAGACCGAGAACATGCTGCAGGACGTGTGCGTGACGGCCGGGTTCACATGGCTCGACCGGTGGCCACGCCTCATCCGCCGCATGATCGTCCGGCTCGACCTGCTGTGCCGGTCCGCCGACGCCGGACGCAGCCTCCACAGGGTCGAGCATGCCGTGGAACGGCTCACGCCCGTCGTGGACCGCAGGCCCCGCACCCGGAGGATCATCGGCCCATGTCCCGCCTGCGGCACGGAGATCACCGCCGCGAGCGGGGAGAGCCTGCGCCGATGCCCCGAATGCGGCAGCATCGTGGACGCCGACGCGCTGCGCTCGCAAACGGCCGAGACGGCCGACCGGTATCATCTCACCCGCACGCCCGCAGGACTCTCCGAATGGCTACGGGAGGAATACGGGTACCGGATCAGCCGCAAACAAGTCAGCAACTGGGTTAACCGCGGGAAGCTGCCCAGCACCACGCCGGTCGGCGACGGATACTACGAGTTCTCGATCCGGGAGGTTCTCGCCATGGCGATGGCCTCTAGGCGTTGACGAGCTGGTGTGCACGCTGGTGGGAGATGCCCAGCAGCGCGCCGATCTCACGGAACGGCATGCCCATGCCATGCAGCGACAGCACCGCCTCCCGCTGCTTGGCGCGGGATCGTTCCGCCGCCTGTTCCGCCGCCTTGCGTAGGCGAATGGATTCCTCCACGGCCTCGGGCAGGTGCATGACGACGTTGATGGCCGGATCTTTTTCCCCGGTCATGATCTCGATGAGGTCCTTGGCCATGACGTCGATCTCCTTGATGGACGTGGCCATGGTCACTCGCTTGACGGCGGGCACGTCGATGCACCAGTATTTGCCGTCCGGTGTGACGTCGACGGTGTATGGTTGGTTGCTCATTTCCACCAGTCCTTTCCGAGTTTGTCTTCGCATTCGCGGTAGATGCCGCGAGTGGTTGGTTCGGGTATCTCGTTGTGGCGAGGCGGTGGGATCATCAGGCCGTCGAGCAGGTAGATGTCGTGGTTGCCGCCCTTGCGTGCTGCCTGCGTGAAGTCGATGCCTTGTTTTCGGGCTTCGGCCCTGATTCGTTTGATGATGTCCTTGCGCTTCGTCATATAATCAGTCTATTAGATTAGACAGAGTGTGTCAAGCTGTTAGACAAAAGTGGGAACCGTTGGAAACATTGACTGAATCCGCTCCGTGGTATACTTCGTATCGAGATTAGTGTGAGACCCCGGAAGGTGATCCTCCGGGGTCTTCGCATATCCGGCCATCTCATGGGAGGCTACCCGGCCGGGCGCGGTGGATTCCAACCCCGCCGCGAATCATGTCCTCCCGCCAAGGCTTGCGTGCCCGAGAGGACGAAAGGGCCCCGCCGAGAGGCGCGGCGACCAGCAGACACCGCCACTGGTCCGCGGCTTCGAATACCACCCAAGCCACCAAAACGGAAGCGACGCCCCGCGAATGTGACCCGAGGGGCGTCGTCCGTGCCTAGTCGTCGGTCTTGCGTTTGCGTGGCCTGCCGCCGCCGACGCCTCGGCCGGGACGCTTCGCGTTCCACTCGTCGATCGTCTCCGGCTTCCAGCCGCGGGTGCGGCCGATCATCACGTCGGGTTCGGGCAGCCTGAGGTTGAGCAGGCCGCCGCTGGTGATGCCGAGACGTTCGGCGACCTGCTTGACGCCGAGATAACGCTCAGTCATCACGGCAGCCGAACAGTCCGAGCCTGAGGCAGTCGAGACCGGCGCATAGCGCCAGCAGCGCGGTGATCCACGGCGCGAACCCGGCGAAGGCGCTGGCTCCGGCCGCGAGGGAGAACCCGAGGCCGGCGATCGATGTGAGCAGTTTGTGTTTCATGGTGTTTTGCGGGATGCTTGGAGGAGGGGATTCTGGGCGGTTGGGTCGCTCGGAATCCCCCTTTCTGCTACCTCCTCTTGTGCTTCGGCTCGTGCTTTGGATGACGTTCCTCGCGGTGCTCGATCAGCAGCAGGATCAACCCGCCGAGATCGGCCGTTGCGGAAATGATCGCCGCTATCGCGGCGATCAGATCGGGACGCATCCCGCTTCCTCCTTTCGCTCTTGAGTTGTCGTCGGTCTTCCCTGCCGACATATCTATAGTAACACAATAACTATAGATATACAAGTCGAGACACCGCGACACGCCGGGAATCCCAACGATCCCAGACATTCAGGAGGCGAGGACATGAGCCGAGGCAATCCGCGACGCGCCAACGGCTGGCGACGGGACCGGCTGCGCAGGCGCGTGCTCGCCGCCTACGACACGTGCGCGATCTGCGGCCGGCCCGTGGACAAGACCCTGCGCACCCCGCACCCGATGAGCGCGGAGGTGGACGAGCTCGTCCCGGTGTCGCGCGGCGGCGACCCATTGAGCTTCGCGAACTGCCGTCTCGTGCACCGACGCTGCAACCGATTGAAGAGCAACAAGGGCGACGAGTGGGCACGCGCCCAACTCGACCGCAGACCAACACCAAACGCCACGTCGCTGCCCCTGACGACCAGCGGCGACTGGTGAACCCAGGGGGAGGCACCCCCGCCCCGGCCCTTCCGGCCACCTCGGGCGCAGGGCCGATATCTCCCCACGGTTTCCATCCGTGACATGTCACGGCAGATTGGAGGTGTCACGGATGCGTACATGCGCTCATTGTGGTGCTCCTCTGCCTGTGAACATGCGTTCCACCGCTAGGTACTGCGGAGCCGCGTGCCGGAAGGCCGCGCAGCGCGCCCGCCAGCACGGAGACGGGACGGCCCGGCCCTCGGCGAAGTCCGCAGCCAAGCCGGCGCGCAGGCCGGCGCCGCTGACGGGTCGTGAGTTCGAGCGGATGATGGACGGCAAGATCGAGGACGTGCTGCGGCACAACCGCGACCGCCTGCAGGCCGCATTGGACGATCCGGGCACGCCCGCGAACGCGCTGCCCGCGATCAGCCGGCAGCTGATCGCCGTGTGCCGCGAACTGGACGATCTGAGCGGCGGTGACCCGCTGCTCGATCTCGACGACGAGCCGCTGGAGGGGGTGGATGCGGATGCCGGAGCGTCGGTTGTCTGAGATCGCTGCCCACCTCGTCCAGCCGTCGGGCATCGTCTCCTCCGACTTCACCCGGCTCAACAGGGTCGCCGTCAAGGCGGGCATCCGGTACGACCCGTGGCAGCAGGGCCTGCTCTACCTCCTGTTCGCCCGCAGGCGGGACGGCCGGTACGCGTGCGGCGAGGGCGGCACCGTGGTCTCCAGCTGCCGTCAGATCGGCAAGACGTTCACCATCGGCACCGCCATGTTTCTCAAATGCATC
>NZ_NMWU01000049.1 GCF_002860355.1 Bifidobacterium margollesii
GTGATCGGCACGTTGGCCGGCTTGACGTATGTGAATACGCCTTCGCCGTCCATCGCACCGATGCCGCACGCATTACCTGCCGATTCGGGTTGGTGTGATCGGCACGTTGGCCGGCTTGACGTATGTGAATACGCCTTCGCCGTCCATCGCACCGATGCCGCACGCATTACCTGCCGATTCGGATTGGGAGTCACGGCACGTTGGCCGGTTCGACGTATGTGAATACGATAATGGCCCGCACGCCGAGATGACGTGCGGGCCATTATCGTATCGGTCGGCCGTTTCGGTCAGTCTGACGATCAGGCGAGACCGGAAAGCTTGTCGATGAGCTCGGGATCCCTCGTCGCACCCTTGTCGGCACTGCGGGCGAATGCCGCATACGCCTTCAGAGCCTGCGAAACCTTGCGGTCACGGTGAGCCACATAACCATCCCCGGCCTCAAGCTCGGCACGACGCTGAGCCAGCTCCTCATCGGAAAGCTCCACGTTCACCGCACGGTTCTCGATGTCGATGTTGATGATGTCGCCGTTCCTGATCAGTGCGATCGGACCCTTGTTGGCCGCCTCGGGGGCGATATGGCCGATCGCCAGACCGGAGGAACCGCCGGAATAGCGGCCGTCGGTGAGCATGGCCACCTGCTTGCCGATGCCCTTGCCCTTGACGAACGACGTCGGATACAGCATCTCCTGCATACCCGGGCCGCCTTTCGGGCCTTCGTAGCGGATCACCAGAGCCATGCCGGGCTTCAGCGTATCGTTGAGAATCACCTCGATGGCCTGCTCCTGGGATTCAACCACCAGCGCCGGGCCACGGAACTTCCAGATCTCCTCCGGCACGCCGGCGGTCTTCACCACGCAGCCGTCAGGAGCGAGGTTGCCACGCAGGACGGCAAGACCACCCTCATGGATCTCCGGATGGTTGATGTCGTGGATCGCACCGTTCACGCGATCGGTGTCGAGCGAATCGAACAGCGTCTCATGCGTCCACGGTTCGGGGGAGATGATGTGGCCCGGAGCCGCATGGAACAGCGTCTTGGCTTCCTCGGTGCAGGTGGGACGCATGATGTCCCAGGCGTCGAGCTTGGCCTCCAGCGACGGGTAATCCACGGAATGCACGTCACGATGCAGCTTGCCGGCGCGATCAAGCTCGCCGAGAATACCGGTGATGCCGCCAGCACGATGCACATCGGAGATCTCCCACTTGCCAGACGGACTGGCCTTGCAGATACACGGCACGGTGTGCGAGATGCGTTCGATGTCGTCCAGCGTGAAGTCCACGTCGGCCGACTGGGCCATCGCAAGGATGTGCAGCACGGTGTTCGTGGAACCGCCCATGGCCACGTCCATGGTCATGGCGTTCTCGAACGCATGCTTGGTGGCGATGGAGCGAGGCAGCACCGAATCATCGTTCTCGTGATAGTAGCGGTTGGCGATGTGCACGATCTCGCGGGCGGCCTTGCGGAACAGCTCCTTACGGAAGCCGTGCGAGGCGAGGATAGTGCCGTTGCCCGGCAGCGCCAGACCGATGGCCTCGGTGAGGCAGTTCATCGAATTGGCGGTGAACATGCCGGCGCAGGAACCGCAGGTGGGGCAGACGGTCTTCTCGTAGTTGAGCAGATCCTCTTCGGTCACGTTGTCGTCGGCTGAGGCGTACATCACCGAAATCAGATCGGTGTTCTTCTTCACGGTGCCATCGGCCAGCGTGGTGGTGCCGGCCTCCATCGGGCCGCCGGAAACGAAGATCGTGGGGATGTTCAGTCGCAGCGCGGCCATCAGCATGCCGGGGACGACCTTATCGCAGTTCGGGATGCAGATCAGGGCGTCGGCGCAGTGCGCGTTCACCTGATATTCAACGGTGTCGGCGATGATGTCGCGCGAAGGCAGGGAGTACAGCATGCCGGTGTGGCCCATGGCGATGCCGTCGTCCACGGCCATCGTGTTGAACTCGCGGGGGATGCCGCCGGCCTCCTTGATGGCCTCGGAAACGATGCGGCCGACCTTGTTGAGGTGAACGTGGCCGGGAAGGAATTCATCGAAGGAATTGGCGATGGCCACGATCGGCTTGCCGAAATCCTTGCCGTCGACGCCGGCGGCTCGATACAGTGCTCGCGCGCCCGCGAAGACGCGACCGTTCATGAGTTTTGCAGATCGCATTTCAGTCATGCCTCTATTCAATCCCTTATGGAGGACACGACATTTGTCAATAGCCGAATAGTGGAATTTCCGTTTTGTTCACATTTGCGGTGGTAGGGGGACTGCGTGTTCGGTGGTGCTTCGAACATACCGCCCAGCGTGTCCTTACGCCTGACTATACTAACTGCGGATTGAAGGAATTCCTTAAAGTCTTACATGTTGGGAGAACATCACCATGGCACTCGGCACCAGCCCCGAACCTCAGGGACTCGCTAATCCTCCTATCGACGATCTGATGCAGCACGCGGATTCCAAGTACGCGCTCGCCATCTTCGCCGCCAAGCGCGCCCGACAGATCAACTCCTACTTCACCCAGCTCAACGAAGGTCTGCTGCAGAACGTCGGTCCGTTGGTTGAATACCAGAATCAGGAGAAGCCGCTGTCCATCGCGTTCCGCGAAATCAACGAGGGTCTGCTTGAGGAGACCCTCGGCGAGGACGACGTCAACGAAGGCAACTGATCCGTTCGCAACGTTCGCGGTATTCGCATCGTCCGTATCCGGCAACGGCATCGGGCGGCGTCATTGCTCCAATCGTTATCGAATTGTGTCGCCGAAAGCGAACATCGCATTGAATACGCGGACGGAATCGGATAGAACTGTACATCAGTGAAGGCTCGTGCCACACCGAACCGGTTGGCAACGGGCCTTTCCTACATATGCCGGTATGTCCGCGCACGGCACCCGACCGGTCACGCCCGACCGATCGAGTCTGACCGACCGGGTCCGATCGGTCGGGCGATCACGCCGGATACGGCATAGCCGATAACAGAACACAGCAACAGCAATCTCTTCGACCACAGGGCCTGATACCTGATAGGGCGCTCGTCCGAAGACCAAGTACAAGCAACCAGAAGAGGTATGTCATGAGTGAACCGCGTCTCATCACCGCGGAATCGGTGACCGAAGGCCACCCCGACAAGGTCTGCGATCAGATCTCCGATGCCGTGCTGGACGATATGCTCGCCCAGGATCCGCACTCCCACGTGGCCGTCGAAACCAGCGCCACCAAGGGTCAGTTCTTCGTGTTCGGCGAAGTCTCCAGCAACGGCTACGTCGACATTCAGCATGTGGTGCGCAAGACCCTGCACCGCATCGGCTACACCAGCTCCAAAATCGGTCTTGACGCCGATTCGTGCGGTGTGCTCGTCTCCATCGGCGAGCAGAGCGCCGAAATCAATCAGGGAGTCTCCCGACTCAACGCCGAACAGGAGTCCGAAGCCTCCCGCGAGGAGCGGTACGAGGCGCAGGGAGCCGGCGATCAGGGCGTGATGTTCGGCTACGCCTCCGACGAAACCGACGTGCTCATGCCGCTGCCGATCACGCTCGCCCACCGTCTGGCCTACCGGCTGACCGAGGTGCGCAAGAGCGGCGAAGTGCCGCATCTGCGTCCCGATGGCAAAACCCAGGTCACCATCGAATACGACGACAAGCGCAATCCGCTTCGCGTGGACACTGTGCTCGTCTCCACCCAGCACGACCCCGAAGTCGATCAGGCTTGGCTGAAGGAACACCTGACCGAGCATGTGATCAAGCCGGTGCTGGACGCCGAACTGCCCGAAGGCGTGAAGCACGACGACTTCCGCGTGCTGGTGAACCCCACCGGTTCGTTCATCCTCGGCGGTCCCGCGGCCGACGCCGGTCTGACCGGCCGCAAGATCATCGTCGACACCTATGGCGGTGCCGCCCATCATGGCGGTGGCGCATTCTCCGGCAAGGACCCCTCGAAGGTCGATCGTTCCGCCGCCTACGCGGCCCGCTGGGTGGCCAAGAACGTGGTGGCCGCCGGTCTGGCCCATCGCATTGAGGTGCAGGTGGCCTACGCTATCGGCGTGGCCGACCCGGTGAGCATCAACGTGGAGACCTTCAACTCCGAGATCGGCGTGACCCGCGATCAGATCGTCGCCGCGGTACGCAAGGTGTTCGACCTGCGTCCGGCCGCCATCATCGACGAGCTGGATCTGCTGCGCCCGATCTACGAGAAGACCGCCGCCTACGGCCACTTCGGTCGCAAGGACGTGGAATTCCCGTGGGAGAAGACCAACAAGGTCGAAGAGCTCAAGGCCGCCATCTGATCGTCCACGGCCGTATGACCATACCCCGCCCTCATCGTCAGACATATTCCGCTTGGGATGAGGGCGGGGTACGTTATAGGGATGAACAACAGGGCGGAGCAGTTGGCGCTGGACGGGTTGGCGCCCCGCAAACGACGTCGTCGGACGCCGGCGGAGAAGATCCCGGCCGCCCGTATGCCCATCGCCCGTGTGATGATCGACGTGCAGGCCACGCATCTGGGGCGTACCTTCGACTATCTCGTCGACGAGAAGTCGTCCGAAGCCGCGCAGCCCGGCGTGCGGGTGCGGGTGCGGTTCGGCCATAAGCTGCTCGACGGATTCATCTGGGAGCGTGCCGAGCACAGCGACACCCCCAGCTCCTCGTTGCGGTTTCTGGAACGGGTGATCTCCCCGCGCGTGGTGCTGTCGAAGCGAATGCGCGAGGACGTGACCCGCATCGCCGACATGTTCGGCGGTACCGTGGCGAACATCCTGCGCGTCGCCGTTCCCCCGCGCAGCGCCAAGGTGGACCGGGAGTACGTCGCGGGCGACAAGAGTCTGAAGCGGCGCAGCGAGGAGCTGTCGGCCATGCTCGCCGATCCCGATCTCAAAGGATTCGCCCGCATCGAATCCAGCTACGCCGGTGCCCGCGAACTGCGGGACGCGCTGAATTCGAAGACCTACGCGAACGTGGTGTGGGACAATCTGCCAGGTCCCAGACTCTGGGCCAAGGATCTCGCGTGGGCCGTGGCCCATGCGCTGATGATCGGCAGATCAGCCGTCGTGGTGTTGCCCGACATGCGGCATGTCGCCGACATGGCACGGTCACTCGCCGCCTATGGCTTGAAGCCCTTCGCGCCTTCCGCGGCCGGCAACGGCGTGTGGTCCGGAGACGTGGCGACGCTTGAAGCGTCGATGCCCCCCGAACTGCGCTACCGTTCGTATATGGCCGTCGCTACGGGAGCCGTGCGATGCGTGATCGGAGTCCGTGCGGCCATGTACGCGCCGGTGGAGGGGCCGGCCCTGTTCGCCATCGTCGACGACTCCGCCTACCAGAACGCCGACGGACTGATGCCCTACGCCAACGCGCGCGACGTGCTGCAGCTTCGGGCCGGAGAGCATGGCGGCGTGTTCATCGCGGCCGGACACGCACGCAGCCCGCTCAGCCAATGGCAGGTCGAGCATGAACGACATGCGATACAACTGCACGCACTGTCGGCGGTCGCCAAGGATGCGACGCCGTGGACGCGATGGCTGAACCGCGAGGAGCTTTCCCGGCTGGCCGATCCCGCGATCGGCGCAAGAGTGCCGCATACCGCGGTGAGCGTGATCAACCGGGCGTTGAAAACCGGGCCGGTGCTGCTTTCGGTACCGTACCGCGGCAGCGGCACGGTACTCGCCTGCGCGAAATGCCGGCGTCAGGCGCGATGCTCCAGATGCGCGGGACCTCTGCTTCAGATGCCGGACTCCGCCGCGCAATGCCGCTGGTGCGGCTACGCGGCCGTGCACTGGACGTGTCGGGAATGCGGGTGCGACCGGATGCGCGCGGTGCGGGTGGACGCCGAAGGCACGCTGCGGGAACTGCAGGGCCTGTTTCACGGCGTGCCGATCATGGTGTCCACGCCGAACCAGCCGAGAGGCATCATCGAGGATGTGGCCGGCAAGCCGCAGATCGTGATCGCCACTCCGGGTGCCGAGCCGCGTGTCGTTCCCATGCGTCCCGCTCCGGGAGGCGAAGCCGCGGGCCTGTCCAGCACATATCAGGCGGTGGTGATCCTTGACGCCTGGACCAGCCTGTATGCGCTGGGCATCGACGCCCGAATCGACGCGCTGACCGCGTGGATGCGTGCCGCGGCGCTGTGTGCGCCTCGAACCAGAGGAGGGCAGGTGCTGCTGGTCGGGGAGGCCGATCCGGCTCTCGCTCATTCCCTGGTGGTCTGGGATCCACGGATTCTCGCCGCGCGTGAAGTGGAGGAGCGTGAGGAGACGGTGCTGCCGCCCACGGTGGGTGCGGCGTCGGTGTGGGGCGATCGTCGGGCGGTGATGACGGCCCTCGACCGCATCGGAGCGCTTACCGGGGACTTGGCCGTGCTGAAGATCGACGATACGGATCGCGCGGACGACGTCGGCGATACGGACGATGCCGGCGATACGGACGAGGACATGGAATGGCCCGCGGTGCTCGGCCCGGTGCCAATCGCCCCCGAGCTTGGACTCAACCGCACATTGGAAGGTTCTCAGGACCGTGTACGGGCCATCGTTCGCGTGCCGTGGCGACGGTCCGCGGAGCTGGCGAAGCGTCTGCGGGTCGCCGTGTGCACGCATGTGGCCGGTAGGGAACCGGGGGAGCTGCGGTTCAAGATCAATCCGAAGGACGTACTGTAGCGGCTGTGATGATCAGGACGGTCCGATTCGTCCGGATTGCGTGTTTCGATGGATACGGCAGTTTGGAACGTTCACGCGAAAGGAATGCCATGAAGGGTTGGCCGGATCAGCCGGATATGGAACAGGACGTCATCATCGCCGAAGGCGCGGCGGCGAATGCGGCGGGCAAGCCGATCGACAACGTGATCTTCGACTTCGGCAATGTGCTGGTGTACTGGCATCCGGCCGACGCACTGATCAGCCGCTACTCGCAGAAGACCATCGACAAGTTCCTCGACAACGAGCAGTCGGGATTCTACGATGTGTGCAATCTCACCGATGGCGGCGCCACCCTCGACGAGGCTGTGGACTGGGCGCGGCGGACGCACGGTGAACGCTGGGCCGAGGTGTTCCGCTACTACTTCGACAATTTCGAGGATTCGCTGGCCGGCGTGGTGCCCGGCGCCCGCAGACTGGTGGCCGACCTGAAGGAGGCCGGCGTCGGCGTATGGGGGCTTTCGAACTGGTCCGGCGAGCTGTTCCCCGCAGCCTATGACCAGTTCCGCATCCTGCATATGCTCGACGGCAAGGTGATTTCCGGCCCGATCCACATGCGCAAACCCCATGCCGACATCTTCGAACATGCGTTGCGCGAGTTCGGCATCAGCGCCGACACCACGCTGTTCGTGGACGACAAGTCCGAGAACGTGGCCGGCGGCAATGCGGTGGGCATTCGCGGTGTGCAGTTCACCAGTCCGGTCGCGTTGCGTCAGCTGCTCGTCGACGCCGGGGTGAACATTCCCGCCGCACGGCAGTAGCGCCGTAACGGCGGTGCGAAGCCGCACGAAGCGCGAACAATCCGAAGTAAGGAACAAGGAAGGTTTTCGAAGTATATGCGAATTCTGTTTGCCGGTACCCCCGATGTTGCCGTACCTTCGTTGAAGGCGCTGGCCGCGACCGACGGACTTGAGGTCGCGGCCGTGCTCACGCGTCCCGATGCGCCCAAAGGTCGCGGTCGCAGGATGACTCCCAGTCCGGTGAAGATGGCGGCCGGTGAACTGGGCATCGAGGTGATCGACGACGATCCGCGTGCCGAAGGCTTCCCGGACCGGCTCAAGGAGTTGAACATCGAGGCGGCAGCCGTGGTGGCCTACGGCAGGATCCTCTCCGTCGCCGTGCTTGACGCCCTGCCGAAAGGCTGGTACAACCTGCACTTCTCCCGTCTGCCTCAGTGGCGTGGCGCGGCGCCGGCCCAGCGCGCGGTATGGGCAGGGCAGCCTGAAACCGGATCCACGGTGTTCCGCATCACCAAAGGCATGGACGAGGGGCCGATCCTGCTGCAATCAAGCAACGCGATCGGCGAGCATGAAACCTCCGGCGAACTGCTGGGACGCATGGCCGAGCTCGGAGCCCCGCTGCTGGTCGAGGCCATGCTCGCCGTGGCCGACGGCACCGCCGCCCCCGTACCTCAGCCGCAGGACGGTGTGACCATCGCCGACAAGATCCGCACCGATGACGCTCATGTGGACTTCCATTCGGCGTTGGACGCGGTCGACCGTCAGATCCGCGCCTGCACTCCCGAACCGGGGGCTTGGGCGTGGCTGCACGCCGATGAGGCCAACAAGCCGATCAGTCTGCATGTGCTTGCGGCACGGCCGGCCACCGGCGACGATCCGCGTGTGCCTGCCGAACTGAAGCCGGGCGTGCTGGCGGTCGGCAAGAAAAACGTGTGGGTGGGCACCGCCACCGGAGCATTGGAACTGATCGAAGTCAAGGCACAAGGCAAGAAGGCCATGCGTGCCGCCGACTGGGCTCGCGGCGCCCGTCTAGGCGAGGGGGCGTATCTTGGCTGAAAGCCGTTCGGGCTCGGCATCGGGACGCCGATCCAATCCCAAAGGACGCAATCGCGCCGCGCAGGGGCATGAACCCAGGCAGACTCGATCGCAGGCAGCCGCAGGCGCCTCGGGCAACGGCGAGCATACCGGGCATACCTCGCGTCCGAACCGGCATCGCGTGAACCTGCAACGTGCGGACCCTCGCCGCGTGGCCTTCGAAACAACCATGCGCATCGATGAGCAGGACGGATTCTCCAACCTACTGCTACCAAAAACATTGTCCGCCGCGCAGATGAGCGGGTCGGACGCAGGCTTCGTCACCGAACTGGTATACGGCACGCAACGCTGGCGAGGACTGCTCGACGCCGTGGTGACGGCCGCGGCGAAACGAGGGCGGGACGACATCGATCCCGGTCTGCTCACCGTACTGAGACTGGGAGCGTATCAGACGCTGTTCATGGACGTTCCCGCCCACGCCGCGGTCGGAGAGACCGTGGAGCTCGCCCGCCGGCTGTATGGCAGGGGGAGGGCCGGCTTCGTCAACGCGGTGATGCGCCGAGTATCGGATCGCGACCGACAGGAGTGGGAATCCCTGGTGGTCTCCCGGGTGCCTCGTGAGCAAACCGCCGCCAGACTCGCCGTACGATACTCCCACCCCGAATGGATCGTAAACGAGCTGGATGCCGCCTGGCGTGCCGCCGGATACGCCGACGATACCGACGCATTGCCTCGGATGCTTGCCTCGGACAACGCGACACCGCCCGTCACGCTCGTGGCCCGTCCCGGTCTGATCGACATGGACGAACTGATCGACCAGCTGCCGAAACGATCCGAATACCGGAAGGGCCTGTGGAGCCCGTACGCATTGCGCGTCCACGGCGTCAATCCCGAACTGCTGCCGGCTGTCCACGCCGGACAGGTCGGCGTGGAGGATGAGGGCAGCCAGCTGGCGGCGCTGGCGCTCGCCCACGCCCCCATGGACGCGGACGGCAACGGCGATCGGCCGGGCGACGGTGATCACGGCGACGGTGATCGGCGCTGGTTGGACATGTGCGCCGGGCCGGGCGGCAAAACCGCGTTGCTGGGTGCGCTCGCGTCCGGGCGTGGGGCCGTGCTCACCGCGAACGAGCCCAGTCACCATCGTGCCGAACTGGTACGACGCAACGTCGCCGGACTCGCCGAAGGCACGGTGGACGAAGTGCTGGAATGCGACGGCCGGCAACTGGGCGAACGGTTCGCATCAACCTTCGATCGGATTCTGGTGGACGCCCCATGCTCCGGACTCGGATCACTGAGAAGACGCCCCGAGGCACGTTGGCGCAAGCGACCTGAGGATATCTCCTCGCTGGCCGAGATACAGCGCGGCCTGCTGAACAGCGCGTTGGATGCGGTTCGTCCCGGTGGCGTCGTCGCCTACGTCACCTGTTCGCCGGCGCTCGGCGAAACGAGGCGAATCGTGGACGCGGTGATCTCGTCACGCGAAGATGCCGAACGGTTGGACGCCACGGCCGTGCTGGCGAGGATCAACCCCGATCTGCCGTTGCCGCGGACGGCCGGCGACGTGCAGCTGTTCAGCCATCTGCATGACACCGACCAGATGTTCATCTCGTTGCTGCGCAGACATTGATCCTCCTGATCCTCACCCGGACATCGGTCCTAACTCACCGGTTCCAAACCGGCTCTTCCGATTTTGGTGTGTAAGGGGCGTGTGTCATAGGTGGGTCTGGATGGTGTGTCTGAAGCCTCCGGCGTGCAGGAGGCTGCGGGTGATGTAGTTGTCGAGGTTGCGGAAGCCGAGGGCGATGCCGCGTAGGGTCTCGAGTCTGCCGTTGATGGCCTCGGTGGGCCCGTTGGCGCTGTGCTCCCGGTCGAAGAACGCGAGGACGTCGCCCATGCGGCGTTTCAGAGTACGGCCCAAGACGGCGAGTTCGGGGCATCCGGGCGCGGCTCCCCTGGCGTTGAGCGCCTCGATGAGCTCGGCCATCATGCCGCGTCCCCGTTTGCGGTCTTCCTGCGCGTAGCAGCGGATGATCCTCTGGTAGGCGCCGTGCGCGAGCCTCAACGCGACGTTGGCGGGGTCGTCGAGCAGGCGGGCGGCGCGCTCCCGCTGTTTGTCGGTCCTCAAGGCCTCGGTCTTCAGCAGCACGCGCCTGCCTTTGTACAACGGGTCGTCCTTGGTGCCGCGCCGGCCGGTCCGCTCGCGCTGGAGCCGGCATCGCACGGCGGTGAGCTTGTCGCCCGCGAGTCTGACGACGTGGAACGGGTCCAATACCTCCACGGCGTGGGGGATCTCGCGGCGGGCGGCCTTCTTGTATCCGGCGAACGCGTCCATCGCGACCACCTTCACCGCGTCGCGGAACGCCTGGGTGCGTTCGGCGAGCCACCGGGCGAACGCCTTCTCGCTCCTGCCCTCGACCATGTCCAGGAGGCGGGCCGGCCGGCCGTGCCTCCTGGGGGTCAGGTCGACGATGACGGTCACGTACCTGTTGCCGTGCCGGGTGCGCCGCCACACGTGCTCGTCCACGCCGACCGTCTCGACCCCGTCCAGGCGATGCGGGTCGCCGACCAGCGTCTCCATGCCCTTCTCCAATACGGCCTTATTGACGGCCCCCCACGAGCAATGCAGGTCGCGCGCGCACGCCAGGATGCTCTTCGACTTCAGCACGACCTCGGCCGCGGCCCACCACGCCGCCGCCTCCGTCAGCCGCCTGCCCTCCGGGGCGACGCGGGTCAGGTCGTCCGTCCACGAGCGCGCGCACGGCACGCACTCGTAGCGGCGCACCCGCACCATCAGATGCACGGCGTGCTGGCCGACCGGCGTGTGCGCCAACCGGCGGAGCCACGAGGAGCGGATCCGTCCGGCGTCACCGCACCGCGCGCAACGGCGTGCCGTGTCGTCCCCGGACTCGCAGCCGATCAGCCACACACCCGCACGCGAGCCGGCCTTCTCGTGCCGCTGCCAGACGGGATTCAACCCCAGCTTGTCGAGACCGAGCAGGACACGGCCATCAAACGCGCTAGACTCGATGGCAAGCCGCGCGGTTTTCTTCATTTTTTCTTTCACACAACGAATGAAACCGCACGGCCCTTACACACCAAAATCGGAAGAGCCTCCAAACCATCGATCCCAAACCATCGATCCCAACCCACCGATCCCAAACCAGGCACTGCGATCCTAACCGCTGACCGCGGCGTCGATCATCCGACGAGAATATGCTCCGAAGGCC